>JAEWRC010000145.1 GCA_023460175.1 Actinomycetes bacterium
GCGTTGCCCCGGTTCACCGCTCCGGGCAGCGACAGCGTCATCGGCAGCACCAAACCGTCTGGGCCGTAGAGGAATTCGTCGTCGAACCACCACTGTGGACTGGGCCGCTTGAAGTCGGTGCCGGTGGAGAACCAGTGCGCGCCCTCGCGGACGATGATCTCGCCGCTGCGCGGGCAGCTGACCGAATCCCCGGCCCAGCCCGCGCCGGCGGCCACCCACACCACGTTCGGACAGTCGTAGGCCGCCGAGGTCATCAGCACGTCGTCGCAGTTGGCGACGACGACGGCGCCGGGATGCCGGGACAGCCCGGTCCGCAGGGTGCGCTCGATGTGGTTGATCTCGCCGACGCGGTCGAGCTGATCGCGCGACAGGTTCAGCAGCACGATCACCTCGGCGGCCACCGCGTCGAGCACGTGCGGCACATGCATCTCGTCGACCTCGAGGGCGGCCAGGTGCGCGTCGCGTCCGGCGGCCAGGGCCGCGATCAGCCCGGCGTCCATGTTGGCGCCCTCGGCGTTGGTGGCCACCGGCCCCAGCGTGGCCAGGGCCGCCGCGGTCATGCCGGTGGTGGTCGACTTGCCGTTGGTTCCGGTGATCACCACGGTCCGTCGGCCTGCGCCGAGTTGGCGCAGCAGGGACTTGTCCAGCGTCATCGCGACCAGGCCGCCGATCATCGCCCCGGCGCCGCGGCCGGTGACCCGCGAGGCCCACCGCGCGGCGGAGCCCGCGGCCAGTGCGAGACGTCCTCGGGTGGTGATCACGCCGGAGAGTTTATGTCGAGCCCGCCCCGGCGTCTCGACACGGTTTTGCACAGCCCCCGCCAAGGCCCGGAATTGTCACCGGTGCGTGCCATCCTGACCCTGTGAGCCACTTCTGGGGTCGACCCGCTGCCGAGTCCGGGCAGGGCTGGGCGGTCGTCGACGTGGAGACCTCCGGATTCCGGCCCGGCCAGGCCCGGGTCCTCAGCGTCGCGGTGCTGGCGCTGGGCCCCGACGGCCAGGTCGAGCAGTCGCTGGCCAGCCTGCTGAACCCCGGCGTGGACCCCGGCCCCACGCACGTCCACGGCATCACCGCCGAGATGCTCGAGGACCAGCCGACGTTCGCCGACATCGCCGGCGAGGTGGCCGAGCTGCTGAACGGGCGCACGCTGGTCGCCCACAACGTCGCCTTCGACTACGCCTTCCTGGCCGCCGAGGCCGAGCTCGCGGCCACCGCGCTGCCCATCGACACCGTGATGTGCACGGTCGAGCTGGCGCGCCGGCTCGAACTCGGCCTGGACAACCTGCGGCTGGAGACCCTGGCGCGGCACTGGGGTGTCGCCCAGACCCGCCCGCACGACGCCTTCGACGACGCGCTGGTGCTGTCCCGGATGCTGGTACCGGCCCTCGAGCGGGCCCGCGAGCGCGACGTGTGGGTGCCGGTGCGGCCGGCCACCCGTCGGCGCTGGCCCAGCGGCCTGGTCACCCACGACGAGCTACGCCCGCTGAAGATGCTCGCCTCGCGGATGGCCTGCCCGTACCTGAACCCCGGCCGTTACGTGCGGGGCCGCCCGCTGGTGCAGGGCATGCGGGTGGCGCTGTCGGCCGAATGCACCCGCACGCACGAGGAACTCGTCGAGCGGATCCTGCACGCCGGGCTGGCGTACTGCGACAACGTCGACCCCGAGACCTCGCTGGTGATCTGCAACGACGACGCGCCCGCGCAGGGCAAGGGCTACGTCGCCCGTGAACTCGGCGTCCCGGTGGTGCCCGATCGCGAATTCATGATCAACGTGCGAGAAGTGGCCTCCGGTACCGGGATCGACGAGTTCACCGACACCGTCGACGGCCACCAGTTCGCCCTGTTCTGAACAGGGTCCGCGCAGGACGAAGGCCACCGCCTCACCGCAGGGGTGACCCGGTGGCCTCCGTGGGAAAGCGTCGAAACTAGCTGAGCGCCTTGGCCTTCAGCGAGTCGAACTCGGCCTGGGTGATGGTGCCCGTCTCCAGCAGGTTCTTCGCGTCGGCGATCTCCTGGGCCGGGGAGCGGCCGGCGGCCTGCCGGATGTAGTCGTCGGCCTGCTGCTGTGCCGACAGTGCCGACTCCCGGGCGCGGTCGGCCATGCCCTTACCGCGCGCGATCAGGTAGACCAGCGCGGTCAGGTACGGGAACACGATCAGGAAGACCACCCAGATCGCCTTGACCCAGCCCGACGTTTTGTGGTCCCGCCAGAACAGGTCGACGATGATGTTGAACAGGATCAGCAGGTAGGCGATGAACGCAAAGATGACGAGCGAATACCAGATCAGACCCCAGAAGGTGTCCCAATCGAAGTCCATTCGAAGCTCCTTGTCACACGCAGAGGACGCCTGATTGACGCCAGCGAAAAGACTAACGGTCTCGGAGCGTCAAAGCGGCGGTCGTTTCCCAGTTGTGACGTGCGGCGCTAGCTCGACCGGGCGGCCCGGTTGACCGCCGAGACCACCGCGCACAGCGAGGCCGTGGTGATCGACGTGTCGATGCCGACGCCCCAGACGGTCTCGCCGTCGATCGAGGCCTCGACGTAGGCGGCCGCCTGGGCCTGCTCGCCGGCCGACATCGCATGCTCGGAGTAGTCCAGCACGTTGACGTCGTACCCGACCGCGGCCAGGGCGTCGATGAACGCGGCCAGCGGACCGTTGCCGGCGCCGGTGATCTCGCGTTCGACGCCGTCGACCTTCACCACCGCGGTGATGCTGTCGATGCCGCCGTCGCCCTCGGCCGCGTCGACCTTCTGCCGGATCCGCTCCAGCGGGCTGGCCGGCCGCAGGTACTCCTCGGAGAACGCGTCCCAGATCTCCTTGGGGGAGACCTCGCCGCCCTCGCCGTCGGTGATCGCCTGGATGGACTGGCTGAACTCGATCTGCAGCCGCCGCGGCAGCGCCAGGCCGTGGTCGGCCTTCATGATGTAGGCGACGCCGCCCTTACCGGACTGCGAGTTCACCCGGATCACGGCCTCGTAGGTGCGCCCGACGTCCTTGGGATCGATCGGCAGGTAGGGCACCTGCCACAGGATGTCGTCGATGTCGGCGTCGGCCTCGTCGGCGGCGACCTTCATGGCGTCCAGACCCTTGTTGATGGCGTCCTGGTGACTGCCGGAGAAGGCGGTGTAGACCAGATCGCCGCCGTAGGGGTGCCGCTCGTGGACCGGCAGCTGGTTGCAGTACTCCACGGTGCGACGGATCTCGTCGATGTTGGAGAAGTCGATCTGCGGGTCCACGCCGCGGGAGAACAGGTTCAATCCCAGCGTCACCAGGCAGACGTTGCCGGTGCGCTCACCGTTGCCGAACAGGCAGCCCTCGATCCGGTCGGCGCCGGCCTGATAGCCCAATTCCGCTGCGGCAACACCGGTTCCGCGGTCGTTGTGCGGGTGCAGGCTCAGGATGATCGAGTCCCGGCGCGCCAGGTTGCGGCTCATCCACTCGATCGAATCGGCGTAGACGTTGGGCGTGGCCATCTCGACGGTGGCCGGCAGGTTGATGATCAGCGGCGCGTCGGGCGTCGGCTCGATGATGTCGGAGACCGCGTCGCAGACCTGCTTGGCGTACTCCAGCTCGGTGCCGGTGTAGGACTCCGGCGAGTACTGGAACCGCCAGTGCGTGCCCGGGTACTTCTTGGCCTCCTCGACGCACATCCGGGCGCCGTCGGTGGCGATCTTCTGCACCTCGTCGCGCTCGGCGCGGAACACCACGCGGCGCTGCAGGATCGACGTCGAGTTGTAGAAGTGCACGATGGCCCGCGGCGCGCCTTCGCACGCCTGGAAGGTCTTCTCGATCAGCTCCGGACGGCACTGGGTCAGCACCTGGATGGTGACGTCGTCGGGGATGGCGCCCTGCTCGATGATCTCGCGGACGAAGTCGTAGTCGGTCTGGCTCGCCGACGGGAACCCGACCTCGATCTCCTTGTAGCCCATCCGGACCAGCAGGTCGAACATCCGGCGCTTGCGGGCCGGGCTCATCGGGTCGATCAGCGCCTGGTTGCCGTCGCGCAGGTCCACCGCGCCCCACTGCGGAGCGCGGTCGATGACCTTGTCCGGCCAGGTGCGGTCGGGCAAAGAGACGTCTTCGACCTCATCGACGAAGCTGCGGTAGCGGTTGACGGGCATCGCCGAATTGCGCTGGGTGTTCCAGGACGGCTGGCCGGGCGCGCGCGGGCCCGACGGCGTCTCGATGCTGCGACCACCCGCCGACCACGAAAACGCGTCGGGTGAATCGATAGAGGGCTTGGAAAAGCTGGTCATGATGGTGGCTCCCGGGGGTCTAGAGGTATTCAGACCGGCGCATCGCAAAAGACCCGCGACGGGTAGCCAGTCTGGATCAGACCCCGTCGCGGCGCCCGAGGAGGAGCACACGCTGCACGTCAGGAAGTGTACGCCGGTCGCGGTGCCCGCCCAAATTTGCATACAGTGCAGCCAATGAACATCAACAGGCGCCTGATCATCTGGCCGGCGATCATCCTGGTCGCGGTGGTGGGGCTGGTGCTCTCGGAGACGGTGTTCAACCGCACCTCCGAGGAATGCGTTCCGGTGCGCGACCTGCTGGAGTTCAACGCCGCGCAGGCCAAGGAGATCGAGGATCTGGAGCAGTCCTCGGGGCAGGACGCCGGGATCATCGAGTACCAGGAGTGGGCCGACGGGCTGGCGGAACGGGCCGGCAAGGTCACCGAACCCGCCCTGGCGACCCACGCCATCCGGGTGGCCGACCTGGCGTCGCGGTTCACCATCAAACTGCCGCAGCTGCGCGCCGAGTCGGGATCCGGCGCCGCGGCCGGCCAGAAGACGCCGCCGATCGTCTACGAGATGTACCTGGTGAACGCTCAGATCACCGACGAAATCAACAAGCTCATGGAGGCGTGCCCGAACTGAGGCCGTCACGGGCGGAATAAACGAAGCGCGTGCCTCACCTATCCTTGATGGGGCCGAATCTCCGGACCGGTCCCGAAAGCAAAGCCGACAACCAGGAAGGGTCGACAGTGGCGCTCGTCGTGCAGAAATACGGCGGATCCTCGGTGGGCGACGCCGAGCGTATCCGTCGCGTCGCCGAGCGAATCGTCGAAACGAAGAAGGCCGGGCACGACGTCGTCGTGGTGGCCTCGGCCATGGGCGACACCACCGATGACCTGCTTGACCTGGCCCAACAGGTGTGTCCGTCGCCGCCGGCGCGCGAGCTGGACATGCTGCTGACCGCCGGCGAGCGGATCTCCAACGCGCTGCTGGCAATGGCCATCGAGTCGCTGGGCGCCAACGCCCGGTCGTTCACCGGTTCGCAGGCCGGCGTCATCACCACCGGCACCCACGGCAACGCCAAGATCATGAACGTCACACCCGGACGGCTGCGGTCGGCCCTGGACGAGGGACAGATCGTCCTGGTCGCCGGGTTCCAGGGTGTGAGTCAGGACACCAAGGACGTCACCACGTTGGGCCGGGGCGGTTCGGACACCACCGCCGTCGCGGTCGCCGCCGCGCTGGAGGCCGACGTGTGCGAGATCTACACCGACGTCGACGGCATCTACACCGCCGACCCGCGCATCGTGCCCGACGCCCGGCGCCTCGAGACCGTGTCCTTCGAGGAGATGCTCGAGATGGCCGCGGCCGGCGCCAAGGTGCTGATGCTGCGCTGCGTCGAATACGCCAAGCGTTACAACCTGCCGATCCATGTCCGTTCGTCGTACTCGGACAAGCCCGGCACCCTCGTCAAAGGATCGATGGAGGACATCCCCATGGAAGACGCCATCCTCACCGGTGTGGCCCACGACCGCAGCGAGGCGAAGGTGACGGTCACCGGCGTCCCGGACGTGCCCGGCTACGCCGCCAAGGTGTTCCGCGCCGTCGCCGACGCCGACGTGAACATCGACATGGTGCTGCAGAACATCTCGAAGGTCGAAGACGGCAAGACCGACATCACCTTCACCTGCTCGCGGGAGAGCGCGCCCGGCGCGGTCGAGAAGCTCACCTCGTTGCAGAGCGAGATCGGTTTCACCCGGGTGCTTTACGACGACCTGATCGGCAAGGTCTCGTTGATCGGCGCCGGCATGCGCAGCCACCCGGGCGTCACCGCGACGTTCTGTGAGGCGCTGGCCGAGGCGGGCATCAACATCGACCTGATCTCCACCTCGGAGATCCGGATCTCGGTGCTGATCAAGGACACCGAACTCGACGCCGCGGTCGCCGCGCTGCACAAGGCATTCAATCTGGGCGGCGACGAGGAAGCCGTCGTCTACGCGGGGACGGGACGGTAACGGCCATGGTGAACATCGGTGTGATCGGCGCGACCGGGCAGGTCGGCCAGGTGATGCGCACGCTGCTCGAGCAGCGCGACTTCCCCTCCTCCAGCGTCCGGTTCTTCGCCTCGGCGCGCTCGCAGGGCAAGAAGCTGCCGTTCCGCGGCCAGCAGATCGAGGTCGAGGACGCCGCGACGGCCGATCCGAGCGGGTTGGACATCGCCCTGTTCTCGGCCGGCGCGACCATGTCGCGGGTGCAGGCGCCGCGGTTCGCCGAGGCCGGCGCGATCGTCGTCGACAACTCGTCGGCCTTCCGCAAGGACGCCGAGGTTCCGCTGGTGGTCAGCGAGGTCAACTTCGAGCGCGAGGTCGCCGGGCGGGCGCGGTCGCTGCCCAAGGGCATCATCGCCAACCCGAACTGCACCACCATGGCCGCGATGCCGGTGCTCAAGGTGCTGCACGACGAGGCCCAGCTGGTCCGGATGATCGCCTCGACCTATCAGGCGGTCTCCGGTAGCGGGTTGGCCGGCGTGGAGGAGCTGGCCGGGCAGGCGCGCGCGGTCATCGACGGCGTCGAGCAGCTGGTGAGCGACGGTGCCGCCCTGGACTATCCGCAGCCCAAGACCTACGTGGCGCCCATCGCGTTCAACGTGGTGCCGCTGGCCGGCGCGCTGGTCGACGACGGCTCCGGCGAGACCGACGAGGACCAGAAGCTGCGCAACGAGAGCCGCAAGATCCTGGGCATCCCGGATCTGGCGGTGTCGGGGACCTGCGTGCGGGTGCCGGTGTTCACCGGGCACTCGTTGTCCATCAACGCCGAGTTCGCGCAGCCGATCTCGCCGCAGCGCGCCGAGGAACTGCTGGGTGCGGCATCCGGGGTGAAGCTGGTCGACGTGCCGACGCCGCTGGCCGCCGCGGGCATCGATGACTCGTTGGTGGGCCGGGTTCGCCAGGATCCCGGTGTGCCCGACGGGCGCGGGCTGGCGCTGTTTATCTCGAGTGACAACCTGCGTAAGGGCGCGGCGCTCAACACGATTCAGATTGCCGAGCTGCTGACCGCTCAGCTCTAGAGCGTGCCTGTGCGCCGGGTCATCTCGTTGATCTCGGCGCTGGGTGCGGCGCTGCTCCTAGCCGCCCCGGCCGCTGCGACGCCCGAGGTGTCGCTGCAGCCCGGCCAGGTGGTGCGTGTGGGGCCGATCGCCGGCACCGGCACGCCCACCCGCGATTACGGGATCGGCGCGACCGACCTGTGCGAGTTCATGGAGTTCCCCACCGAACTGCTGCAGGTCTGCGGGGACAGCTTCGCCGGCCCGGGAGTGGGACTGGGCCGGTGGTTCTCGCCGATCGCGCTGCACGTCGAGCGGTCCTCGCTGGGTGCGGCCGACGGCATCCGCTACACCGGTGTCACCGGCATCGACGCCCCACTGTTGGACGAGCCGACCCCGCCCGGTTGGTCGCAGCTGCCGTCCGGGGTCATCGAGATCAACCGGCAGAACTATCTGCTGATCACCACCACGCACCGGCTGGTTCCGCAGGGCTCGCGGCTGGTGAAAGCCGAAGCCGCCCAAGGTGGTTGGCAGACCGTACCGGGATCGGAGCGGCCCGCCGACTACGCCGACGGGCGGCAATCGCAGGTCAGCGGCTACTACGACCCGATCCCCACCGCGGACTCGCCGACCGGCTGGGTGTACATCGTCGCCAACAACTTCGACCGCAGCGCCCCGGTGTCGCTGTACCGGGTCCCGCCCGGCGAGTTCACCGACCGGGCCCGCTGGCAGGGCTGGTCGGCGACCGGCGGCTGGGGTGCGACCCCGACGCCGCTGTGGCCCGATCAGGTCGGAGAGATGAGCATCCGCCAGATCGACGGCAAGACCGTGCTGTCGTACTTCAACGCGAGCACCGGCAACATGGAGATCCGGGTGGCCGACGATCCCACCGGACTCGGTACCGCCCCGGTCACGACGGTGGTGCGCGCCGACGTCTGGCCCGAACCGGCCGAGCAGCTGCCGCCGCCGGAGGACAATCGGCTGGCCCAGCCGTACGGCGGCTACATTTCGCCGGGCTCCACCCTGGAGGACGTCCGGGTGTTCGTCAGCCAGTGGAACACCGAGTCGCGCGAGCACGCGCCGTACCGCGTCATCCAGTTCGCGGTGCACCCGCACCGGCGCTGAGCTTCATAGCGGATTCACAGAGCGCACCCAGCCCGCACCGCGCGCCGCCCGGGGATCATGCAGGGATGAGCGAAACACCCGAACCCGCGACCGAACCCACCGTGCCGGTCGCCCCCGCCGAACCCGTCGCCGTCACCGAGCGCAAACCCAACCGCCTCTACCAGGTCGCCGCGTGGGTCGCGATCGTGGCCGGCACCCTGGTCATCGTCGCGGTGATCTTCTTCGCCGGATTCCTGCTCGGCAAGGCCTCCGACGGCGGCCACGGGCACTTCGGTCATCACCATCCCGGCATGATGAAGCCCGATCGCGGCGGGCCGATGGGGCCGCCGATGATGCGCCCGGACGGCTTCCGGGAGGGGCACATGTGGCCGGGACCCGGCAACATGGGCCCGGGTGGGCCCGGGCCGACTGATCAGCCGCGCCCGACCGAGCCGCCGCGCCCGACCGATCAGCGCGACAGCGGTCGGTAGAACACCAGCCCGTTGCCCTTGTTGTCGTAGACAACCGCGCGCCGTTCGTGGGCGTCGTCGTAGGGGCCCTTGATGATCGCGCCGCCGCTGTCCTCGACCGCCTTGGCCGCGCCGTCGACGTCGGCCGTCTTGATCCCCACGACCACCTTGCCGGGGATCGGATGGTCGACGTCGGTGGCCAGCGCCAGCGTCACTGCGCCGCCGTCGAGCGCGGCGAAGTGCGCGCCGTCGCGGAACTTCAGGGCCATTCCCAGGGTCTCGCTGTAGAACCGGATGGACTCATCGAGATCGTCGGTCGACAAGATGATCATCCGAACTTCGTGGTCACTCAACGCTGCCTCCTCGAGAAACGACATCGGCCAGATCCTGTTTCAGATTAGGCCGATCTCTGTGATTTCGGTGCGCTGGGTTGCGGTCACCGCCATGTGGTCACCCAAATCGCTCGAGCGGTGTAGCCGGTTGGGTCCGGCCCGATCGGGTATACGCCGCTCGAATGCGCACAGCAACGACGAGAGGGCGCGGCGATGACGAAGCTGGCAGTGATCTACTACTCGGCGACGGGGCACGGCACCAAGATGGCGCAACGCCTCGCGCAGGCGGGGGAGGCGGCCGGGGCGGAGGTCCGGACGCGGCACATCGCCGAGACCCGCGATCCGGAGACCTTCGCCGAGAACCCGGCGTGGTCGGCGAATTACGAAGCGACCAAGGACCTTCCGGCCGCCACCGGTGACGACGTCGTCTGGGCGGACGCCGTGATCCTCGGCACGCCCACCCGGTTCGCCAGCACGGCGGCGCCGTTCCAGACGTTCATGGACTCCCTCGGCGGGTTGTGGGCCCAGGGCAAGCTCGCCGACAAGGTGTACGCCTGTTACACCTCCAGCCAGACCACCCACGGCGGTCAGGAGACCACGCTGATCGGGATGTACACCTCGCTGATGCACTTCGGCGGCGTGTTGGTGGCCCCGGGTTACACCGACGGGTTGAAGTTCGCCGACGGCAACCCGTACGGCGTCAGCCACGTCACCGGCCCGGACAACCAGAACGAGCTCGACGACGCCACGCTGGCCGCGCTGGACCACATGGTCACCCGCGTGGTGAAGATGGCCGACAAGCTGGCCTGATCAGCGCGGGCGGGGGCTAGCCTGGTGCCATGAAGTTCGGAATCTCCACGTTCGTCACCGACGACGGCATCGACGCGGTGACGCTGGCCCGCGCCATCGAGGAGCGCGGCTTCGCGGCCCTGTCGGTCGCCGAGCACACCCAGATCCCGGTCAGCCGGGAGTCGCCGTTCCCGTCCGGCGGCGAGGTGCCCGACAAGTACTACCGGACGCTGGACCCGTTCGTCACGCTGGCGGCCGCGGCGGCGGTGACGTCGAGCATCGAGTTGATCACCGGGGTCGCGCTGCTGATCCAGCGTGACCCGATCATCACGGCCAAGGAGGCCGCCAGCATCGACCTGATCTCCGGCGGGCGGTTCGCCCTCGGCGTCGGGGCCGGGTGGAACCTCGAGGAGATGCGCCAGCACGGCACGAACCCGAAGACCCGCGGCGCCCGGCTCGACGAGAGCATCGAGGCCGTCAAGGCGCTGTGGACCACCGAGCCGGCCGAATACCACGGTCAGATCGTCGATTTCGAGCCGCTGTACATGCGTCCCAAGCCGGTCCAGCGGCCGCATCCGCCGATCTTCATCGGTGGGGGTTCGGCGGCCACGGTCCGGCGGGTGGTGCGGCACCAGGCCGGCTGGATCTCCAACCCGCTGCCGCCGGAGCGGCTGGCCAAGCTCATCGGCGAGATGCGCGACGGTGCCGGTGGTGACGTGCCGCTGGCCATGTTCGGCGCGCCGGTCGACCCCGAATACTGGGGTGCGGCGCAGGAACTCGGCTTCGGGCAACTAGGCCTGATGTTGCCGAGCGTGCCGCGCGACGAGGCGCTGCGGCTGCTCGACGACTACGCCGCGCAGGTCGCGAAGTACCGCTAAGGGGCCAGCGCCGGGTGCAGGCCGACCTCCTGCGCCTTGACCACGAAGTAGACCCGCTGCCCGGGCGCGAGGTCCAGGTCGGCGACGGCCGCGGCGGTGATATCGGCGCAGATTCCCGCGGTCCCGTCCGGTTGCTCGGTGCCGCGCACGCGCACCGAGGTGCCGTGGACGTCGAGTTCGGCGATGGTGACCGGCAGGACGTTGCGTGGGCTGCCGTGCGGCGCGTCCAGATGCACCGCCGCGGCGGCCGGCGAGAACAGCGCGACGGCGGCGGTGCCGGCGGCGATGTCCCCCTGCCCGAAAACCTCGGTGCCCCAGGATGTTCTGAGCGTTCCCGCGCCGACGGCGGTCCCCGAGACCAGGTTGACCCCGGCTATCCGGGCGGCGAACTCGCTGCGCGGCGCGGCCAGGACGTCACGCACCGCGCCGCGTTCCACGATGCGGCCGTCCTCGACGATGATCACCTTGTTGGCGATCGCCAGCGCGTCGAGCAGATCGTGGGTGACGATGACGGCGGTGCGGCCCTGTTCGCGCAGCATGGTGCGCAGTAGTCCGCGAAGCGCCGGGGCCGCGGTGACATCGAGGGCGGCCATCGGTTCGTCGAGCAGCAGCACCGCGGGTTCGGCGGCCAGGGCACGGGCCACCGCGACGCGTTGCGCCTGCCCGCCGGACAGTTGGGCGGGCCTGCGGTCGGCGAGGTGTCCGGCGTCGACGGCTTCCAACCACTGCCGCGCGACGGCGCGGGCCTGCGCGCGACCCCGCCGCTTGCACCGCGGCGCGTAGGCGACGTTGTTGGCCACCGTCATGTGCGGGAACAGCAGCGGCTGCTGGGCCAGCATCGCCACCCCGCGCGCGTGCGCCGGGACGAACACCCCGGTTTCGGTGTCGGTGACCACGGTGTCGCCGAGGGCGATTCGACCCTCGTCGGGGCGCAGCAGGCCGGCGATCATCAGCAACAGGGTGGACTTGCCGGCCCCGTTGGGCCCGAGCACGGCCAGCACGTCGCCGTCATCGAGGGCCAGGTCGAACTCGGCGCCGCGCTGGGCCAGCCGGGCCCGCAATTCGAGCCGGCTCATAGCGGTCCCGCCAACCGTCGCGAGGCGGAGGCCACCACGATGACGGCGGCGACCACGATCAACAGCAGCGAAAGTGCCACGGCGGCATCGGGATCGGTCTCACGCTGCAGATAGATCTCCAACGGTAGGGTGCGGGTCGTGCCCTGCAGCGAGCCCGCGAAGGTCAGCGTCGCACCGAATTCGCCCAGCGCGCGGGCGAAGGCCAGCACCGCACCGGACATCAGCCCGGGCAGCACCAGCGGCACCGTCACCGTGCGCAGCACCGTGGTGGGCCGGGCCCCCAGCGTTGCGGCGATGCTCTCGTACCGGTTCCCCGCCGAGCGCAGCGCGCCTTCCAGGCTGACCACCAGGAACGGCAGCGAGACGAAGGTCTGGGCCAGCACCACGGCCGTGGTGGTGAACGCGATCCGGATGCCCAGGGCCTCCAGATGCCCGCCCATCAAACCCATTCGGCCGTAGGTGTAGAGCAGCGCGATGCCGCCGACCACCGGCGGCAGGACCAGCGGCAGTAGCACCAGGGCGCGCAGCACCGACTGGCCCGGGAAGCTGCCGCGGGCCAGGACCACCGCCATCGGCACGCCGATCAGCACGCACAGCACGGTGCTGGCTCCGGCAGTCTTCAGGCTCAAAAGCAATGCCGCGCGAGAGGACTCGGAGGTGATCAGCGGAACGAAGTTCGGCCAGTCGATCCGCAGCAGGATCGCCAGCAGCGGGACGATGACGAACAGCGCGCCGGCGGCGGCGGGCAGGTAGATCCAGGCCGGCAGGCCGACCCGGACCAGCCCACCGGCCGCGCGCCGCATCTTCACGGCGCGGCGAAGCCCGCCGCGGCCAGCACCTGCCGCCCTGTCGGGCCGGTGACCAGGTCGACGAACTGTTGGGCGAGTGGGACATCGGGCGCGCCGTCGAGCACCGCCATCGGGTAGGCATTGACCGCGCCGTCGGATTCGGGGAACGGGATCTCGGTGACCTGATCGCCGGCGACCTTGGCGTCGGTCACGTAGACGAGCCCGGCGTCGGCCTGCCCCGAGGTGATCTTGCCGAGCACGTCGGTGACCGAAGACTCCTCGCTGACCGGCGCGAGGGTGACACCCGCGGCCTGCTCGACCCGCTCGGTCGCCGCCCCGCACGGCACCTGCGGGGCGCACACCACCACCGAGGTCCCAGGCTCGGCCAGATCCGCAAAGGAGGCAACGTCTTTCGGGTTGCCGGGCGGGGTGACGATGGTCAGCGTGTTGGTCGCGAAGGTGACGGGCTCGCCGTCGACGAGGCCGGCGTCGACGGCCTTGACCATGTTCGGCTCGTCGGCGGAGGCGAACACGTCCGCCGGGGCGCCCTGAGTGAGCTGGGCGACCAGATCCGACGACCCGGCGAAGTTGAACCGCACCGTCGTCCCCGGATTGGCCTCCTCGAACTGCGCACCGAGCTCGGTGAAGGTCGACTTCAACGAGGCCGCGGCGAACACCGTGAGCTCGCCGGTGGCGGCGCCGGAGTCCGACCCGGCGCAGCCGGCCGCCACGAGCGCCGCGCCGAGCAGGGCCGCCAGCCGGGATATCCGGTTCACGAGGTTCCGCCCGGGGTCTCGACGATCACGGTGGTGGCCTTCACGACGGCGACGGCCAGCTTGCCCGGCGCCAGGCCCAGTTGTTCAGCGGACTGCCGGCTCATCAGCGAGACGATGGTGAACGGGCCGCACTGCAGCTGCACCTCGGCCATCACGCCGTCGACGGTCACGTCGGTGACCAGGCCGACCATCCGGTTGCGCGCCGAACTTGCGATACCCAGCGGGTCCGGCGGGGCCGCGGCCTGATTGCGGGCGAACTCGGCGAGCTGTTCGCCGGCGATGACCTTGCGGCCCGCCTCGTCCTTGCCGGCGGTCAGGGCGCCGGCGTCGATCCAGCGGCGCACCGTGTCGTCGCTGACCCCGAGGAGGGCGGCGGCGTCCTTGATGCGAAGGGTGGTCAAGCGCTGCTCCCCTCAGGTAGTTCCGCAGATGCGCATAGATCATCGCAATCTATCAGCAAATGCGGATTGGTTCGGGGCGGCTGGCATGATCGAAAACGGACACTGATCGGGAACCACGAACAGGAGTGCACGTATGAGCATCGATGTCGTCTACACCGCAGAATCCACCGCGAGCGGCGGCGGCCGCGACGGCCACGTCAGATCCACCGACGGCCAGATCGACCTGGACACCCGCCCGCCCAAGGAGATGGGCGGCAGCGGCGAGGGCGTCAACCCCGAACTGCTGTTCGCCGCCGGATACGCGGCCTGCTTCCTCGGGGCGCTGCGGCTGGTGGCCAAGAACGAGAAGATCACCCTCGACGACGCCAGCGGGATCACCGCCCGCGTGGGCCTCGGCAAGGACGCCGAGGGCGGCTTCGGGCTCACCGCCGAGCTCATCGGGTACCTGCCCGGCCTGGAGCAGAAGGACGCCGACGAGCTGATGCAGAAGGCGCACGGGGTGTGCCCGTACTCCAAGGCGACCCGCGGCAACGTCGACGTCACGCTGCTGGCGAAGGTGTGAGCGTGCGGACCGGTCTCCGGCTGACCCTGGCCTCGATAGTGGGGTCGGCGTTGGCCCTGGCGCTCACCCCGGCCTTCACCGCGCATGCGCGGCCCTCGGACCCCGGCGTGGTGAACTACGCGGTCCTGGGCAAGGGCTCGGTGAGCAACATCGTCGGTGGACCCATCGGCTCCGAGCGGCTGTTCGGCGCGCCGTTCCAGGCGTACTCCGTCGACGTCCCGGCCTGCAACAACTGGGCCGACATCGGCCTGCCCGAGGTCTACAACGACCCCGACCTGGCCTCCTTCAACGGCGCGACGGCACAGACCGCGCCGGCCGACGAGACGCACTTCGTCAAGCAGGCCGTCGGCGTCTTCGCCAACGCGGACGCCGCGACGCGCGCCTATCACCGGGTCGTCGACCGCGGCGCGGGCTGCGACGGGCAGACCGCCACCATGCGCCTGGACAACGGCGCGACGCAGGTGTGGACCTTCCACGGCGGCACCTCCGGACCTGCGGATGCGGCCTGGGTCAAACAGCTCGCCGGCGCCGATCGGCGCTGCTTCGTCCAGACCCGGCTGCGGGAGAACGTCGTGCTGCAGGCCAAGGTGTGCCAATCCGGCAACGGCGGTCCCGCGGTAAACGTGCTGGCCGGGGCCATGCAGAACACCCTGGGCCAATAACTCGGGCCAGATTCGCAGGTTTATTGGCGGGCGATTGTCGGTGCGATCCCGGAGTATGGAGCAATGACGTTCGTCGTCGCACCACCCGACGGGGTTCGCGACCAGCACGACGTATGCGAACTTGCCGGGTCCGCCGAGGCCGCGCAGTACATCAGTGCGGCCAGCCTGACCGACGGTCAGGTGGGCCGCGTCGGCCTGGAGATCGAGGCCCACTGTATCGACCTGGCCGATCCGCACCGCCGCCCGACCTGGTCGGAGATCGGCGACGTCATCGCCGGAATCGGCCCGCTGCCCGGGGGCGGGCGGATCACCCTGGAACCCGGCGGCGCGGTCGAGCTGTCCGGGCCGCCCGCCGACGGAC
>JAEWRC010000146.1 GCA_023460175.1 Actinomycetes bacterium
GGTCGAACCCACCCCGCCGCGACGCGGTCGGCACTCGGCGCCGGCCGAGGCCGAGGACCCGATCGCCGCGTCGTTCCCACCCGCCCCGCGGAGCGAGGAACCCGCCGCGCGGCACCGCGGTCCCGACGAGGAGCAATCGGAGCGTCGGCGCGGGCAGTCCGCCGCCGAACTGCTGGCCCGGTTCCAGGCAACCCCCGGTGGCGGTGGACGCCGCCGTCGCCGCGAGGACTGATCCGTTAGAGTTTTGGCCTGACCGTCCGGTACCCGCAGCGCGGGACTGGAACGAAACGAACAGAACTTGCGAGGGTCTGCCATGGTGCAGCCGGAAGGTCTCGACGGCCTGCGACCGGCCCGACTCAAGGTCGGAGTCATCTCCGCGGGCCGGGTCGGGACCGCCTTGGGGGCCGCGCTCGAGCGCGCCGACCACGTCGTCGTCGCCTGCAGCGCCATCTCCGGCGCCTCGGTGCGGCGGGCCGCGAGCCGGCTGCCCGACACCCCGATCCAGCCGGTTCCCGAGGTCGCCGCGGCCGCCGAACTGCTGCTGCTCACCGTCCCCGACGCCGAGCTGCCCGGTCTGATCGCGGGTCTGGCCGCCACCGACGCCGTGGCGCCGGGCACCATCGTCGCGCACACCTCCGGCGCCAACGGCATCGCGATCCTGGCGCCGCTGACCGAGCGGGGCGCCCTGCCGCTGGCCGTGCACCCGGCGATGACGTTCACCGGCGGCGACGAGGACATCACCCGGCTCTCGGAGACCTGCTTCGGGATCACCGCCGCGGACGAGATCGGTTATGCCATAGCGCAATCGCTGGTGCTCGAGATCGGTGGCGAGCCGGTGCGGGTGCGCGAGGACGCCCGCACGCTCTACCACGCGGCGCTCGCGCACGGCAGCAACCACGTCGTCACCGTGATCGCCGATGCGCTCGAGGCGCTGCGCGCCGCGCTGCAGGGCCAGGAGTTGTTGGGGCAGGAGCTCATCGGTGACGATCCGGGCGGCATCGCCGAACGCGTGCTGGCACCGCTGGCGCGCGCGGCGTTGGAGAACGCCCTGCAGCGCGGGCAGGCCGCGCTGACCGGACCGGTGGCCCGCAACGACGCGGACGCCGTCGCCCGGCATCTGGCCGCGCTCGACGAGGTGGACCCCGCGCTCGGCGAGGCCTACCGAACCGCATCGCTGCGCACCGCGCAGCGTTCCCACGCAGCCCCGGAGGTATTCCAGGTGTTGACACCCGCGATTCGACGCAGCGTTGCGAGGGACGAGCAGGGCGGAGGAGTGAGCGAGTGAACAACCCGCCCGCCCCGAAGTTCGCCCCCGGCGGACTCAACGTCTACACCGCGCCCGCCCAGGTCGCCGCGGTGACCAACGCGCTGCGCCAGACCGGCCGCCGGGTCATGCTGGTGCCGACCATGGGCGCGCTGCACGACGGGCACCTGAGCCTGGTGCACGCCGCCAAGAAGGTGCCGGGATCGGTGGTGGCGGTGTCGGTCTTCGTCAACCCGCTGCAGTTCGGGGCCGGCGAAGACCTCGACGCGTATCCCCGCACCCTGGACGCCGACCTGGAGCTGCTGCGCGCCGAGGGGGTCGATATCGCGTTCACCCCGAACGCCGCCGCGATGTACCCGGCGGGCCCGCGCACCACGGTGCACCCCGGCCCGCTCGGCGCCGAACTGGAGGGCGCGGTCCGCCCGACGCACTTCGCGGGCATGCTGACCGTGGTGCTCAAGCTGCTGCAGATCGTCGGGCCGGACCGGGCGTTCTTCGGCGAGAAGGACTATCAGCAACTCGTGCTGATCCGGCAGATGGCCGACGACCTGAACCTGCCCACCCGCATCGTCGGGGTCCCGACCGTGCGTGAGGACGACGGGTTGGCGATGTCGTCGCGGAATCGCTACCTCGACGCCGAGCAGCGCAGCAGCGCCGGCGCGCTGTCGGCGGCCCTGCTGGCCGGGCGCTACGCCGCCGCGCAGGGGCCCGAGGCGGCACTGGCCGCGGCCCGCTCGGTGCTCGACGACGTCGCCGGGATCGAGGTCGACTACCTCGAGGTGCGCGACCCGTGGCTGTTGCCCGCCCCCGCCCAGGGGGCCGGGCGCCTGCTGGTGGCGGCCCGGCTGGGCGCCACCCGACTGCTGGACAACACCGCGGTGGAACTGGGGACGGCCGGCGCCGACGGCGCCTACGCCGACGATCACCGCGAATCGGCCTGGAGGGACTGATGTTACGGACCATGCTCAAGTCGAAGATCCACCGCGCGACGGTCACCCACGCGGACCTGCACTACGTGGGGTCGGTGACCATCGACGCCGACCTGATGGACGCCGCGGATCTGCTCGAGGGCGAGCAGGTCACCATCGTCGACATCGACAACGGCGCCCGCCTGGTGACCTACGCGATCACCGGTGAGCGCGGCAGCGGCGTGCTCGGGATCAACGGTGCCGCAGCCCATCTCGTTCACCCCGGCGATCTGGTGATCCTGATCGCCTACGGGACCATGGAGGACGCCGAGGCCCGCGCATATCGGCCGCGGGTGGTGTTCGTCGACGCCGACAACCGCCAGATAGAACTCGGCGAGCACTCGTCGGACCCGGCGTATGTGCCCGACGATGCCGCCGGCTTGGTCTCCCCGCGAGGGTTGCGCTAGTGCTGCTGGCCATCGACGTCCGCAACACCCACACCGTCGTCGGGCTGATCTCCGGCACCGGCGATCACGCGAAGGTGGTGCAGCAGTGGCGGATTCGCACCGAACCGGAGGTCACCGCCGACGAGCTGGCGCTGACCATCGACGGGCTCATCGGGGACGACTCCGACCGGCTGACCGGTGCCGTCGCGCTGTCCACCGTCCCGTCGATCCTGCATGAGATCCGGGTGATGCTCGAGCAGTACTGGGGTGCGGTGCCGCACGTGCTGATCGAGCCCGGGGTGCGCACCGGTGTGCCGCTGCTGGTGGACAACCCCAAGGAGGTCGGCGCCGACCGGATCGTCAACTGCCTGGCGGCCTTCCACAAGTTCACCGCGCCGTCCATCGTGGTGGACTTCGGCTCGTCGATCTGCGTCGACGTGGTCTCGGCCAAGGGTGAGTTCCTCGGCGGGGCCATCGCTCCGGGCATCCAGGTGTCCTCGGATGCCGCGGCCGCCCGCTCGGCCGCGCTGCGCCGGGTGGAGATGACCCGGCCGCGCTCGGTGGTCGGCAAGAACACCGTCGAGTCCATGCAGGCCGGCGCCGTGTTCGGGTTCGCCGGCCTGGTCGAGGGCATCATCCGGCGGATCCGCGAGGACATCGACGGCTTCGACGGCGACGACGTCGTGGTGGTGGCCACCGGCCACACCGCGCCGCTGCTGCTGCCCGAACTGCACACCCCGGCGCACTACGACCAGCACCTGACGCTCGACGGTCTGCGCCTGGTGTTCGAGCGCAACCGCGACGGCGGCCGCGCGAAAGCCAAGGCGCCGCGATGACCCCGCCGCGCCCCGAACCCCGCACAGAATGGGCTTATCGCGCCCGGTCATTTAGGCTGGCCCGACGTGAGTGAGGCCGATCTTCCCGAACAGTTCCGGATTCGCCAGGCCAAGCGCGAACGTCTGCTATCCGAAGGCCACGACCCCTACCCGGTCGTGGTTCCCCGCACGCACTCCTTGGCCGAGATCCGGGCCGCCTACCCCGACCTGGAACCCGACGCCCAGACCGGCGACGTCGTCGGTGTCTCGGGTCGGGTGGTGTTCGCCCGCAACTCCGGCAAGCTGTGTTTCGCCACCTTGCAGGACGGCGACGGCACCCAGCTGCAGGCGATGGTCAGCCTGGCCTCGGCGGGGCAGGAGGCGCTGGACGCCTGGAAGTCCGACGTGGACCTCGGGGACATCGTCTTCGTCCGCGGCGAGGTGATCAGTTCCCGCCGCGGTGAGCTCTCCGTGCTGGCCGAGTCCTGGCAGATGGCGGCCAAGGCGCTGCGTCCGCTGCCGGTCGCGCACAAGGAGATGAGCGATGAGTCCCGGGTGCGGCAGCGTTACGTGGACCTCATCGTCCGGCCGGAGGCCCGCGAGGTCGCCCGGCAGCGCATCGCCGTGGTCCGCGCCGTGCGCTCGGCGCTGGAACGCCGCGATTTCCTCGAGGTCGAGACCCCGATGCTGCAGACCCAGGCGGGCGGCGCCGCGGCCCGGCCGTTCGTCACCCATTCCAACGCACTCGATACGGATCTATACCTGCGTATCGCTCCGGAACTGTTCCTGAAACGGTGCGTGGTGGGTGGTTTGGACCGGATCTTCGAGCTGAATCGCAACTTCAGAAACGAGGGTGCGGATTCCACACATTCGCCGGAATTCGCGATGCTCGAGACTTACCAGGCGTACGGCGACTACAACGATTCCGCGTTGGTCACGCGTGAAGTTATTCAAGAAGTCGCCGATGAAGCGTTGGGCACACGACAGGTGCTACTCGCGGATGGGTCACAGTACGACCTCGACGGTGAATGGCAATTCCTACAGATGTACGAGTCTTTGTCGGAAGCGCTCGGCGAGGAGATCACCCCGCAGACCTCGGCCGAACATTTGTGGGGCATTGCCGACCGTCTGGAAGTCGAGATCCCGCGGGACCGCGGCTATGGCCACGGCAAGCTGGTCGAGGAACTCTGGGAGCACAAGGTCGGCGATCATCTGTGGGCGCCGACATTCGTGCGGGATTTCCCGGTCGAGACAACGCCTTTGACGCGTCAGCACCGCAGCGTCGAGGGCGTGACCGAGAAATGGGATCTCTACGTCCGGGGCTTCGAGCTGGCCACCGGCTATTCCGAACTCATCGACCCCGTCATCCAGCGCGAAAGATTCGCCGCCCAGGCCCTCGCGGCCGCGGCCGGCGATGATGAGGCCATGGAACTCGACGAGGATTTCCTGGCCGCCATGGAGTACGGCATGCCGCCCACCACCGGGACCGGAATGGGTATCGATCGGTTGTTGATGGCACTCACCGGACTGTCAATTCGGGACACCGTTTTATTCCCGATTGTTCGTCGTCAGTCGAACTGAACGCGCGCGGGCGATCTCGTGTTGTTGAACGCCCCGCATTCCTGTGGCACATTGGATACCGACGGGTAATTGCAGTCCGCACATCGCCCGGTAAGCGCATCGCAGAAGGGTCAGTGAGCTAATGGCGAGAAAAGTTACCGTCACCTTGATCGATGATGTCGATGGTGAAGGCTCGGCTGACGAAACTGTGGAATTCGGTCTCGACGGTGTCACCTATGAGATCGACCTTTCGACGAAGAATGCCGCGAAACTCCGCGCCGATCTGAAGAAATGGGTGGAATCGGGACGTCGGGTCGGCGGCCGCCGTCGTGGGCGCGCCCCCGTCAAGGGCGGCCGCGGCGCCATCGACCGTGAGCAGAGCGCCGCCATTCGCGAATGGGCCCGGCGCAACGGCCACAACGTTTCGACGCGCGGCCGGATCCCCGCCGACGTCATCGAGGCTTTCCACGCCTCGAACTGAGGTGCCGGGCGGCGTGCTGTTTTCGCCGCTCATTGCGCCCCGGGTGTTGCGGCCTTCTGAGCAAGAAATGCGGAGGTCGTGGCGCTGACCGGGGCCGTCAGCATCGCAACCACCAGATCGCTGAGCGATGCGGAGATCAGCGGCACATCGGGTTCCCCGCTGCTGCGCGCCCAGCGGGCAAGCTCGGTGGTGACGTACAACGTGGCCGCATAGCGACGATGCAACCGGCGCTGCTGCGCCGAGAGTTTGGGATCGACCAGCGTGATCCACCGTTCCAGGCTGCCCGTCCGGTCGTCCAGCGAAGGCGGGCCGTAGGGGCGGGGGCGATTGACCAGTTCGACAAAGATCCGCAGATAGTGCCGCCCGCCGTCCTCGTCGACCAGGCATTGCGCCCAAGGATCGACGAGCGCGGCCGCCAGCTCCGGCAGCGGCAGGTCTGCACCGTCGCCCGAGCTGTCCAGGCAGTCGTCGAGTATCTGGTGGCGCCGTGCCTCGACGCGCACCAGGTGCTTCTGCAGAATCGCGGTCAGCAGCCCATCGCGGTCGGTGAAATGGTGTTGCAGGGCCACCACATTGCGCGCCCCGGCCGCACGGCTGAGCTCGCGCAGGCTGACGTTGTCGATGCCACGTTCGGCGAACAGTCGCTCGCCGGCCGCGATCAGCCGGCTACGCGCCGGCTCCGGTGAGGGCGGCACGGCTCACGATCGCCCGGGGTCGTCGTTGCCGATGGCGTGTTCCAGCCGAGCCGCGTAGCGGCGCCGCGCCTCGTCGCGTTTGGTGGGCACGTGGCCCGTGGGGAACAAACCCGGCGCCGGTGCGTAATTCTTGAGCAGATCCTTGGCGAGCGTGACCTGGTGGACCTCGGTCGGGCCGTCGACGAGTGCCATCACCTCGGAGTCCAACAGCATTGCCGCGAAGGGCATCTCGTTGGACACTCCCAGCGCGCCGTGCAGATGCATGGCGCGCAGCGTGACGTCGTGGAACACCTTGGGCATGGCGGCCTTGACGGCGGAGATGTCCTTGCGGACCTTGCGGTAGTCCTTGTGCTTGTCGATCAACCAGGCCGTGCGCAGGACCAGCAATCGGAACTGCTCCATCTCGATCCAGCTGTCGGCGATGCGCTCCTGGGTCATCTGCAGCTCACCCAGCTTGCCGTGGCGCGTCTCCCGGGACACTGCCCGTTCGCACATCATGTCGAATGCGCGCCGCACCTGCGCCAGGGTGCGCATCGCATGGTGGATCCGCCCCCCGCCGAGGCGGGTCTGCGCGACGGCGAAGGCGCCGCCCTCCTCGCCGAGCAGATGATCGGCGGGCACCCGCACATCGTTGTAGCGCACGTAACCGTGTGAGCTGTGATGGTCGCCGACGCCGACCTCGACGTCGCGGATGATCTCGAGGCCCGGGGCGTCGGCCGGCACCAGGAACATCGACATGCCCTGGTAGGGGCTGACATCCGGATCGGTGACGACCATGACGATGAACAGCGATGCCACGCTGGCGTTGGAGTTGAACCACTTCTCGCCGGAGATCACCCAATCGTCGCCGTCGCGCACGGCGCGGGCGCGAAACAGCGTGGGGTCGGAGCCGGCATGCGGTTCGGTCATCGAATAGCAGGACGAAATGGCGCCGTCGAGCAAGGGGGTGAGGTAGCGCGCCTTCTGCTCCGGGGTGCCGAAGTGGGCGAGGATCTCGGCGTTGCCCGAATCCGGCGCCTGACAACCGAAGACACTCGGTGCCCAGCGCGACCGACCCAGGATCTCATTGAGCAGGGCGAGCTTCACCTGACCGTAGCCCGGGCCGCCGAGTTCGGGTCCGAGGTGGCAGGCCCATAGCCGCCGGTCCTTCACCTGCTGCTGCAGAGGCCGGACGATGGACATCGCGACCTCGTCGGATTTGTCGTACGGGTCGTTGAGGACCAGATCCAGCGGCTCGATCTCGTCGCGGACGAAATCGGACACCCAGTCCAGTTCCTGCTGAAATTCCGGGTCGGTTTCGAAATCCCAAGCCATGGCGTTCCTTTCGAAGGATCAGTGGGCGCGTCCCACTCAGTCGGTGCCGCCGTCGAGGCGCAGTATCGTGCCGGTGCAGTAGCTGGCCGCCGGCGAGGCGAAATAGAGGGCGGCGCCGACGATTTCGTCCGGCTCGCCGACTCGCTGCAGCGCGGTTCCCGCCTTGGCCTCGGCGGCCACCGCGTCGAGATCCCAGGCCTTGGCGATGTCGGTGCGGAACCGGCCGGCCATGATGCCGTTGACGCGCACGCTGGGACCGAACGCCCGCGCGAACCCTTCGGTCAGGGTGTTCAGGCCGGCCTTGGCGGCGGCGTACGGCAGGAACTCCGGTTTGGGCCGGATGGCCCCGGTCGAGGAGATGTTGATGATCGCGCCGCCATCGCCGGCGGCCATCCGGGTGCCGATCGCGGCGGTGAGTCGGAAGGGGCCTTTGAGGTTGATCGCGATGACCTTGTCGAACAGGCTCTCCTCGACGGCGTCGAGGCTCGGATACAGCGGCGACAGCCCGGCGTTGTTGACCAGGACATCCACGCGCCCGAATTCCGCGTAGGCGGCGTCGACGAGGTCATCGCAGTCCTGCCAGCTGCTGACGTTGGCGGCAATGGGCAGGGCGCGGCGGCCGAACCGGTCCCGGACTTCGGTGGCAACGGCCTCGCAGGCCTCGAGTTTGCGGCTGGCGACGATGACGTGGGCGCCGCGCTCGGCAAACGCCATGACCATTTCGCGGCCCAACCCGCGGCTTCCGCCGGTGACCAAGGCAACTTTGTCCGTCAGGTCGAAAAGTGGGTCCGAGGGCGCCATGCCGGTCAACGTTATGATGCAAGTGCATTACATGTCAAAGGCCGAGGCCAGATAGGCTCGGGCGAGAATCGGGGGGCCGAGAGTCTCGGGTTATCTGCTTTTCGCTAGCGGCGAACCAAAAGGGAAACGAATCGGGGTAACCCGACGTTGCTCTATTGCGTCCAGAACGGACAAGGGGGACCGGCGGGGCCTCTTGGTGGCCCAGCGGGCACCAAGGTAACTCCCCACCTACCTCCGACCACTACAGTGGATGGCAGGCAAAGCGCTCACCCGCGGAAGGGCGCCGTTGCGCTATCGAGGGAAGCAGGTAACCACTGATGTTCGAACGATTCACCGACCGAGCACGTCGGGTTGTCGTCCTGGCTCAAGAAGAAGCCCGGATGCTGAACCACAATTACATCGGCACTGAGCACATCCTGCTGGGCCTCATCCATGAGGGCGAGGGCGTGGCCGCCAAGTCGCTCGAGTCGCTGGGCATTTCGCTGGAGGGCGTGCGCAGCCAGGTCGAGGAGATCATCGGCCAGGGGCAGCAGGCCCCGTCCGGCCACATCCCGTTCACCCCCCGCGCCAAGAAGGTGCTGGAGTTGAGCCTGCGGGAGGCGCTGCAGCTCGGCCACAACTACATCGGCACCGAGCACATCCTGCTCGGGCTGATCCGCGAGGGCGAGGGCGTCGCCGCGCAGGTGCTGGTCAAGCTCGGCGCGGAACTCACCCGGGTGCGCCAGCAGGTCATCCAGCTGCTCAGCGGCTACCAGGGCAAGGAGACCGCCGAGGCGGGCACCGGTGGCCGCGGTGGCGAGTCGGGCAACCCGTCGACGTCGCTGGTCCTCGACCAGTTCGGTCGCAACCTGACCGCCGCGGCTGCCGAGGGCAAGCTCGACCCGGTCATCGGCCGCGAGAAGGAAATCGAGCGGGTCATGCAGGTGCTGTCCCGTCGCACCAAGAACAACCCGGTGCTCATCGGTGAGCCCGGCGTCGGCAAGACCGCCGTGGTCGAGGGTCTCGCGCAGGCCATCGTGCACGGCGAGGTGCCCGAGACGCTCAAGGACAAGCAGCTCTACACGCTGGACCTGGGCTCGCTGGTGGCCGGCAGCCGGTACCGCGGTGACTTCGAGGAACGCCTGAAGAAGGTGCTCAAGGAGATCAACACCCGCGGCGACATCATCCTGTTCATCGACGAGCTGCACACGCTCGTGGGTGCGGGTGCCGCCGAGGGCGCCATCGACGCCGCGTCGATCCTGAAGCCGAAGCTGGCTCGCGGTGAGCTGCAGACCATCGGTGCGACCACCCTCGACGAGTACCGCAAGTACATCGAGAAGGACGCCGCGCTCGAGCGCCGGTTCCAGCCGGTCCAGGTCGGCGAGCCGACGGTGGAGCACACCATCGAGATCCTCAAGGGGCTGCGGGACCGTTACGAGGCGCATCACCGCGTCTCGATCACCGACGGTGCGATCGTCGCGGCCGCCACGCTGGCCGACCGCTACATCAACGACCGCTTCCTGCCGGACAAGGCGATCGACCTGATCGACGAGGCCGGCGCCCGGATGCGGATCCGCCGGATGACCGCTCCGCCGGACCTGCGCGAGTTCGACGAGAAGATCGCCGACGCGCGCCGGGAGAAGGAATCCGCGATCGACGCGCAGGACTTCGAGAAGGCCGCGCGGTTGCGCGACTCCGAGAAGCAGCTCGTCGCACAGCGCGCCGAGCGTGAAAAGCAGTGGCGCTCCGGTGATCTCGACGTAGTTGCCGAGGTCGACGACGAGCAGATCGCCGAGGTGCTGGGCAACTGGACCGGCATCCCCGTGTTCAAGCTGACCGAGGAGGAGACCACTCGGCTGCTGCGCATGGAGGAGGAGCTGCACAAGCGGATCATCGGCCAGGAGGACGCCGTCAAGGCCGTCTCCAAAGCGATCCGCCGCACCCGCGCCGGTCTGAAGGACCCCAAGCGCCCGTCGGGCTCGTTCATCTTCGCCGGCCCGTCCGGTGTCGGAAAGACCGAGCTGTCCAAGGCGCTGGCGAACTTCCTGTTCGGCGAGGACGACGCGCTCATCCAGATCGACATGGGCGAGTTCCACGACCGCTTCACCGCCTCGCGGCTGTTCGGTGCCCCTCCGGGTTACGTCGGCTACGAGGAGGGTGGCCAGCTCACCGAGAAGGTGCGGCGCAAGCCGTTCTCGGTGGTGCTGTTCGACGAGATCGAGAAGGCGCACCAGGAGATCTACAACACCCTGTTGCAGGTCCTCGAGGATGGTCGCCTGACCGACGGTCAGGGCCGCACGGTCGACTTCAAGAACACCGTGCTGATCTTCACGTCGAACCTGGGCACCTCCGACATCTCCAAGGCGGTCGGGCTGGGCTTCACCCAGGGCGGCGGAGAGAACAACTACGAGCGGATGAAGCTCAAGGTCAACGACGAGCTCAAGAAGCACTTCCGGCCGGAGTTCCTCAACCGCATCGACGACATCATCGTGTTCCACCAGCTCACGCAGGACGAGATCGTCAAGATGGTGGACCTGATGGTCGGTCGCGTCGGCAACCAGCTGAAGACCAAGGACATGGAGATGGTCCTCACCGACCAGGCCAAGGCCCTGCTGGCCAAGCGCGGATTCGATCCGGTGTTGGGTGCGCGTCCGCTGCGTCGCACGATCCAGCGTGAGATCGAGGATGCGTTGAGCGAGAAGATCCTGTTCGACGAGATCCGACCGGGTCAGCTGATCACCGTCGACGTCGAGAACTGGGACGGCGAGGGTGCCGGCGAGGACGCGCGGTTCACGTTCTCCGGGGCCCCCAAGGCGGCCAAGGCCGGCGACGAAGCCGACCTCGCGGCCACCGCGGCCGAATAGCCGAAGCACGCACGCCACGTAGTCGATACGCCACGACGGGCGGTCACTCCTGAAAAGGGGTGACCGCCCGTTGTGCATGGCGACTGCAGTGCGTTCAGACCTCGTCGGGCCGCAGCACGATGCGGTTCAGCGCGCGCGAGACGGCCGCACCCCACGGGACGGTGAGCCGCGCTCCGGCGAGCACGTCGGCGTCGGCGAGCAGTTCGTGGGTGCCGCCGCGGCGCACGGTGCCACCGCCGAGCACGAGGCTCTCGTGCGACCACGTCCAGGCGACGTCGACGTCGTGAGTGGTCAGCACCACCGCGGTGCCCGCCTCGGCCAGCGCGGTGAGCGTGGCCAGCAATTCCTCGACCGCGCGCGGATCGAGGCCGGCGGTGGCCTCGTCGAGCAGCAGCACGCGCGGCCGCATCGCCACCGCGCCGGCGATGGAGACCCGCTTGCGCTGCCCGAAGGACAGGTGGTTGGGCGCGCGGTCGGCGAGGTCGGCGATGCCGAGGGCGGCCATCGCCTCGTCGACCCGAGCCACCACCTCGGCCCGGTCGAGGCCGAGGTTGGCCGGTCCGAACGAGACGTCCGCGCGCACGGTGGCGCCGACGATCTGGTCGTCGGGTTCCTGCAGCACCATCTGCACGCTGGTGCGCAGCCGGGTCTTCTCGGCCCGGGAGGTGCCCACCGCGGCGCCGTCGAGCAGCACGGCGCCCGTCGTCGGCTTGGCCAGGCCGACCAGGATCCGCAGCAGCGTCGTCTTGCCGGAGCCGTTGGCGCCCAGCAGCGCGATCCGCTCGCCCGGCCCCAGCGCGAGGCTGACCCCGTCGAGGACCCGCGGCCCGCGCGGATAGGCGAACCCGACGTCGCGCAGCGCCAGGATCTCGGCCGTCACCGCAACCACCGCCAGCTCAGCAGCGACGCCGCCGCGACCGCCCCGAGCAGCGCGGCGGTCGCGGCCAGCCGGGCCGGGCGCACCGGCCGGTCCTCGGTGAGCACCGCGGTCATCCCCGGTTCCGCGCGCAGCGACATGGCCTCCGACATGGCCCGGGCCCGCCCGGTGGCGCGCACGAAGATCAGCGCCGACTGGGCGCCCACCACCGCGATCGCGCCCCGGGTGTGCCGTAGGCCGAGCCGCAGCCCGACCGCCTCGCGGGCCGTCACCGCGGACCGGGCCAGGATGCCGACCAGCCGATACGTCAGATCGGCGACATGACACAGCGCCGCCGGCACCCCGGCGCGGCGCGCCAGGTCCAGCAGGTCGGCCATCAGCGTCGTCACGGCCAGGCCGATGGTGGCCGCCGAGGCCGCGATCGACCGCAGCGCGGTGTCCGCCGCCAGATCGACCCCGCCCGGTTCCAGGTGCGGCCCGCCGCGCAGGCTCACCGCGATCGGCAGCGACCCGATCGCGATGAACACCGCCGGACCCAGCAGCGCCAGGAAGAACAGGCGCGCCCGCACCCGGGCCACCGCGATCGTCGCGACCGCGGTGACCACCAACACCAGCGGTGCCCCGGTGCGCGGCGGCAGCGCCATCGCACACAGGAGCAAACCCCCGTAGAGACAGACCTTCTCCAGAGCGGGGTCGGTCGACCACCGGTTCTGCGCGGCGCTGATCTCGAGCGGGTTCACGACGCGGTGGTCACCCGGTCGTCGACTCCGCTTCCCTGCGGCCGCGCTGCCGGCCGGCGTACCAGCCGATGGCGCCGCCGAGCACGATGCCGCCCAGCCCGGCCTGCAGCGCGAACAGCCCGGATTCGACCTCGCCGGGCAGCTCGCCGACCAGCGGGGAGAACCAGGGCTCGTAGTCCTCGTGGATCTCGGTGATCACTTCCTCGGCCTGGCCGTCGGCGCCGCCGAACTCGGCCTCGGCGTCGCGGGAGTAGCCGAAGAGCAGTGACCCGACGGCGATCACGACGGCCAGCCCCAACAGGGCGATCACCATCGGGGCCATGGAACGACCATTGGAACCGGTGCTCATGACTGGACCTTCTCGCGCTCGGTGCTGCGGTTCAGGAAGCCCAGGCTCACCAGCTCCGAGGAGGCGACCTGGATGAGCACCCGGACCACCACGACGGTGATCAGCCCCTCGACGATCGCCAACGGCACCTGCGTGACGGCGAAGACGGCCAGGAACTCGGCGAAGCTCTCCCCGATGCCGCCCTCGGCGGCCGGGAAGGCCAGCGCCAGCTGCACGCTCGTGACGATGTAGGTGACCAGGTCGGCGACGAACGCCAGGGCGAACACGGCCGGCAGCAGGCCGACCCCGGCCTTGCGCAGCGCGAAGAACACGGCGAAGCCGGCCCACGGCCCGGCGATCGCCATCGAGAAGGCGTTGGCCCCCAGCGTCGTGATGCCGCCGTGCGCCAGCAGCAGCGCCTGGAACAGCAGCACGATCGTCCCCAGGAACGCCATCACCGGCGGCCGGAAGATCGCGGTGCCCAGCCCCGTCCCGGTGGGATGGGAGCTGGACCCGGTCACCGACGGCAGCTTGATCGCGGACATGACGAACGAGAACGCGCCGACCGCGGCCAGCAACGGCCCGGCCGACGGATGCTTCCGCACGGTCACGACCACTTGTCTGGCGCCGTAGACGACGAACGGCGCGGCCGCGATGGTCCAGGCCACCGCGTGCGCCGGGGGCAGGAACCCCTCTGCAATGTGCATGGTTGTAGTGCCTTTCCGCCCAGCACCTCGTGGGCATCGATGTCGGTGCTGTGGTCGGTCTCCTGGCTCACGGGTCTCCCGGGCCATATCGACTGGTCCGGACCGGCGGCGTCCGCCTTCCCACCCGCGCACAAGGCACGAGCAGTGGCATGGGGAAACCGTCTTCCCGCTCACAGTGGCGAGGGCCGCCTCGGCTTCGCACCGAGTTCCCGTTCACCGCAGCCCACGGAGCATACCGCCGCGATGCTTGCCGGCGGCCCGACTGCGCTACCTTGGTGCGGATAACCCCACACGGGAGTGCACGCGGCAGTGCGCTGAGAGGACGGCTGAGGGCCGTCGACCGTATGTACCTGTCCGGGTAATGCCGGCGTAGGGAGTGTGAAGCCATGGCCGAACGGGTGTACCGCTGGCGTGTGGTCGACATCGTCGTGGCCAGCGTGCTCGCCGTCGCCGCCGGCCTGGTGTTCGTCCTGTGGAACATCGCGTCGAATCCGCTGACCGCCCCGCTCAGCGCGCTGCTGCCCGGTCTGCAGGCGCTGGCCGGCGGCGGTTGGCTGTTCGCCGGGGTGCTGGTCGCGATGGTGATCCGCAAACCCGGGGCGGCGCTCTACGGCGAGCTGGTCGCGGCCACGGTGTCGGCGCTGGTGGGCAACCAGTGGGGCGTGCTGACCCTGGAATCCGGCCTGATCCAGGGCCTGGGCGCGGAGTTGGTGTTCGCGCTGTTCTTCTACCGGGTGTGGAACCTGCCGGTCGCGGTGCTCGCCGGCGCGACGGCCGGGCTGGCGATGGCGATCAACGACCTGGTGCTCTGGTACCCGGGGGCGGCGACGGCCTTCGCCGTCACCTACACCGTCGCCGGGATCGTCTCCGGGGCGCTGCTGGCGGGCGCGCTGTCCTGGTTCGCGGTCCGCGGGCTGGCCAAGACCGGGGCGCTGTCGCGCTTCGCCTCGGGCCGGGCCTGGTCGGCCGGCGACCCCGCGCGGTGATCGGGGCCTGCGCGCGGGGCTGGTCGTGGCGGCACGCCGGCCGCGCCCGGCACGCCGTGCGCGATCTGGACCTCGACATCGCGGCGGGGGAGCGGGTGCTGCTCCTCGGTGCCAGTGGCTCGGGGAAATCGACTCTGCTGCAAGGGCTTGCGGGTCTGCTGGGTGGCAGCGAGGAGGGCCACGAGTCCGGCCAACTGCTCGTGGACGGCGCCCCGCCGGCGCAGCGGCGCAGCCGGATCGGCATGGTCCTGCAGAACCCCGATTCCCAGGTCATCCTGTCCCGCGTCGGCGACGACGTGGCGTTCGGGATGGAGAACTTCAACGTCGAGCGGTCGGCCATCTGGCCGCGGGTGCGACGGGCGCTGGACGCCGTCGGCCTGTCGCTGCCGTTGCATCGGGATACCGCGCGGCTCTCCGGTGGGCAGCAGCAGCGCCTCGCGTTGGCCGGCGTGCTCGCGATGAATCCCGGCCTGATCCTGCTGGACGAGCCGACCGCCAACCTCGACCCGGCCGGCGTTCTCGAGGTCCGCGACGCCGTGGCCGCGGCCGTCGAACGCACCGGTGCGACGCTGGTCGTCGTCGAGCATCGCACCGAGGTGTGGTTGCCGGTGGTGGACCGGCTGATCGTGCTGGGCGAGGCCGGCGAGATCATCGCCGACGGCGCGCCGGGCGAGGTCATCGACACCCAACGCGAGCGACTGACCCGCGCCGGGGTCTGGGTGCCGGGCGTCGAACCGCCCCGCCCGCCCCGCAGCGGCGCCGGTGGCGCGGCGCTGCTGCGCTCGCACGACCTATCGGTCGGGTATCCGTCCGGCCGTCGCACGGACCTCGGTGACATCGAGATCGTCGGCGGCGCAACCACGGTCGTGTCCGGGCCGAACGGATCGGGTAAGTCCGCGTTGGCCCTGACGCTGGGCGGGCTGCTCCCACCGCGGGCGGGCCGGGTCGAGGCGGCGGCCGGATTCGGGCCCGCCGCGGACCGTCGCGAGCCCATCGGCTGGCGTTCCCGCGAACTGCTCACCCGCATCGGCAGCGTCTTCCAGAATCCCGAACACCAATTTCTCACCGGCAGCGTGCGCGACGAATTGGCCTGCGGACCAAGGGCACTCGGCCGTGACGACGCCGCGATCGCCGAGCTGTGCGACGGGCTGCTCGAACGCCTGCGGCTCACGGGCCTGGCCGCGGCCAACCCCTACACGCTGTCCGGCGGCGAGCAGCGCCGGCTGTCGGTGGCCACCATCCTGGCCACCCAGCCGGACCTGATCGTCCTCGACGAGCCGACGTTCGGCCAGGACCGCAACACCTGGGCGGAGTTGGTGGGCCTGCTCGCCGAGATCGTCGCCGCCGGAACCGGTGTCGTCGCGGTCACCCACGACCTCGATTTCACCGAGGTGCTCGCCCACCGCCGGATCGAGCTGTCATGACCAGCGCCCCCGCCATCAACCCGGTCGCCAAGCTCGCGGCCGCGCTGGTGATCGCCCTCGGTCTGATCTTCAGCGTGGACTGGGTGTCGGCGCTGACCGCGCTCGTACTCGAGGTGGGCCTGCTGCTGGTGCTGCGGGTGCCGCTGCGGCAGCTGCTGATGCGCGGCGCGGTGGTGCTGCTGGCCGCGGCGCTGACCGCCGTCACGATCCTGCTCTACGGCCAACCCAGCGGCACGGTGTACTGGCACTTCCTGCTCATCAACGTCAGCGACGGCTCGATCACGTTGGCGCTGGCGACCTTCCTGCGGGTGTTGGCCATCGCGCTGCCCTCGGTCCTGCTCTTCATCGACACCGACCCCACCGAACTCGCCGACGGCCTCGGTCAGGTGCTGCGGCTGCCGGCCCGCTTCGTGGTGGGCGCGCTGGCGGGCCTGCGCCTGGTCGGGCTGCTCCGGCAGGACTGGCAGTACCTGGGGTTCGCGCGCCGGGCGCGCGGGGTCGCCGACCGGGGCCGGCTGCGCCGGGTGGCCGGGCAGGCGTTCGCGCTGCTGGTCTTCGCGGTGCGGCGCGGTTCGATGCTGGCCACCGCGATGGAGGCCCGCGGGTTCGGGGCTTATCCGACCCGCACCTGGGCCCGTCCCTCGCCGTTCGGGGGACGCGAGATCGCGTTGATCCTGGCGGCTTTCGGCATCGTCGCCGTGGCGATCGGGGCGTCGGTCGCCACCGGGCATTGGAACTTCATTGGAAATCTCTGAGCTGCTGCGCCGGGTACCCGCCGGCGCGACGACGGTGCTGATCGACGGCCGGTCGGGGTCCGGCAAGACGTCGCTGGCCCACCGGTTGTGCCGCGCCTGGCCGGGCAGCGAGGTGATCAGCCTCGACGACATCTACCCGGGCTGGGGCGGGCTGCTGTGGGCCAGCGACCACGTCCGCACCGAACTGCTGACGCCGCGGGCGGCCGGGGCGACCGGCCGCTGGCGGCGCTGGGACTGGTCCACCGGCGCGCCGGCCGGCTGGCACACCGTCGAACCCGGGCAGCGGCTCATCGTCGAGGGCGTCGGCGCCCTGACGCCGGGCTCGCGCGCGCTGGCCGATCTGGGCGTCTGGCTCGAGATGCCCGCGGACGAACGCAAGCGCCGGGCGCTGGAGCGCGACGGCGAAACCTTTGCGCCGTACTGGGACCGGTGGGCGACTCAGGAGCGGGAGTTCATCGCCCGCCACCACCCGCGCTCGGTGGCCGACGTCGTCATCGAGCCGCCGGCTGCCCGACGGGGATGAGCCCGAACATCTGCTTGATCGTCATCATCAACCAACCCGCGGTGGCCGGGCTGTGATACCGCGCCCAGTTCATCTGCAGGCTCAGCACCCAGGGCTGACCGGTGTGGTCGACGGCGTACCAGCTGAACGTCAGATCGCCCGGCAGGTTGCCGGCCTTCGCGGCGATGTAGGGCCACTTCTCGCGGTCGAGGTCGATGCCGGGGATGGCCGAGACGATGTCCCTGACCGGCGCGGTGGGTCCCGTCGCGCCCGTCTGCAGACCGGCGTGCACCCGGCAGATGTCCTCCGCGCTGCCGTACCACTCGGCCCCGTACGGCGAGGCCGGTGAGTGGCTGCGCTCCGGATCCGGTTCGTAGGGGCGGGCTTTGGCGTCCCGCAGCATCTCGGCGCGGCCCTCGCGGGAGGCGTGCTTCCACTGTTCCCGCACATCCGGCCGGCCCCAGCCCACCGAGAACAACTCGCGCATGGTGGGGAATGGCGTCATGCTCGCCGGGTCGTGGTGGCCGGCATCGGCCAGGGCGCGTTCGACGGCCTCGGTGCCGACGCGGTTGATCAACATGTCGGTCGCCATGTTGTCGCTGTTGGCGATCATCTTCTCGGCCAGATCCCGCACCGGGACCTTGGCCCCCGGCGGCAGTTCGTCGAAACCGGAGGAGCCGACCGCCTTGGTGGCCTCGGTGATGACCAGTTCCTCATCCCACGACAACGCACCGGCCCGGACTTCCTCGGCCACGGCGTAGAGCACGTAGAGCTTGAAAATCGATGCCAGCGGCAGGGATTCGGCGGTGTTGGTGCCGGCGACCTGTTCGCAGCGGCCGTCGACGATCCGGGACACCCGGTAGGAGTAGCGCGCGCCGGTCGCCGACAACACATCGTCGACGTCTCCCCAGGACTTGATTTCCGGCGGGTGGTTGATGACCTCGAACCGGTCGACCATGCCCGCGTCGTCGGTCTCGAGTTCGATGTCCTGACGCGCCCCGTAGGACGTCCGCAGCCGCAGCGTCGCCGAACCGGCGCCGTAGTCGATACCGCTGAGCGTGTAGGGCCGGTCCCACCACAGCCCGTCCATGGTGGTGACCACGGCGTCGACCTGGTCCGGGGCGGCCAGCGTCTCGACGCCGACGGGTCCGATGGGCCAGTCGGAATTGAGCATGTCCATCACCTGCTGGGCGCGCACACCCTGCGGGCTGCCGGTGCTGATCTGCACGCCGGCGGCACCGGCCTGCGCCGACGGGACCTCGGCCGGCGCACAGCTACCCACCGAGACAACTACCAATGCGGCGCCCAACGTGAGCGCCGCGGCCGTCCTAACTCTTTTCGGCAGGACCGGCAACGTCCAGCACAACCTCGAACTCGAGCAGCGAGGCACCGGTGGCCACCGGATTCTTCTGCTGCCCCTGGTGCGCCTCGATGGCCGGCCCGGTGGCCCACGCCTGGAAGGCCTCCTCGGACTCCCACTGGGTCACCACGAAGTAGCGATCCTCACCCTTGACCGGGCGCAGCAGCTGGAAGCCCAGGAAACCGGGCTGATTGTCGACGGCATGGGCGCGGTTGGCGAACCGCTTCTCCAGCTCCGGGCCGGCGTCGGCGGGAACTTCGATTGCATTGATCTTCACCACGGACATGGCGCTAGGCTACCGCTTCGCATGGCAATTGATTCTTTGACGTACCGCGGCGGTCAAGGCCGTCCGCTGGTGCTGGTGCACGGCCTGATGGGCCGCGGCAGCACCTGGGGGCGCCAGCTGCCATGGCTGCTCCGGCGGGGCTCGGTCTACACCTACGACGCGCCGTGGCATCGCGGCCGCGACGTCGTGGACCCGTACCCGATCAGCACCGAACGCTTCGTCGACGACCTCGGCGCAGCCGTCGAGGGGCTCGATGCCCCGGTGCTCATCGGCCATTCGATGGGGGGCCTGCACTCGTGGTGTCTGGCCGCCCAGCGCCCGGAGCTGGTCGCCGCGCTGGTGGTCGAGGACATGGCCCCGGACTTCCGCGGGCGCACCACCGGGCCGTGGGAGCCGTGGGTGCACGCCCTGCCGGTCGAGTTCCCCACCGAACAGGCGGTCTTCGACGCGTTCGGGCCCGTTGCGGGCCAGTACTTCCTGGACGCGTTCGACCGCACCCCCACCGGATGGCGGCTGCACGGGCGCCCGGAGCGCTGGGTGGAGATCGCCGCCGAGTGGGGCACCCGCGACTACTGGGCGCAGTGGCAGGAGGTGCGCGTCCCGGCGCTGCTGCTCGAGGCCGGCGATTCGGTGGCGCCGCCGGGGCAGATGACCAAGATGGCCGAGATCGGTCACCGGGTCACGTACCGGTCGGTGCCCGGTGCCGGGCATCTCATCCACGACGACGCGCCGACGGTCTACCGCGACGCGGTGGAGACGTTCCTGGCCACGGTCATCGACTAGCGGATACGCCTGGCAGGTTCGCCAGGCGGGTTCGCCAGGCGGGTGCGGCTAGCGGCGTTCGCCGCGCGGGCCGGGTGCCGGCCACGACGGCCGTCGTTCGAACCGCTCCCGGGCCTCCCGGTCGCGCCGGTCCAGCGGGCCGACCAGCGGTGCCGCCACCCGGAACTGATCGCGGTGCACGCGCAGATGGCCCCCGCGGTACGACCCCGCCGCCAGCGCGGCCACCAGGCCGAACGGTGCCAGCAGGACGAAGGTCACGAGCAGGAAGGTCAACGCGGTACTCATGGCAGTAAGTATTCGCTCGTAGATATTCCGCCAACAGTGGCAGGAGAGTCGATGTCCGCTAAAATACTGCCATGATCCGTACCGTGTCCACGCTGGTCCTCGACGGCCTGGCGGTATTCGAGTTCGGGGTGATCTGCGAGGTCTTCGGCATCGACCGCAGCAACGACGGCGTGCCCAACTTCGACTTCAAGGTGTGCGGCCCGGAGGCCGGACGGCCCCTGCGTACCTCAGTCGGCGCCTCGCTGACCCCCGACCATGACTTCGGCGAGATCGCCGGCGCCGACCTGGTGGCCGTGCCCGCGATCATCAATCAGGACTATCCGCCGGAGGCGTTGGCCGCGCTGCGCGCCGCCGCGGATTCCGGGTCGATCATCCTGACCGTGTGCTCGGGGGCGTTCGTCGCCGGCGCGGCCGGCCTGCTCGACGGCCGGTCCTGCACCACGCACTGGATGCACGCCGACGAGCTGGCCCGGCGCTATCCGACCGCCAAGGTGGACCGCAACGTCCTCTTCGTCGACGACGGCAACCTGATCACCAGCGCGGGCACCGCCGCGGGTATCGACGCGTGCCTGCATCTGGTGCGCCGCGAGCTGGGTAGCGCGGTCACCAACGTGATCGCCCGCCGGATGGTGGTCGCACCGCAGCGCGACGGGGGTCAGCGCCAGTACATCGACCAGCCGATCCCGGTGAACTGCTCGGATAGCTTTGCGCCCCAGCTGGATTGGATCCTGGCCAACCTGCAGGTGCGGCACACGGTGTCCTCGCTGGCCCGCCGGTCGAACATGTCGGCGCGGACCTACGCGCGCCGCTTCGTCGACGAGACCGGCACCACGCCCATGCAGTGGGTCACCGATCAGCGGGTGCTGTATGCGCGCCGACTGCTCGAGGAATCCGATCTGGACATCGACCGGATCGCCGACCGCGCAGGGTTTCGCACCGCAACCCTGCTGCGCCACCACTTTCGGCGGATCATCGGGGTGACCCCGTCGGACTACCGGCGCACCTTCGCCTGTGCGGTCGAGTGTCCGGAGAGCGCCTGATCAGGGGCCGCCCTCCCCGCACAGGGCGAACCGCCCGTCGCGGGTTTGCTCCACCAACCCGTCGACCAGCAGCGAGTCCAACGCCCGGTCCCGCTGCGCGGTGTCGCTGAGCCAGGCCAGGTCCAGCTGGGCCCGGGACACCGGAGATGAACTGTCCCGCAACACATCCAGTAGCCGACCCCGGACCTGCCGGTCGGTCCCGGCGTACTTCTGCACCCGCTTGGGTTTCGCGGTCCCGGCCGGGTAGCCGGCGTCCCGCCACGCGCACGAACTCAGCGGGCACACCCCGCACCGCGGCGCCCGCGCGGTGCACACCAGGGCTCCCAGTTCCATCAGCGCCGCCGAGAACGTCGGGGTGGAGGCATCGTTGGGCAGCAGCGCGGCGACCTCTTCCTCGTCCCGCTTGGGGGCCGGCGGTGCGGCGTCCGCCAGGCCGTACACGGCGCGGGCGACCACCCGGCGAACGTTGGTGTCCACCACCGGAACCCACTGCCCGTAGGCGAAGCAGGCGACGGCCCGCGCGGTGTAGCTACCGACCCCGGGCAACGTCAGCAGGGTCTCGACGTCGGCGGGCACCACGTCACCGTGTTGTTCGGCGATCACCTCGGCGCATTGATGCAGCCGCATGGCCCGGCGCGGATAGCCGAGCTTGCCCCAGGCCCGCAGCACCTCGGCGGAACCGGCCGCCGCCGTGCTCGAGGGGGTGGGCCAGCGTTGCACCCAATCCAGCCAGATCGGCAGCACCCGCACCACCGGCGTCTGCTGCAGCATGAACTCGCTGACCAGGATCTGCCAGGCGCTCACCGCCGGATCGCGCCAGGGGAGGTCGCGGCGTTCCCGCTCGTACCAGGCGAGCAGTTCGTCGGCATCGATGCTCATCGCAGCCCCTGTTCGGGGTGGGTGCACAATGTCGGGTATGCCGAATACCAGTCCCGTGACAGCTTGGAAGGCACTCAAGGAGGGTAACGAGCGCTTCGTCGCGGGTAAGCCCCTGCATCCGAGCCAGAGCATCGAGCACCGCACCAGCCTCGAGAACAACCAGACACCGACCGCGGTGGTCTTCGGCTGCGGCGACAGCCGCGTGGCCGCCGAGATCATCTTCGATCAGGGCCTCGGCGACATGTTCGTGGTGCGCACCGCCGGTCACGTTCTCGACTCCGCCGTGCTGGGCTCGGTCGAGTACGCGGTGGCCATCCTGGATGTGCCGCTGATCGTGGTGCTCGGCCACGACAGCTGCGGCGCCGTCAAGGCCGCGCTGTCGGCCCTCGACGAGGGGGAGATCCCGCCGGGCTACGTCCGCGACGTCGTCGAGCGGGTCACCTCCTCGGTACTGCTGGGTCGCCGTGACGGGCTGACGACGGTCGACGAGTTCGAAGCCCGCCACGTCATCGAGACCGGCGTGCAGCTGGTGGCCCGGTCCACCGAGATCAAGGACCGCATCGACGACGGCCGGCTGGCGATCGTCGGCGTGACCTACCACCTGTCCGACGGGCGGGCGGCGCTGCGCGCCCGGGTCGGCGAGATCGGCGATGAGGCTCCCGAGAGCATCTAGTCCCACCCGCGGGCCAATACCCCCTGGCTTGCCGGGTCCGGCGGCGACACGCCGTCCCAGGTCGAACACGTTGTGGTGACCTGCCCTTACCGTTAGACCGTGTTGGATTCAGACCCGCATGGCCCCCTCCCGCCGGAGATCTACCGGCGCCGTCGGGCATTGGCGTTCGGCGTTGCGGCTCTGGTCCTGGTGATCATCGTCGCGATCCTGATCGCGGTGACCCGTGGCGGCGGCGAAGCGACCGACGAGGCCGGCGCCGGCGATGCGAACACCTCCGAGGGGCCGCTGGCCCAAGCGCCGGACCCCGAGGTGAAGACCCCGGTGGTGCCGCCCGCCGAGGAGGCCCCGCCGCCGACGCCCACCCCCACCGCCGCCGTCGAGCCCCCGCCGGTGCTGCAGGAGGGCGACGACTGCCCGGACTCCGCGCTGGCGGTCAAGGGCATCACCAACGAACCGCGCTACACCATCGGCGATCAGCCGACATTCACCATGGTGGTCACCAACATCGGCCTGGTCGGTTGCCAGCGTGATGTCGGCGCCGCCGTGCTCTCGGCGTACGTGTACTCGCTGGACAACCAGCGGCTGTGGTCCAACCTGGACTGCGCGCCGTCCAACGAGACGCTGGTGAAGACCTTCACCCCGGGCGAGCAGGTCACCACCGAGGTCACCTGGACGGGCATGGGCTCGGAGCCGCAGTGCCCGCTGCCGCGGGAACCCATCGGGCCCGGCACCTACAACCTGGTGGTTCAGCTGGGCAACCTCAGATCGGCGTCCGTGCCCTTCATCCTCGCCGAGGCCGGTGAGGCCCCGCCGCCCGCGCCCGCGGAGCCGCCGCCCGGCGACGGACCGCCGCCCGCCGGCTGACGGACGGGCTCAGGCCAGCCGGTCGGCGATCGTCGACTCGGCCAGCTGCGAGAGTCCCTCGCGGACGTGGCGGGCCCACATGGCGCCGATCCCCTCCACCGACTGCAGGTCGGTCGCGCTGGCGGCCAGCAGGCCCTGCAGCGAACCGAACGTGCGCACCAGCAGATCGACGTGGGCGAACTGCAGCCGCGGTATCTCGGCCATCGCCCGGTAGCCGCGCGCACTCAACGCGGAGTCCTGGGCGTCCGCGGTCGAGGGGTAGCCGAAGACCCGCGCCAACGTCGTGAAGTCCAGCAGTTCGGTGTCCGAGAGGCTGTCGAGTTCCTCGAACGTCTCGGCGATCTGAGCCTTGGTGGGCGCGTCCGGGTTGGCGTGGTAGTCGCGCACGATCAGCTCCCGCGACGTCTCGTTGCCACCCAGCAGCTCCTCGAGCTGCAGCCGTAGCTGACGGCCGTCGGTACCGAGTTCCACTGTGTCGGAATCGATTTCGAGACCGATCCGGCGGACCATCTCCAGCCGCTGCACGACGGTCATGACGTCGCGCAGCGTGACGAAGTCCTCGATCTCGGCCGCCGAGAGCTGCCGGCTGACCTCGACCAGCCGCGCCTTGTAGCGCTCCAGGGTGGCGATCGCCTGGTTGGCCCGGGACAGGATGGTGGCCGAATCGGCGACCACGTGCCGCTCCCCGGCCACGTAGACCGTGACGATGCTCATCGAATGGCTGACCGAGATCACCGGGTAGCCGGTCTGGATCGCGGTGCGCTCGGCCGACCGGTGCCGGGTGCCGGACTCGTCGGTGGGGATCGACGGATCCGGGACCAGCTGCACGTTGGCCCGCACGATCCGGCCGCCGTCGCTGGACAGCACCACCGCGCCGTCCATCTTCGACAGTTCCCGCAGCCGGGTCGGGGCGTAGCGGACGTCCAGCGAGAAGCCGCCGTCGCAGATGGCCTCGACCCGCTCGTCGTACCCGAGCACGATCAGCGCGCCGGTGCGTCCCCGGAGGATCCGCTCCAACCCGTCACGCAGCGCGGTGCCCGGCGCCAGCCGCCCGATGGTCTCGCGCAGCGTGGGCCGGGTCCGCACGGCGTTGGCCGAGTTCCTCCTGGCTGGTGTCACGGCTGATCATTGTCCCCCGTCGGGGTCCGTCCCGGTGCGCCGTCCACCAGTTTGAGACCGGGCCGCGCCGCGGCCTTGACCTCGGGCGGTTTGCTGGCGGGCTGGTGCGCGATGCGCAGCAGCGCCTTGAGCGCCTCGCCCACGGTGGCCACCTCCAGGGTGCGCAGGCCGGGCGGGATGGTCTTGGCGCCGGGCGGGATCAGCGCCGTGGTGAACCCGAGCCGGGCCGCCTCGGCCAACCGGCGTTCGATCCCGGTGACCCGGCGCAGATCCCCGGCCAGGCCGACCTCGCCGATGGCCACCGTCGAGGCGGGCAGGCAGAGATCGGCGAACGACGACGCGATGGCCAGCGCGACCGCCAGGTCCGACGACGGGTCGGTCAACCGCATCCCGCCGACGGTGGACAGGTAGATGTCGCGCTGACCGAGGGGGAGCCCGGCCCGGTTCTCCAGCACCGCGGCGGTCATCGCCGCGCGCGACTGGTCCAGGCCGCTGACCGCCCGCCGCGGCGAGGGTGCGGTCGCCGTCCCGACCAGGGCCTGGATCTCGCCGATCAGCGGCCGCTTGCCATCCATCGTGACCGTGACGGCGGTACCCGGCACCGGCTCCGGGCGCTGATCCATGAACAGCCCCGACGGGTCGGCGACGCATTCGATGCCGTTGTCGTGCAACATGAAACAGCCGACCTCGTCGGAGGCGCCGAAGCGGTTCTTGACGCCGCGGACCATCCGCAGGGCGGTGTTGCGGTCGCCCTCGAAATGCAGGACCACGTCCACCAGATGCTCGAGCGAACGGGGGCCGGCGATGGCGCCGTCCTTGGTGACGTGACCGACCAGCACCATCGCGACCGCGGGATTGCTGGCGGCCTTGGCGTAACTGGTCAACGCCGTGGTGATGGCCCGCACCTGGGTCACGCCGCCGGTGACCCCGTCGGTGTCGGTGGTGGACAGCGTCTGCACCGAGTCGACGACGACGAGCGTGGGCTTGACCGTCTCCAGATGCGCGAACACCGTGTCCAGATCGGACTCGGCCGCCAGGAAGACGTCGGAGTGCGTGCACCCCGTGCGTTCGGCGCGCATCCGGATCTGGCCGGCGGATTCCTCGCCGGAGATGTACAGCGCGCGGCGGCCGGTCTCCGCCCAGCGATGCACGACCTCGAGCAGCAGGGTCGATTTGCCGACCCCGGGTTCACCGGCCAGCAGCGTGACCGAACCGGGCACGATGCCGCCGCCGAGCACCCGGTCGAGTTCGCTGACGCCGGTGGGGAAGTGCCGCGTGTTGTCGGCCGCGACGGCGCTGATGGAGACCGCCGCCGACGCCGGCGCGACCGCGCGGTGGCTGCGGCCGCCCGCGGCGGTCAGGACCGGTGCCTGCTCGACGGTGCCCCAGGTCCCGCATTCCGGGCAGCGACCGACCCATTTGGCGGTGACGTGATCGCACTCGGTGCAGCGGTACTGCACCCGAGTTTTCGACGAAGACCTGCTCACGCCGTGACGGTAGCGGCAGGGTGTGACAGCACGCCGGTCGGGCGACCTAGTGGGCGGCCTAGTGGGCGTCGCGACGCGGCGCGTTGCCCGCCGAGATCGGCACGGCCACGGTGGCTTCGCCGGCCTGCTCGAACTCGAAGGTGAAGGCGTAGGTCAACCCGTTGCGGATCGGCTGGGTCAGCGCGACGGTGGCCTCGGCGGTGTCGGCGGGCTCGATCTGCTCGAGGGCGTCCACGCCGTCGGGGCTGCCGACGACCAGCACGCCACCGGCGGGCAGCTCGCCGTCACCGGTGAAGGTGACCTCGCCGATCTCGGAGGTGATGTTGACCAGCCGGTCGTCGTTCTCCGGCGACTGGTTGGTGGCGGTGAAGATCAGGTCGACGTCCTGGCCGGGCTGCAGCCCGTCGCCGGTTTCCACGGCCTGGATGTGGATGTTGCGCACCGCGATGTTGTCGAGGGTGACCAGCGTGCCGTTGACGGCCGGTTCCTGGGTGGCGGTGTCGGTGATCTGACCGGACCCGCATCCGGCGATTGCCAGAGCGCCCAGTGCCGCGCAGGTTGCGACGCCGATGCGTCGACCGGCCCGCGCACGGAAAGCCCGGCTGGCATCAAAAGAGATCACGGAAAGCCTCCTGCTCGCGACCGGCACAAGTTCGACTATGCACAGTAGTAGGTGGCGGGTTTGGGCGGTAGCCGAGGTCGCGGAAAGGTCCTCCGGCCGTGTCACTTTGGGGCCCGCTCGTTGCACGTATTCTTAGCTGTGTCAACCCCCATGGTTCACCTGTTGTGCCCCTGACCTGCACCGTTGATCTGTGTGCTCGGCAACACCGTGCTATTGTGGAGGAGTGAAAGGGGCTCGAATCTGATGATTTTCAAAGTCGGAGACACCGTTGTCTATCCACACCACGGTGCTGCGTTGATTGAGGCGATCGAAACCCGAACCATCAAAGGCGAGCAGAAAGAATATCTCGTCTTGAAGGTTGCCCAGGGCGATCTCACCGTTCGAGTTCCCGCAGACAATGCTGAGTATGTCGGCGTCCGCGACGTCGTCGGCCAGGAGGGGCTGGACAAGGTTTTCCAGGTGTTGCGCGCGCCGCACACCGAGGAGCCGACCAACTGGTCCCGGCGCTACAAGGCCAACCTCGAGAAGTTGGCCTCCGGTGACGTGAACAAGGTCGCCGAGGTGGTTCGTGACCTGTGGCGGCGCGACCAGGAGCGGGGCTTGTCCGCGGGGGAGAAGCGGATGCTGGCCAAGGCGCGGCAGATTCTCGTCGGAGAACTGGCGTTGGCGGAGAACACCGATGACGCCAAGGCGGAGACCATTCTCGACGAGGTTCTGGCAGCAGCCTCCTAGTCGGCATGAGCACTGTCGCCATCGTTCCGGCGGCCGGTTCGGGTCAGCGCCTCGGCGCCGGGATACCCAAGGCGTTCGCCAAGCTGGCCGGTAAACCGATCGTCGAACACGCCATCGAGGCGCTTGCGCAGTCCGAGGCCGTCGACCAGATCGTGGTGGCGGTCCCGCCGGACCGCACCGACGAGGCCCGCTTGATCCTGGGTTCCGCGGTGACGGTCGTCGCCGGCGGGTCCGACCGGGCCGAGTCGGTCCGGCTGGCCCTCGGGGCGGCCGGCACACCCGAGTTCGTGCTGGTCCACGACGCCGCAAGGCCGCTCACACCACCCGCGCTCATCGCGCGGGTGGTCGCGGCGTTGGGCGAGGGATACGGCGCCGTCGTCCCGGCCTGCGAGGTCGCCGACACCATCAAGGTCGTCGACGCCAACGGCGCCGTGATCGCCACCCCGGAACGGTCCGGGTTGCGTGCGGTGCAGACCCCGCAGGGTTTCCGCACCGACGTCCTGCTGCGCGCCTTCGAACGGGCGCAGCCGGGCGTGTTCACCGACGACTCCTCGATGGTGGAGAACATCGGTGCGCAGGTGCAGACCGTCGACGGCGACCCGCTGGCCTTCAAGATCACCACCCCGCTCGACCTGAAGCTGGCCGAGACCCTGCTGGCCGATTCCGCGTGACCGAACTGCCGCGGGTCGGGTTGGCCTCCGATGTACACCCGATCGAACCGGGCCGCCCGTGCAACCTGCTGGCGCTGCGGTTCGACGACGCCGACGGCTGCGCGGGTCATTCCGACGGCGACGTCGCCGCGCACGCGCTGTGCGATGCGTTGCTTTCCGCGGCCGGGCTGGGCGACATCGGTGGGGTCTTCGGGGTCGACGACCCCCGCTGGGCGGGTGTGACCGGCGCGGACATGCTGACCCATGTGCGGGGCCTGCTCACCGAGGCCGGCTTCCGGGTCGGCAATGCCGCGGTCCAGGTGATCGCCAACCGCCCGAAGATCGGGCCGCGCCGGGTCGAGGCCCAGGAGCGGCTTTCGCACCTGCTGGGCGCGCCGGTGTCGGTCTCGGCGACCACCACCGATGGGCTGGGCCTGACCGGGCGAGGCGAGGGTCTGGCGGCGATTGCCACCGCATTGGTGGTCGCTGACCGGGCCTGAGTCGGTTTCGCCCGCTCAGGCCGGTAAGCTGGCCCGTCGTGACCGCCCACGGCGGCCCACTCGGTGGGCTGAGACTGCACGACACCATGACCGGTGCCGTGCGCGACTTCGTCCCGGTGCGCCCCGGCCACGCCTCCATCTACCTGTGCGGAGCCACGGTGCAGGGGCTGCCGCACATCGGCCACGTCCGCAGCGGAGTGGCGTTCGACGTGCTGCGCCGGTGGCTGATGGCCAAGGGCTACGACGTTGCCTTCATCCGCAACGTCACCGACATCGACGACAAGATCCTCAACAAGGCCGCCGCCGCGGACCGGCCGTGGTGGGAGTGGGCCGCCACCCACGAGCGGGCCTTCTCGGCCGCCTACGACGCGCTGGGCGTGCTGCCGCCGTCGGCCGAACCCCGCGCCACCGGGCACATCACCCAGATCGTCGAGCTGATCGAGCGGCTCATCGACACCGGCCACGCCTACACCGGCGCCGGTGACGTGTACTTCGACGTGCTGAGCTTCCCCGAGTACGGCGCGCTGTCCGGGCACCGCATCGACGACGTGCACCAGGGCGAGGGCGTGGCCGAGGGCAAGCGCGACCAACGCGACTTCACGCTGTGGAAGGGCGCCAAACCCGGCGAGCCGTCCTGGCCGACGCCGTGGGGGCGGGGCCGGCCCGGTTGGCACTCCGAATGCGTCGCGATGGCCCATGAATACCTGGGCGCGGCCTTCGACATCCACTGCGGCGGCATGGATCTGGTGTTCCCGCACCACGAGAACGAGATCGCGCAGGCGTGCGCGGCCGGTGACGGCTTCGCCCAGTACTGGCTGCACAACGGCTGGGTCACCATGGGCGGCGAGAAGATGAGCAAGTCGCTGGGCAACGTGCTGTCCATTCCGGCTGTGCTGCAGCGGGTTCGGCCGGCCGAGCTGCGCTACTACCTGGGTAGTGCGCACTACCGGTCCATGCTGGAGTTCTCCGAGACCGCCCTGCAGGACGCGGTCAAGGCCTACGCCGGCGTGGAGGACTTCCTGCACCGCGTGCGCAGCCGGGTCGGAGCGGTGACGCCGAGCACCTGGACCGACCGCTTCGCCGCCGCCCTCGACGACGACCTCGCGGTCCCGATCGCGCTCGCCGAGATCCACGCCGCGCGCGCCGACGGCAACCGCGCCCTCGACGCCGGCGACCACGAGGCCGCGATGACCGCCGCCGCGGCCATTCGGGCGATGATGGAGATCTTGGGCTGCGACCCGCTGCACGAGCGCTGGGAGTCCCGCGACGAGACGTCGGCGGCGCTGGCCGCCGTCGACACGCTGGTGCATTGGGCGCTGGAGAACCGCACCGAGGCCCGCGCACAACGGGATTGGGAGCAGGCCGACCGGATCCGGGACCGGCTCAAAGCAGCCGGCATCGAGGTGACCGACACAGCTGACGGTCCCCAGTGGTCGCTGGCGGACAGGAACGACGCGTAATGGCCGGCAACTCCCAACGTCGCGGCGCCGTCCGCAAGGCCGGCACCAAGAAGGGCCCCACCGTCGGATCGGGCGGCGTGCGCCGCCGCGGGCTCGAGGGCCGGGGCGCGACCCCGCCGGCGCACATGCGGCCGAACCATCCCGCGGCAAAGAAGGCCAAGCGCACCGCCCGCCAGCAGCAGGGCCGCCCCAAGAAGACCGACGACACCGAGATCGTGTTGGGCCGCAACCCGGTGTTGGAGTGCCTGCGGGCCGGGGTTCCGGCCACCGCCCTTTACGTCGCGCTGGGCACCGAGAACGACGAGCGACTCACCGAATCGGTTGCGCGGGCGGCGGATACGGGTATCGCCATCCTCGAGGTGGCCCGGGTGGATCTCGATCGGATGAGCACCAACGGGCTGCACCAGGGCATCGCCCTGCAGGTGCCGCCCTACGACTACGCGCACCCCGACGATCTGCTGCGCGCGGCCGTCGAGGACACCCAACCCGCCTTGTTGGTGGCCCTCGACAACATCTCCGATCCGCGCAACCTGGGCGCGATCGTGCGCTCGGTGTCGGCCTTCGGCGGGCAGGGCGTGCTGATCCCGCAGCGCCGCTCCGCCTCGGTGACCGCGGTGGCCTGGCGCACCAGCGCCGGCGCGGCGGCGCGTACGCCGGTGGCCCGGGCGACGAATCTCAATCGCACGCTGAAGGATTGGGCGAACGAAGGTCTGCAGGTGGTCGGTCTGGACGCCGAGGGCGACACCACGCTCGACGAACTCGAGGCCACCGGCCCCACCGTGGTGGTCGTCGGGTCCGAGGGCAAGGGTCTGTCCCGGCTGGTCCGGGAGAACTGCGATGCCGTCGTGTCGATCCCGATGGCCGGGCCCACCGAATCGTTGAACGCCTCGGTGGCGGCCGGGGTGGTGCTCGCCGAGATCGCCCGGCAGCGCCGGCGCTCCTAGCTGTCTTCGGGCCAGGGGTCCTCGCGGCACCACAGCGTCGGCAGGTGCAGTGCGACGCCGTCGGCGCGGGCCAACTCGCCCAGCACCCGCAGCGACACATCGAGGTCGTCGCCCGCATAGGGCAAGGCGCGCAGCGGTTTTGACAGCGGCCGGAAGAAGTCGTCCCAGTGGATCCCGATCACCGTGCGGGCACCCACGGTGCGCACGGTCTCCTGCCAGTAGTCGACCAGGTAGGACTCCGGCTGCAGGCCCAGCTGGCCCAGCCCGAGATAGGCGACCTCCGCGCGGTGTCCGGCCAGTGCGCCGGGGCGGAATCCGGCACTGCCCTGGATCAGGCAGCGCCGGCCGCTGGGGCGGTGCCCCACCAGGGTCGACCAGGTCTGACCGCAGCGGTAGGCCGACACCCGCACCGGCGGCCGCACCGGGGCCTCGATCTCGCCCGGGAAGCGGTCCGGCGGGCAGTGTTCCGACTCGACCAGGGTGATCTCGAAGTTGCCCACGGTGAGCGGTTCGGCGGGGGTGGCCTCGACGATCCGCTCGGCGGGCAGGCCGTGGCCGCGGCCCACGTGCGCGGCCGATGATCCGCCGACCAGCACCGCGCCGGTGCGCTCGGCGACCAGCGCCGAGTCCAGCGCGTGGTCGAAGTGGCTGTGCACCGGCAGCACGGCCGCCAATCGGTGCACGCCGACCCGGGCCAGGCAGCCGTCGACGCGGGGCTTCGACGGCGCGATGCGCCCCAGCCCGATGCGGGCCAGGCTCGGCCGGGAGAAGAAGCCGTCGGTCATGATCGCGGTGGTGCCGTCGTCGATGAGCAGTGTGGAGACCCCGAGCCAGGTGATCGACGGCGCCGTGTCGGCGGTGGCCGCCGGGACGGCGAACAGGTGGGCGTAGCGGGCGAGGTCGGGGCGGCCCGGCTTGAGGCGCATCAGACGAACGCCGTGACGGTGATGCCCTCGCCGAGGAGGCGTTGCCGTACCGCCCGGGCGATCTGTACCGCGCTGGGCGAATCGCCGTGCACGCAGATGGATTGGACCTCGGCGGGGATTGCGGACCCGTCGGTGGCGATCACCCGGCCGGTGCGCACCATCGCGATGATGCGTTCGGCGATCTGATCGCTGTCGTGCAGCACCGCTCCCGGTTCGCGCCGCGACACCAGTTGGCCGTCGGGGCGATAGGCCCGGTCGGCGAACACCTCCGAGACGGTGCGCAGGCCCAGCTTGTGGGCCTCGGCGAAGAAGGCCGACCCGGCCATCCCGAGCACCGGCAGGTCGGGGTCCACGGCGTGCACGGCCCGGGCCACCGCACGCGCTTGGGCCTCGTGGGTGACGATCGAGTTATACAGCGCACCATGGGGTTTGGCGTAGCGCACGGATGTTCCGGCGGTGTGCGCGAGCGCCTGCAGGGCACCGATCTGGTAGATGACGTCGGCGGTCAACTCGTCGGGTTCCACATCGATGAACCGCCGGCCGAAACCGGACAGGTCCTGATAGCTGACCTGCGCTCCGACGGAAACCTGGCGGTGCGCCGCCGCGGCGCAGGCGTGCGCCAGCCGGGCCGGGTTGCCGGCGTGGAAGCCGCACGCCAGGTTTGCGCTGGACACGACGTCCAGCATTGCGGCATCATCACCGAGTTCCCAGATGCCGAAACCCTCGCCGAGGTCGGCGTTCAGATCAACCGAGGCCATATGGCAAGCCTAAGCGGGGCGGCGCATCCCCCGAGTCGCGATCCTTATTGCAAACGGTTATCGTTATCGCCATGCGGATGGTGAACCCCTCGAAGCTGGGCGCGGCAGCGGCGCTGACGCTGCTGACCCCGTGGGCTCTGGCGGCCTGCGGCTCCGAGGAAACCGCTGCGACCCAGGCCGAGCCGGGCGCGTGCCCGACCGCCCCCGTCGAGGTGGTGGTGAGCGTCGATCAGTGGGGCGACATCGTCTCCCAGCTCGGCGGTGACTGCGCGCAGGTCCGGACCGTGATCGCGGGCTCCTCGGTGGACCCGCACGACTACGAACCCGCGCCGTCGGACGCGGTGGTCTTCGAGGATGCCCAGCTGGTCGTCATCAACGGTGGTCACTACGACGAGTGGGCCGCCAAGCTGGCCGCCACCTCCGCGCCGGAGGCCCCGCTGATCAGCGCGGTCGACCTCGCCGGCGGGGACGATCACGAGGGCCACGATCACGAGGGCCATGACCACGGTGACCATGACCACGGGCACGACCACGACGGCCACGACCACGACGGCCACGATCACGGCAGCAGCAATCCGCACGCCTGGTACCGGCCCGCCACGGTGCACGCGATGGCCGATGCGGTCACCGCCGAACTCGGCAACCTCGCCCCGGAGGCGCGGGAGTACTTCGAGGCGCGTCGGGCCGAATTCGCCGAGCGCACCGCCGAATACGACGCCCTGATCGAGCGGGTCCGCAGCGAGGCCGCGGGCAAGACCTACGCCGCCACCGAGGCGGTGTTCGACGACATGGCCGCCGCCGTCGGCCTGCAGGACCGCACCCCGCCCGGGTATCAGGTCGCCGCCAGCAACGAGACCGACCCGTCGCCGGGCGATCTCGCGGCGTTCCTGACCCTGCTCGAGGACCGCGGCGTCGACGTGTTGATCGTCAACACCCAGACCGAAGGGTCGATGCCCGCGCAGTTGCGCAGCGCCGCCGAAGCCGCCGGGATCCCGCTGGTCGAAGTCACCGAAACGGTGGCGCCGGGCTCCGATTCGTTCCAGGCTTGGCAGGTGGATCAGTTGACCGCCCTGGCCGAGGCGCTCGGTGTCAGCGCCTGACGGCGGTTCGCCGCACGGCCCGTGGGCGCTGTCGTTCGACGACGTCAGCGTGGTCCGCGGGGGGCGACTGATCTGGTCGGAGGGCACCTTCGACGTCCCGGTCGGCAGCATCACCGCGATCATCGGCCCCAGCGGTTCGGGCAAGACCACCCTGCTGCAGGCCGCGCTGGGGCTGCTGCCGGTGGCGTCGGGATCCATCGAGGTGCTCGGCAAGCCGGCCGGGCAGGCGACCCGTTCCATCGGGTACGTCCCGCAGCACTACGCCCGCGCGGCCGGTAACGCGATCCGGGCCTGCGATGCGGTGCTGCTCGGCCTGACCGGCCACCGCTGGGGATTCGGGCGCGCCAGCGCGGCCGAACGGGCCCGGGTGGACGAGGTGCTCGCGGCACTGGACGCCGAGTCCTTCGCCCAGCGCCGGCTGTGCCAACTGTCCGGCGGACAGCGTCAGCGCATCGCGATCGCCGAAGCGCTGGTCACCGCGCCGCCGCTGCTGATCCTCGACGAGCCGCTGACCTCCCTGGACGTCCGCAACCAGCGCGACATCGTCGGGTTGCTGGCCCGGATCCGCGAGCAGTTCGGCGTCACGATCCTGGTGGTGGCGCACGACCTCAACCCGCTGCTGGGCATCCTCGACGGGGCGATCTACCTGCTCGATGGGCACGCGCACTTCAACACCATGGACGAAGTGGTCGACGAGCATCTCCTGAGCCACCTCTACGGCACCTCCATCCAGGTGGTCCACACGCCGCAGGGCGAGCTGTACATGCGGAGCATCTGATGCACACCACCGTGATCGCCATCGGCTACCAGGAACATTGGTGGGACATCCTCACCTCGGCGTTCATGCGCAACGCCCTGATCGGCGGCACGCTGGTGGCGCTGGCCGCCGGGCTCATCGGGTATTTCACCGTCGTGCGCAACAGTGCCTTCGCCGCACATGCCCTGGCGCACATCGGTTTCCCCGGTGCCACCGGCGCGGTGCTGCTCGGCCTGCCGGTCACGCTGGGGCTGGCCGTGTTCTGCATCGGCGGTGCCCTGGTCATCGGCGCGCTCGGCAAGCGCGCCGAGGACCGCGAGGTCGCCACCGGTACGGTGCTGGCCGCGGCGACGGGGTTGGGATTGTTCTTCAGCTCCCTGGCCACCAAGGGCAGCAACATCGTCACCAACGTGTTGTTCGGCAATCTGCTGGCCGTGACGCAGCAGCAGCTGTTGGTGTTCGCGGTCGCCGTCGTCGTGTTGGCCGCGGCGACGGCCTTCGTCTACCGCCCGCTGTTGTTCGCCTCGATCAACGCCGAGGTCGCCGAGGCCAAGGGTGTTCCGGTGCGACTGCTCTCGGTCATCTTCATGGTGATGCTGGGCCTGGCGATCACCATGGCGGTGCAGGCCGTGGGCACGCTGCTGCTCTTCGCCCTCGTCGTCACCCCCGCCGCCACCGCGATCATGCTCACGGCGCGCCCCGGGGTGGCGATGGCGCTGTCCACGGCGCTGTCGGTGTCCTCGGTGTGGGTGGGCCTGACGCTGTCGGCGATGTTCAATCTGCCGCCGAGCTTCGTCATCGTCACCATCGTGACGGTGATCTGGTTGCTGATCTGGGCCGTCGTGGAGCGCACCGACGGCGGCCGACGGGCACCCGGCGCGGCCCAAGGCGTCGTCTCGGCGCACGACGAGGCGCCCATCGGCTAACGTCACCGAACATGTCCAGAAGCCCCACGCCGAAGCGTCGGGCCACGCTGGCTTCGCTGGCCGCCGAACTCAAGGTCTCGCGCACCACCATCTCCAATGCCTACAACCGGCCGGATCAGCTCTCGGCCGAGCTGCGGGAGCGCATCCTGACCGCGGCCAAGCGGCTCGGCTACGCCGGGCCCGACCCGGTGGCCCGCTCGCTGCGCACCCGCAAGGCCGGGGCGGTCGGCCTGGTGATCACCGAACCGTTGACCTACTCGTTCAGCGACCCCGCCGCGCTGAACTTCGTGGCGGGCCTGGCCGAAACGTGCGAGGAGACCGGCCAGGGGCTGCTGCTGGTGGCCGTCGGGCCCAGCCGCTCCGTCGAGGAGGGCTCGGCGGCGGTGCTGTCCGCGGGGGTGGACGGCTTCGTCGTCTACGCCGCGGCCGACGACGATCCGTACCTCGATCTGGTGTTGGACCGGCAGCTGCCGGTGGTCATCGTCGATCAGCCGCCGGAGGTGCCCGGGGCCTCTCGGGTGGGCATCGACGACCGGGCCGCCATGCGCGAGCTGGCCGAGTACGTGATCGGCCTCGGGCACCGCGACATCGGCCTGCTGACCATGCGATTGGGACGCGAACGCCGCTCCAGGGCGGAGCGCCAAGCGGCGCTGGTGGGTCCGGACCGACTGCGCGACACACACTTCCGCGCGCAGCGCGAACGCATCGCCGGGGTGCACGAGGCCATGGCCGCGGCCGGACTGGACCCCGAGAAGCTGACCATCGTGGAAAGCTTTGAGCACGATGCCATTTCGGGCGGTACCGCGGCCGAGTTGGCCCTGACCGCCGATCCGAGGATCACCGCGCTGATGTGCACGGCCGACGTGCTGGCCCTCTCGGCGATGGACCACCTGCGGGCCCGCGGCATCTATGTGCCCGGCCAGATCACCGTCACCGGCTTCGACGGCGTGCCTGAGGCGCTGAAGCGAGGCCTGACCACCGTCGTCCAGCCGAGTTTCGAAAAGGGCAGGCGCGCAGGGAATCTGTTGCTCAACCCGCCGGGATCCGGCCTGCCGGTGCTCGACGTCCTGCCGACCGAGTTGGTGCGCGGCCGTACCGCCGGCCCGCCGGGTTAGCTGCGCTCGTCGAGCAGCAGCTGCAGGGCCGCCTCGACATCCTCGGGCGCCGCCACTCGGAAGCCGGCCAGGGTGTCACCCGGGCCCACCTTCACCGCGACGTCGGTGTCGCGCATGCGCCGGAAGGCCTTCTCGTCGGTGACGTCGTCGCCGAAGTAGATGACCGTCGTCGACCCGGTGCGCTCCCGCAGGATGTCGATGGCCTCGCCCTTGTCGGTGGTGATCACCGCGAACTCGAGGACGGCCTTGCCGGCCGTGGCCTCGGCGTCCCAGGACTGCGCGGCGGCCTCGGCGTCGGCCAGCGCGGCCGCGCCGTCGTCGGCGCTGGCGTTGCGCACGTGCAGGGCCACGCTGGCGAGCTTGGGTTCGACCGTCACCCCGGGGTACCGCGAGGCGATGGCCGTCAGCTCCGACTTGATGGTGGCCAGCGCCCGCTCATCGATGTCGCGGGTGAAGCCCGTGCTGAACTCGGCGCCGTGGCTGCCGACCAGGTGCACCGTCGGCGGCATCCCGGACAGCCGCGCGAGGTCGGCCAGCGCGCGGCCGGAGATCAATGCGGCGGTGGTGCCGGGCAGTTCGGCCAGCGCCTGCAGGGCCGCGGCGGCCGCGGGCAGGGGGCGCGCGTCCGGCGGATGGTTGACGATGGGCGCCATCGTCCCGTCGAAGTCACAGGCCACCAGCAGATCCGGGACCGCGGCCGCGGCTCGCAGCGCGGTCGACACCTCGTCGGGCAGCGGGCTCACCTGCTCAGACGGCCGGTTGGGTGTTGGCCTGATCGTCACCGATGAGCAGTCGCACGGCGAGGTCCAGCCGCTTGCTGACGTCGGTGGCCGAGGCCCGGCGGGTGAGCCAGGCCAGCAGGTTGGACAGCCACACATCCGAGATCACCCGGGCAATGTGGTACTGATCCTCGGTCGGGTCGCCGTCGGCCATCGCGCGGGCGAACATCGAATCGATGATCTTCTCGACGTGGTCCACCTCGCCCGCGGCCGAGGCGTCGGCGAAGACATAGGCGCGGGTCATGGCCTCGGTGAGCAGCGGGTTGCGCTGCATGGCCCGGTTGAGCTTGCTGACCATGAAGTTCAGCCGCTGATAGGGCGTGCCACCGGAGACCGTGGTGCGGTCGGTCTTGGCGTCGATGCGCTCGAATTCGCGGGCCAGCGCGGAGACCAGCAGGTGCACCTTGGACGGGAAGTAGCGGTACAGCGTGCCCACCGCCACGTCGGCGCGGTCCGCGACCGCGCGCATCTGCACCGCCTCGTAACCGCCCTTGGAGGCGATCGCCATCGTGGCGTCCAGGATGCGCTTGCGGCGCTCCCGCTGGGCGTCGGAGCCGAGTTCGGATTCGGCGAGAACGGCCACCGTCATGACCTCACGCGGTTGTGAACCGGTGGGTGCCGACGGTGAATTGGCTGCCATGCTGCCGCGTGCTCCTTACTTGGGCGTACCTGGGAAAAACGATACTCATGTGAAACGCTGATTTCCCACCTCCCCGCTCCCCGGGGTGCCTGCGGGCGGATCGACTGGCGGCTTTTGCCGCCCGGCATTCGACTTGACTCGCGGACACTGGCAATATTAGAACACGTTCTAGTGGGCCACACGGCCCGATACCCGCCGAACGAGGATTCAGGGGTCTCTGTGACTTCCAAGACGAGTGTCTCCGAGCAGTTTGCCGCGCGTGACCTGGTGCGCAGCTGGGCGGCCGGGTCGGGCGGGATCGACGCGGCCCGGGCCGTGGAACAGGGTGAACCTGAGGCGTGGCGCCCGGTGTACGCCGGGCTGGCGGAACTGGGACTATTCGGCGTAGCGGTGCCCGAGGAGGCCGGCGGCGCCGGCGCGAGCGTCGTGGACCTGTGCGCCATGGTCGACGAGGCCGCGCACGGCCTGGCGCCCGGACCGGTGGCCGGCACGGCGCTCGCGACCCTGGTGCTCGACGACCCGGCCCTGCTGGAGGCCCTCATCTCCGGGCAGCGCAGCGCCGGGTTCGCCCTGGACGCGCAGCTGGACCTCGACGGCGACCGGGTCAGCGGGGTGGCCGCCCACGTCCTCGGTGCGACGCCGGACGGCCTGTTGCTGCTGCCGGCCGGCGATCGCTGGGTCCTGGTGGACGCCGACGCCGACGGGGTGACCGTGGAAGCGCTTGTCGCCACAGACTTCTCGCGGCCCTTGGCCCGGGTCGAATGCGACGGGACGCCGGCCACCGCGCTGGCGGTGCCCGCACGTCGGATCGAGGACCTGATCGCCACGGTCCTGGCCGCCGAGGCTGCCGGCGTCGCCCGCTGGGCCCTGCGCACCGCCGCCGAATACGCCAAGGTGCGTGAGCAATTCGGCAAGCCGATCGGCAGCTTCCAGGCCATCAAGCACCTG
>JAEWRC010000147.1 GCA_023460175.1 Actinomycetes bacterium
CCCCGGCGCCGGGCCGGTCCCCGTCGTGGCCGCGGCACCCGCGCCCGGGGTGGAGACGGCCTGCGCGGCGCCGGCCAGTCCGCCGCCCTGCTGCGCGGCCTGCATCAGGCCCATCACCTGCGGCAGCGAGATCGGCAGCTTGCACTTGTTGGCCAGCGAGGACAGCGGCTTCTGGATGCCCTGCATGTCCTCGGCCACCTCCGGGTTGGCCTCGAAGTAGGTCTTCAACGCGACCAGCGACTGCGGGCCGGCGGGCTGCTTGGAGATGGTGGTCAGCGCCTGGTTGGTCTCGGGGTGCGTGTCGAGGTAGACGCCGGTGTTGTTGGCTACCGTGCCGATGGTCCGGGCCACCGAACTGGCCGCGCACGGGTCGGGCGCCGCCGACGCGGAGGGGCCGAGCAGCAGGACGGCCGCGACGCCGCCGAGGGCGGTCGCGGTGAGCGCGGCGCCGGTCTTGCGACGGATCGAGGGGGCGGATTTACCCATGGGGAATCAAACTCCTTACGGTTCGCGAACATCTATCGGTTCGCGGACCGCCGACGTTTCATTGCACGGGTCACGAGCTTGCCGATGAGCTCCCCGATCAGGCAGCGGCCCACGCCGATTTTGCCATCCGGGCCGCGGGGCCGGCCAATTCGTGGGGGCCGCCGAGTACCTCGAGATCGACAAAATGCCGAACTGCTCTCGCACTTTGCGGCCCAAAAGTGAGTTTGGGCGCAGGTCACAGTCAGCGCAGGTCCCCGGTGCTGCGGTACGCTCGCGACCACCCAATTCGGCCGAGGATCGGGGAGTCCACCATCCAGCAATTCATGATGCGCCTGAGCGGCACACTGCGCAGATTCCGCTGGTTGGTGCTCACCGCCTGGCTGCTCGCGCTGGTGCCGTCGGTGTATCTGGCCCTGTCGAATTCGGGCAATCTCACCGGCGGCGGTTTCGAGGTGGCCGGGTCCCAGTCGCTGCACGTTCAATATCAGCTCGAGGACCATTTCCCCAGCGAGGGCGCGTCGCCGCTGGCGTTGGTGGCCGCGCCCCGCGCCGATGCCACCTACGCGGACATGAACGACGCCGTCGCCACGCTCGAGCGCATCGCCGGCGAGGTGCCCAGCATCACGATGGTCCCCAACCCGCAACAACCGCCGCCGCGCCCGGACCGCCCCTACGTCGTCTCCCTGCAACTGGACTTCGAGAACACCGGCGCCGTCGACATCGCCAACCAACTGCGCGACAAGGTCGGCGTTGCCGACGAGGAACCCGGCGAACTCAAGGACGGCCGGGTCCGGCTGTACGTCATCGGCCAGGGGGCGGTGGGTGCCGCGGCGGCCGAGGCCACCAAGAGCGATGTCGCCGAGGCCGAGAAGTGGAACCTGCCGATCGTGCTGATCGTGCTGCTGGCGGTGTTCGGGTCGCTGGCGGCCGCGGCGGTGCCGCTGATGGTCGGCGTCTGCACCGTGGTGGTCACCATGGGCGTGGTCTACCTGCTGTCCACGGTGGTCACCATGTCGGTGTTCGTCGGGTCGACGGTGTCGATGTTCGGCATCGCGCTGGCCATCGACTATTCGCTGTTCATCCTGATGCGCTTCCGCGAGGAACTGCGCGCCGGCCGCGACGTCAAACAGGCCACCGACGCGGCGATGGCCACCTCCGGGCTGGCCGTGGTGCTGTCCGGGATGACCGTGATCGCGTCGGTGACCGGGATCTACCTGATCGACACCCCGGTGCTCAATTCGATGGCCACCGGCGCCATCCTCGCGGTCGCGATGGCCGTGCTGACCTCGACCACACTGACGCCGGCGGTGCTGGCGACCTTCGGCCGGTCGGTGGCCAAGCGGTCCCGGATACTGCACTGGGGCCGCGGCTCGGAAGCCACCCAGTCGAGGTTCTGGACCCGCTGGGTGGGCGGGGTGATGCGCCGGCCGTGGCTGTCGGCGATCGCGGCCACGGTGTTCCTGGTGCTGCTGGCCGCCCCGACGTTCTCGATGACGCTCGGCAACAGCATGCTGCGCCAGTTCGACTCCTCGCACGAGATCCGCGGCGGGGTGGGCGCGGCCGCCGAGGCGCTGGGTCCCGGCGCGCTGGGCCCCGTGCGGGTGCTCGTCACGTTCCCCGACGGCGACGCCTCCTCCCCCGCGAACGCCGCCGTCGTCGACTCGGTGGTCCGGCAGATGGACGCCGCGATCAACATTGCGTCGGTGGCGCCGCCGGTGTTCTCCGACGACGACCGCAGCGCGCTGCTGTCCGGGGTGCTGTCGGTGGACCCGGAGGACAACGCGGCCCGCAGCACCGTCGACTGGCTGCGCGAACAACTGCCGCAGACCCCCGGCGCGGAGGACGTCTCGATCGACGTCGGCGGGCCCACCGCGCTGATCAAGGACTTCGACGACCGGGTGGCCGAGACCGAGCCGTGGGTGGTGCTGTTCGTCGCCGCGATCGCGTTCGTGATGCTGCTGATCGCGATCCGCTCGCCGGTGCTGGCCATCAAGGGCGTCATCATGACCGTGCTGTCGGTGGCCGCGGCCTACGGCAGCCTGGTGATGATCTTCCAGTGGGGCTGGTTGGAGGCCCTCGGTTTCCAACCGATGGGCTCGATCGACAGCACCATCCCGCCGCTGGTGCTGGCGTTGACCTTCGGCCTGTCGATGGATTACGAGATCTTCCTGCTCACCCGGATCCGGGAGCGCTTCCTGCAGACCGGCGACACCCGCGATTCCGTCGCCTACGGGGTGAGCACCAGCGCGCGGACCATCACCAGCGCCGCGCTGATCATGATCGCGGTGTTCATCGGCTTCGCGTTCGCCGGCATGCCGCTGGTGGCCCAACTCGGGGTCGCGTGCGCGGTGGCCATCGCCGTCGACGCCACGGTGGTGCGGCTGGTGCTGGTGCCCGCGCTGATGGCGATGTTCGATCAGTGGAACTGGTGGGTGCCGTCGTGGCTGGCGCGCATCCTGCCCGCGGTGGACTTCGAAAAGCCGCTGCCCAAGCTGGATCTGGGCGATCTGGTGATCATCCCCGACGACATTTCCTCGCTGGTGGCCCCGGGCGGGGATCTGAAGATGGTGGTCAAGTCGGCCGCGCGGCTCAAGGACATGGCCCCGGACGCGATCTCGGTCGCCGACCCGCTGGCGTTCTCCGGCTGCGCGGGCCTGGCCGGCAAGGTCAAGGGCGGCGACGGCGCGCGCAGTCCCCGCCTCGGTCGCGGCCGCAACGCCGCCCGCGCGGCGCGGCCGGTGCACCCGGTCACCGTGTGGCGCGGCCGGCTCGAGGTGGCGCTGGACGCGCTGGAGACCGTGGCCGACCTCGGCTACGACGACGTCGAGGTGCTGCACCGGCAGATCCCGCTGGAGACCACCACCGTGCAGCTGCCCACCGGGGACCGGTTGCAGATCCCGACGGGCGCCGAGACGTTGCGGCTCAAGGGCTACCTGATCATGTCCCGCAACAGCAGCCACGATTTCGCGGAGTTCGCCGAGCTGGTCGATGTGATGAACCCGGAGACCGCGGCGCTGGTGCTGGCGGGGATGGACAGGTATTACTGTGGGCAGACGTCCGATCGACAGTGGGTCGCCACCCAGCTCGTTCGTCGGCTCGCCGATCCCATGCCGCACGACGCGGACGACGACGAGTGGTCGGGCCCGGCGGGGACCGAGCGGTGGGACGAGGTCAGGCAGCGGTGCCTGTCGGTGGCCGTGGCGATGTTGGAGGAGGCGAGGTGACGTTGGCCGCGAGAGAGACGGGCAACCCACGCCCGGACCGCGGGCGGGCACCCGCTGCACGCGCGCGCCGGCCGGAGGATCGCCCGGTGGAATTCTGGCCGACGTCGGCCATTCGGTCCGCGCTGCAGAACGGCGACATCACCGTGTGGCAGCGGATCGTGGTGGCGATCAAGCGCGATCCCTACGGCCGGACCGCGCGCCAGGTCGAGGAGGTGCTCTCGCACCGCGAACCGGTCGGGGTGTCCAAGGCCCTCGATGAGGTGCTGGTCCGCAGCCGGGAACATCTCGAGGCCACCGAGCGCGCCGAGGCGGCCCGGCACATCCGGCTGCTGCTGGACCGTTCCGGCCTGTCCGAGCAGGAGTTCGCCTCCCGGATCGGCGTGCCCACCGAGGACCTGAAGGTCTATCTGAGCGGGAAGATCAGCCCGCCGGCGTCGCTGATGATCCGGATGCGCCGGCTGTCCGACCGCTTCGCCAAGAACCGCACCCCGCCGGGAGGCTGACATGGAAATCGCCCAGATCGTGCGCGACACCAAGACCATCGCGGTGATCGGCGCCTCGGCGAATCCGGCCCGCCCCAGCAACGACGTGTACCGCTATCTGCGGGCCACCGGCGATTACACGCTGTACCCGGTGAATCCGACGATCACCGAACTCGACGGCGATCAGGCGTACGCGAGCCTGGCCGATCTTCCCGTCGTCCCCGACCTGGTCGACGTGTTCCGCCGCACCGAGGAACTGCCCGGCGTGCTGGCCGAGGTGCTGGCCCTGCCCACCCGGCCCAAGACGCTGTGGCTGCAGGAGGGGCTGGTCGACGAGGCAGTGGCCGCCGAGGCGCGCGCCGCCGGGATGTCGGTGGTGATGGACCGCTGCCTGAAGGTCGAACACGCGCGGTTGCGCTAAGACTCAGGCCGGCGCGTTGATGGGCGCCACGTCGACCACCAGCCACCGATCGTCCGGCTTGGCCAACGCCACCCGCAGCGCCAGCACCGCCCGGCTGGGCTGCTGGCCGGGCGCGTTCTGCGTCGAGCGCAGCACCACGGCCACGCTGGCCGCGTCGGGACCGATCACTTCCACGCCGGCCGAGATGGTCTGCGCCTGCGCCGAGATGTTCTTGCGGGCAAGGTCTTCGGTGGACTTGCCGAAGTTGGCCTTGAACGCCTCGGCCTGTTCGGGGGCCATCAGTTCGGCCGCCCGGTTGATCGACGACGTGGGGTCCTGCGGGGAGAACGTGGCGGTGGCCTCCGACACCGCGCTGGCCAGCCGCACCACCTCGGCCGAATCCTGGTTGAGCCGCTCGTCGGGCAGCGTCAGCCCGGTGTAGCCGACCAGCACCGCCGCGGCCAGGGACGCGGTGGCCAGCGCCACCGTTGTCAACCGCAGCCCGGCGGCGTCGTCGTCGGTGCCCACGGTCACGCCGTCGCGGCGCCACAGCACCGCGTTGACCACCATCGCCTGCACGATCAGCACGCACAGGATCGAGCACACCGACACCCACCACAGCGGCCAGCCGAGGAACACCCCGATCAGCAGCAGGCCGGCGATCGCGGCCAGCGGCGCGACGAGGTCGAATGCGATGACCCGCAACACATTTCTCATCGCACGGTCTCCAGCTGCGAGATGAGCAACTGCCCGTCCACCTCGGAGACACCCAGGCGCAGGTTCCAGCGCACCGTCTGCGGCTCCCCGCCGACGTTCTCGCTGACCGACGACGCGATCACCAGCACCGTGTCGGTGCGTGCCGACATCTCCGGCGGCAACGGCGAGGGCGGCGGCGGGGTCCCCGGCTCGCGGTCCAGGTCGTGGTGCAGGGACTCGAAGGCGACGGCCTCGATCCGCCCCGTGGTGCGCGACTGCAGGGTCTGGACCACCTCGCGGTAGGGCCGCACCGCGGCGTCGAAATCGGAGTTCAGCTGGCCGACGGTGCCGTCCTGCAGGGTCTGCAGGCTGGCGTCGACGGTGCCGGCGTTCATGTTGATCAGCACGTTGGTCCAGTCCACGGCGGCCTGCATCACCTGGGTGCGGTGGTCGAGTTCGGCGGCCTGGTCGCGGTGCCCGGACCAGATCATGGCCGCGAGCACGGCCGCGGCCACGGCCACCACCGCCAGCACCGCCGAGGCGATGCCGTAGATGGAGAGGGCGGGACCGGCGGCAGCGTCGTCGACTGTGTCTTCGGCGGCATCGTCGGCGGCATCGTCCCCATTGGGCATGGGCGTGAGGGTACCTGCCGGGCTCATCGGGAATCGTGGCCGCCGGTTTCTGGTAAGGATGGCAGTGTGACGGTAGAAGCTATCCGCTCGGGTCTGGACCTGAGCCATGTCGACGACCATGCCCGCCCGCAGGACGACCTGTTCGGCCACGTCAACGGCCGCTGGCTGAGCGATTACGCCATCCCGGCCGACCGGGCCACCGACGGCGCCTTCCGTTCCCTCTACGACCGCGCCGAGGAGCAGGTCCGCGACCTGATCACCGAGGCCGCCGCGGCCGAGGCCGCCCCGAACACCGATCAGCAGCGCATCGGTGACCTGTATGCGAGCTTCCTGGACGAGGCCACCGTCGAGCGCCGCGGCGCCGGGCCCCTGCTCGACGAGCTGGCCCCGATCGACGAGGCCGCCGATCCCGACGCCCTGGCCGCGGTGCTGGGCCGGTTGCAGCGCACCGGCGTCGGCGGCGGCACGGGCCTCTACGTCGACACCGACTCCAAGGACTCCACCCGCTACCTGCTGCACCTGAGCCAGTCCGGTCTGGGGCTGCCCGACGAGTCCTACTACCGCGATGCCGCGCACGCGGAGATCTTGGCCGCCTACCCCGCGCACATCGCCGCGATGTTCGCGCTGGTGTACGGCGGCTCGGCCGACGAGCACGCGCAGACCGCCGCCGCGATCGTCGCGCTGGAGACCCGGCTGGCGGCCGCGCACTGGGACGTGGTCAAGCGCCGCGACGCCGACCTGACCTACAACCTGCGCCGCTTCGCCGATCTGCCCGCCGAGGCGCCGGGCTTCGACTGGGCCGGCTGGGTGAGCGCGCTGGGCACCAGCGGCGAGCAGGCCGCCGAGGTCGTGGTGCGTCAGCCCGACTACCTCACGGCGTTCGCCGCGCTGTGGGCGGACGAACCGCTGGACACCTGGAAGAACTGGCTGCGCTGGAAGCTGATCCACGCCCGCGCCGGGCTGCTCACCGATGACATTGTGGCCGAGGACTTCTCGTTCTACGGCCGCACCCTCAGCGGCACCGAGGCCATCCGCGAGCGTTGGAAGCGGGGCGTGTCGCTGGTGGAGAACCTGATGGGCGACACGCTGGGCAAGCTCTACGTCGAGCGGCACTTCCCGCCCGAGCACAAGGCCCGGATGGACGTTCTGGTGGCCAACCTGCGGGAGGCCTACCGGGTCAGCATCAACGACCTGGACTGGATGACACCCGAGACCCGCGAGCGCGCGCTGGTGAAGCTGGACAAGTTCACCGCCAAGATCGGCTATCCCAAGCGGTGGCGCGATTATTCGGCGCTGGTGGTCGACCGCGCCGACCTCTACGGCAACTACCGCCGCGGCTACGAGGTGGGCTACGACCGCGAGTTGGCCAAGCTCGGCGCCCCGGTGGACCGCGACGAGTGGTTCATGACGCCGCAGACCGTCAACGCCTACTACAACCCGGGGATGAACGAGATCGTCTTCCCCGCCGCGATCCTGCAGCCGCCGTTCTTCGACGCCGAGGCCGACGACGCCGCCAACTACGGCGGCATCGGCGCGGTGATCGGCCACGAGATCGGGCACGGCTTCGACGATCAGGGCGCCAAGTACGACGGCGACGGCAACCTGGTGGACTGGTGGACCGACGCCGACCGCGCCGAATTCGGGGTGCGCACAAAGGCTCTCATCGAGCAGTATGACGAGTTCGTGCCGCGGGAACTGTCCGACGGTCACCGCGTCAACGGCGCGTTCACCGTGGGCGAGAACATCGGCGACCTCGGCGGCCTGTCGATCGCGCTGCTGGCCTACCAGCTCTCACTCGGCGGCAAGGAGGCCCCGGTGATCGACGGGCTGACCGGCCTGCAGCGGGTGTTCTTCGGCTGGGCCCAGGTGTGGCGGACAAAATCCCGTGACGCCGAGTCCATTCGGCGCCTGGCGGTCGATCCGCACTCGCCGCCGGAGTTCCGCTGCAATGGCGTGATCCGCAACATGGACGCGTTCTACGAGGCCTTCGACGTCAGCGCCGACGACGCGCTGTACCTGGAGCCCGAGCAGCGGGTGCGGATCTGGAACTGAGTTCTCCCACGACGCAAAAGCGCCCGAGATCCGTTGATCTCGGGCGCTTTTAGCGTTGTGGTGCGGGTTAGAACATCTGCCAGTCGGAGGCACCGTCGGGCAGGTTGTAGATGCCGCCCTGGGTGTTCTTGATGACCACCGGGTCACCGCTGCCGAAGTTGTCGTAGAACCACTTGGCGTTGGCGGGGCTCAGGTTGATGCAGCCGTGGGTGACGTTGCGCTTGCCCTGATCGCCCACCGACCACGGGGCGCCGTGCACGAAGATGCCGCTGTTGTCGATGCGGACCGCATGGTCGACGTCGACCTTGTAGCCCTCGGCGGAGTCCACCGGGACGCCGTAGGTCGAGGAGTCCATCACCATCTCTTCGAACTTCTCCAGCACGTAGTAGGTGCCGTTGCGGGTCTCGTGCTTGCCGTCGTGCTTGCCCAGCGAAACGGGGAAGGTCTTCTCCAGCTCCCCGTTGCGCCGGACCTCCATCTGCTTGGTGCTGTCGTCGATGGTGGCCACCAGGTAGTCCCCGGCACGGAAGCTGGACTTGGTGCCCGCGGCGTCGATGTTGACGACGGTGTTGGCCGGCCAGAAGTCCTGCGGCCGCCAGCGCAGCTGGCTGTCGGTGACCCAGTAGAAGCGGCCGGGCACCGGCGGGTTCGACGTGATCCGGATGGCGTCCTGGGCCAACTGCCGATCGGCGATCGGCACCGCGAAGTTGATGTAGATCGGCTTGGCCACGCCCACCATCGAGCCGTTGACCGGGTTGAAGGTCGGCGGCCGGAACGGCGGGGGACCCTCGAACGGCACGTCGCTCTGGCCGGCGACGGGGGCACCGGCCGGGCGCGCCGGATCGACGCCGTAATTGTTCACCGGCTCCTGCTCGGTGACCGAGGCCGGGGCGGCCGGCGGCGGCGGGGGCGCGAACGGGTTGAACGG
>JAEWRC010000148.1 GCA_023460175.1 Actinomycetes bacterium
GTCCTGGCCGGCGGCCTGGTGGCGGCCGGCGTCCGGCTGTACCGCCGCCCGGGCGGGCAGGTCGGCGCGATCGCGTTGGCCGCCACCGGCATCGCGGCGGCCTACATGGACGTCGTCGCCGTCACCACCATCTACGGCTGGCTGCCCGGCGCCGCCGGGCTGGCGCTCGCGGCGTTGATCGGGGGAGCCGGGCTGACGCTGGCCCGGCGCTGGGATTCGCAGCAACTCGGGTTGCTGGTCCTGGTCCCGCTGACCATCCTGGCCCCGATCGTCGCCGATGGGATCACGCTGCTGCTGATCGGGTTCATGATCGCGTTGTCGGCGGCGACGCTGCCGGTGCAACTCGGCAAGGACTGGGTGTGGATGCACGCGGCGCGCACCGCCGCGGTGACGCTGCCGCTGCTGGCCGCGTTGTTCATTGCCGCGGTCGCCGGCGAACTCGGCTCCGGCGACGACGTGTGGCTGCTGGGTGGGGCCTGTGCGATCGCGGCCCTGCTGGCCGTGCTCGGTGCGCTGCTGTTGCTGCCGCACACGAGTTACCCAGCGGCGACCGCGCTGCTGACCGTGGCCGGCGCGCTGCCGGCGCTGGCGGCGGCCACCGCGGTACCGCGCATTCTCGGGGTGCTCATCGCCGGCGCGCTCGCCGCGGCCCTGCTGGCGATCGTCGCGATGCCCCGCCGGCTGCCGGGCGTCGAGGGCGCGGTGGTCGCGATCTGGTCGGCGCTGTCGGCGGTCTCGGCCCTGATCGCCGTGACCGTGGCTTTCGCCGGGTACATCGAGGGACCGGTGCTGCTCGGGCTCTCGCTGATGGTGGGCGTCGCGGGCCGTCGCAGCGGCGTCGCCCGGTGGGTCGCGGCCGGCTTCGCCGTGCCGGGTGCCATGTTGTACGTCGCGTTCGCCCCGCCGGAGACGCTACTGGCGGCGACCGACCTGGGCACCGCGGTCGCGGTGTCGACGTTGATCTCCAGCGTGCTGACCATCGCCGTCGCCCTGGTGTTGGCCTGGACCTGGGCCGGCCGCGGCCCACTCGATGACGACGAGACCCGTCTCATCTGGGGTGCCGCCGCGTTCGTCGCGCTGTACGCGGTCACCATGTTCACCGTCACCGCCGGGGTGCTGGTCGCCGGCGAGGGTGGCTTTCTGGCCGGTCACATGGTCGCCACCATCTGCTGGATCGGCGCCGCGGCCGCACTGTTCGTCCTGGCCCGCCGACTCTCGGGCGGGGAGGCGCGCACCGCGCCCCTGCTCGGCGGGTTGGCGCTGACGGCGGCGGCCACGGCCAAGCTGTTCCTGTTCGACCTCGGCACCCTCGACGGCATGTTCCGGGTCGCGGTCTTCATGGTCGTCGGCCTGGCCCTGTTGGCGATGGGGGCCAATTACGCGCGCAGTCTGGCCGCGACCGAAGAAAAGGCGCCGAATTCGGACGAAATCATGAAATAAAGGAAAGGCTAAATTAAACGAAGGGTTGCCTTACCTATCGTGATGAAGGCTACAGGCCGTTTCGGAATTACCTCGCCGGGTTACCCGTTGTAAATGATTGACGTGGTAAAACGGGTCCAGCCCAGGTGGAAGGCATAACAGAGAGACTTCTGGACACTTTCCCCTAGACTCGAAATATCGCCAAATTCATCCGCGCAACGGAAAAGGGAGAAAACGAGAAATGAGTGCGGTAGCAACCATTAACAACAAGCGGCGCGACGCCAGCGAGATTGTCGGATTCGCCCCGTCCGAGAAGTTTATCGAGAACCTGCAGCGCGTGCTCGTCGACGTGATCGAACTGCAGTTGCAGGGCAAGCAGGCGCACTGGAACGTCGTCGGAAGCAACTTCCGCGACCTGCACCTCCAGCTCGACGAACTCGTCGACTTCGCCCGGATCGGCAGCGACACCATCGCCGAGCGGATGCGGGCGCTGTGGGCGGTCCCGGACGGCCGCACCGATACCGTGGCCGCGACCACCTCCTTGCCGGAGTTCCCGCCGCATGAGCAGAACACCGCGGAAGTGGTGGACCTGATCACGACCTCGATCCAGGCCACCGTGGACACCATGCGTGCCGTCCACGACGCCATCGACGCCGAGGATCCCACCACGGCCGACATCCTGCACGGCCAGATCGAGGGCCTCGAGAAGCTGGCCTGGCTGATCAAGTCGGAGAACCGGAAGGTCTAACGCGCCCGCGAGGATTCGACCCGCCCAGTCCCGGACTGGGCGGGTCGATCGCTGTTCGGGGTCGATCGCTGTTTGGGGTCGATGCGACGGAGCGGCCCAGCAGATACCAGGTGTGCATCAGCCCCTTGCCCTTGATGTCGACCTCGCCGCGCTCCTCGAAGAGGAACTCGTCGCGCAGTCGGCGATAGACCGCATCGGGCACCTGGATCCGCCCCTCCTGGTCGGTGGACTCCATCCGGGAGGCCACATTGACCGCGTCGCCCCAGACGTCGTAGAAGAATCGGCGCTCACCCACCACGCCGGCGACCACCGGTCCGGCGGCCATCCCGATCCGGATCGGCACCGGCCGGCCCGCGGGGTCGCGCAGGTCGGCGACCACGGCCGCCATGTCCAGGGCCAGCTTCGCCAGCGCCGGCAGGTGGTCGGCGCGCGGCTCCGGCACCCCGCTGACCACCATGTAGGAATCCCCGGTGGTCTTGATCTTCTCCAGGCCGTGCCGGTCCACCAGCCGGTCGAACTCCGTGTAGAGACCGTCGAGGAAGCGCACCAGTTCGGTCGGGGCGGTCTCGCTGGCGCGACGGGTGAACCCGGCGATGTCGGCGAACAGGATCGACGCGTCGTCATAGGAGTCGGCGATCATGTCGTGGCCGGGATCCTTGAGCCGCTCGGCGATGCTCGCCGGCAGGATGTTGGCCAACAGCTTCTCCGAGCGTTCGTACTCCAACTCCATTGCCGCCTCGGCACGGCGGATCTCCCGCAGCGCGTACCAGACCGTGGCCACCGCCATCAGCGATGCCGACGCGACCGAGACGACGAAGCCCACCCGGATACTCCAATCCGGTTGCACGCCAGTGTCATCGGGAATGTTCAGTTCCAAAACGGTGGCCAGGACGACCCCGAGCGCGGCCAGGGCGCCGGCCAGCACGATGCGCTCGATGCCGAGTACCAAGACCAGGATCGAGGCGGCCACCAGGAAGTAGAACTGCAGTCCCGATCCCGTCCCGATGGTCCAAGCCTGGACGAACACCGAGGTGTAGGCGACCACGATGAAGCACAGCGCCGCCAACAGGTCGGACACCTTCCCGAGCAGGGGGATGACCAGGAACAACACGGCCGAGACGATGTTGACGATCGCCACCTGCAGGGCGCCGAACCCGCCGACCAGCCCCCAGATCCCGAAGCCCGCGCTGACCAGGGCCGCGATCAGTGCGGCGACCTCGAGCACCCGGATCTGTCTCGACGTCCGGGCCACATAGTGCTCGTTGCGCACCGACAGACACGGGTTCTCCCACGGCAACCGGCCGTTGGCCGGTACCGCCGCCGAGGACCGCCGTTTCGGCACCTTCGCAGCGTAGCCCCGATGCGCCGACTCAGGAGGTCAGCAGCACAAATCGGACGGCGTGATCGACCACCGCGTCCAGATCGGCACCCAGCGCGCCGGAAAGCCACTGCTGCGCCAGTTCCGCCATCGCGCCGGTGAACATCGCGGCCGCGACCAGAGTCGCGGTGCTGTCATCGCCCGGATGCGCGTGCTCACGCTGGCTGCGCACCATCTGCTGCAGGGTTTCCTGGGCGATCTGGCGTCGCGCGGTGAGCACCGGGTTGGCCCGCGCCTCGGTGAACAGCACCCGACCGCGGCGCGGATCTGCCGAGCTGAAGCCCAGCACGGCGCGGACCCCGGCACGCATCCGGTCCACGTCGGTGCCGCCGACGGCGTCGATGGCCGCCTGCACGCCGGCGTTCATCTCGTCGGCGACCTCGTCGTAGACCGCACCCAGCAGTTCGTCGGTGTCGCCGAAGCTCTCGTAGAAGTAACGGGTGTTCAACGCGGATTCGCGGCACACCGAACGCACGGACACCGCGACCTCGCCGCCCTCGCCGAACAACGCGAACGCCGCATTGATCAGTAGCGCACGGCGCTCGATGCGGCGGTCGGTCAGCGGGACACCCGCCCACCTGGTGGGGCTGGACACGGGGTCAGCCTAGTGCCAACCAACTCTGGACACACCCGTATCCAGATCGCTAGGGTGAGACGCATGCAACTCCCGCATCAGCTGCTGCAGTCCAAGATCGCCGGGTTCTACGACGACGAGATCCGGAGTCGATACTTCCGTGGGCTGGAGTTCGCCGGCCCGGAGGGGGATCCGGGCTGGTTCGGGCCCGGCAGCGCGGTCTGGCACGTCCACTCGCACATGCCGGCCCTGGTTTTCGGGCTGCAGTGCGCGGCCTACATCGAGCGCTTCGACCCCAGCATCTTCTGGATGGGCGTGCACCATTCGCGACTCGTGGACCGCCCCGAGGACGACCTGTTCGACCTTCGGATCAACCCCGAGGGCGCGGCGGTGCGCCTGGCGCATTCGGTGTCCTTCTTCATCGGCACCGCCTACGGGTCGACGGAGACCGCGCAGCGGTTGGCCAACACCGTGCGCGCCATGCACCACACCGTCAAAGGGGTGCGCCCGGACGGGCTGCCCTATGACGCCGACGATCCCGAGTGGCTGCGCTGGAACTACGCGACCGTGGTGTGGGGGATCGCCACGGCGCACGAGTACTATCACCCGAACCCGTTGCGGGGCAAGAAGATCGACCGGTACTACCGCGAGTTCGTCAAGGTCGGCCACGCGCTCGGCGGCACGGACCTGCCCGAGACCAAGGCCGAGACCCTCGAGTGCCTGCACTCCTACCTGCCCAAGCTGGCCATCACCTACGGGACCGCCGCCGCGACCGGGCTGAACCTGGCCGACGCCAAATACCCCGGCCCGCCCGGCGGCGAGTTCATCGACTGGGCGATCCGCGACACGCTGCCCAGCTGGGCCGCGGCCATGGTGATGTACAAACGGCCCAACCCGATCGAGCGCGCGATGCGCCAGGCGTCGGTGTGGGGTGTCATCAACGGGCTGCACCTGGCCATGGGCCCGCTGCCCGAGTTCCGGCAGGCCCAGAAGCGGGTCGCCAAGGGGATCGTCGGCGAGCCCACCTCGCCGGAGTACGTCCCCGGCTCCGATCCCGAGCGCAGCCGGGCCACGATCGAGGAACTCGCCGACCAGCTGGTGTGACCCGAGCTCACCGGCGGACCTGGGTCCCGGTGATCACGGCGAGCAGGTTGTGCCAGGCGTCCGACGGTTCGTTGACGACGTCGCTGTGGGCCGCCGGCCCGGACATCTCCGAGCCGTCCAGCCGTCGTCCGGTGTCCAGCCGCCACACTCCGGACATCTCGTCGGGGTCGGCGCCGTGCGGCCCGCCCGGCAGCCCCTGCACCCACGCGATCGGATCGCCGGGCGCGGTCATCGAGTACCGCTGCACATCGGGATTGCGGTTGTTCCAGTCGGATTCGTCGAAGACCCCGACGCCGGCGCCGGCCGCCTGCACGTAGACCGTCCGGTCCGCGGTCAGACCCAATCGTTCGGCGGTACCCAGGATCGAGCCGCCGTAGGAGTGCCCGAGGTAGGTGACCGGTACGTGCCGGCCGGTGGCGTCGACAGTGCGGTCGACATCCTCGCTGAACGCCACCAACCGCGGCGCCATCTGCACCGCGTAGCTGGGGTCGGCGGCCTCGACCAGCCCGGCGACGAGGTCCGGACCGGTGGGAAACGGGCCACCGAGATAGGTGATCATCGCGACCTCGCCGCGACCGGCGGCCACGAAGCGCCGGGCGGTGCGGACGTTGGCCGCCGAGTCGAGCACCGTGGTGTTCATCCCCGGCACCAACACCCCCAGACTGTCCGCGGTGCGCAGCTCACCGTGCAGCTCGATCAGCGACGACCGGGACGGGTCGAACGCCAGGATCTGCCGGGGCCGCACCTGCGGGGAACGCCCCGTGGGATCGGTGACGTCCGCGAGCAGACCGCGGTAGAACTCGATGCGGCGGTGGGCATCTCGGTCATGCGCGGCAATTGCGGCCGCCCGCCAACCGGGATCGAGGTAGGCCGCCGCGCGCACCCGGTCGCGACCCCCGGGGGTGCCCCAACCGCCGATGCCGCTGCCCAGGCCGAAGCCGCCGGCCAGCGCGGCACCGATCTTGTCCGCCTCGGGTCGGGCCAGGACGTCGTTCTGGGCGGCAATGGCTGCGGCGATGTTGATCCGGTTGGCGGCCACCCTGAGGTCCCAGGGCACACCATCGGTGTTACCAACCTGCAGCGGTGCGGCCGCGACCAGGTGCCGGCGCTGCTCGGCGCTCATCGCCGAGATCTGCTCGCCGATGCGGTCCTGGCTCATGGTCGGCCAACCGGCGACGACGTCGGCGGCCGCGGGTGCCGTCGCGGCCGGTGTCACCGCGGGTGCCGCGGCGCCGGTCGGTGCTCCCAGCGCGCGTTCGATCGCCCGCGCGACATCGCGGTCGGCGACGAGCACCTGCCGCAATCCGTGGAGGACCCGCGACGTCAGCTCCCCGGCGCGGTCGGGGGCGACGACGCCGTCGTCGGCGATCCGGTGCCCGTCGGCGCGAATCGCGGCGAGCAGTTCGACGAACTCCGCGTGCGCCGCGGTGAGCACACTGCCGCCGCGGCGAGCCTGGGCCGCGGCCGCCTCGAACCGCACCGCCCAGTCC
>JAEWRC010000149.1 GCA_023460175.1 Actinomycetes bacterium
GATCAGCGTCGGGGGCATCGAGACCGCCGACGACGCCTGGGAGCGAATCACCGCCGGGGCCGCGCTGCTACAGGGCTACACGGGTTTCGTCTACGGCGGCGGCATGTGGCCCAAGAACATTCACGACGGGCTGGCCCAGCGGCTGCGCGCGGGCGGGTTCGGCTCGCTGAGCGAAGCGGTGGGCTCGGCCGCGCCGTAGCGCGCGCCGTCCCGGGCGAGGGTGCGCAATCCCGGAAAACTGGCCGGCGTGGCGGCCGGGGACACGCACCCTCGCGCAGTGGGGCTGGGGTTACTTCTGCGCTACTTCTGTTCGTAGGTGCCGTGGATGACGGCGCGGGCGATGGCGTTCATGAACAGGTTGAAGCCCAGGTAGGCCGGCGACGCGCTCTCGTCGATCTCGAGCTTCTCGACCTGCAGCGCGTGCACGGCGATGAAGTAGCGGTGCACGCCGTGGCCGGCCGGCGGGGCCGCGCCGACGTAGCGCCGCATACCGGCGTCGTTGGCCAAGGTGATTGCGCTGCCGGGTAATTCGCTGCCGTCGCCGATGCCGGCGGGCAGCTCGGTGACCGTACCGGGCAGGTTGGCCACGGCCCAGTGCCAGAAGCCCGAGGCCGTCGGCGCGTCCGGGTCGTAGACCGTCACGGCGAAGCTGCGGGTCTCCTCCGGGAAGCCCGACCAGCTCAGCTGCGGGGAGACATCCTCGCCACCGGCCCCCATCAGGCCGCTGACCTGGGCGTTGTCCAGCGGGCCGCCGTCTTTCACCGAGCTCGAGGTGAGGGTGAAGCCGGGCAGTTTCGGCAGGTGATCGTAGGGGTTGTACGGGAACGCCATGGTTGCCTTTCTATTGGGTTGTGTCGGGTCTAGCAGTTCTTCAGGAAGTGTTCGAGCACCTCGGTACCGAACGTCAGCGCGTCGACGGGGACCCGCTCGTCGACCCCGTGGAACAGCGCCGAGAAATCCAGTTCCGGCGGCAACTGCAGCGGGACGAAGCCGAAGCAGCGAATCCCCAACCGGGCGAAGTGCTTGGCGTCGGTGCCACCGGAGAGCATGTAGGGCACGGTGCGGGCCTCGGGGTCGGTGGCCAGGATCGCGGCGTTCATCGCCGCCACCAGGTCACCGTCGAAACTCGTCTGGTACGAGGGCAGTTCGGTGATCCACTCGCGCTGCACATCGGGGCCGATGATCTCGTCGACCTCGCGTTCGAAGGCGGCTTGGCGGCCCGGCACCACCCGGCAGTCCAGCACCGCCTCCGCGGTCGCCGGAATGACGTTGGCCTTGTAGCCGGCCTTGAGCATGGTCGGGTTCGCCGTGTCGCGCAGGGTGGCCCCGATGATCCGCGAGATGGGACCCAGCTTCGCGATGGTGCCGTCCAGATCCGGCGAGTCCGGATCGAAGGTGTAGCCGGTCTCCTCGGCGACCGCGGCCAGGAACTCTGCCACCGCGTCGTGCATGACGATCGGGAACTGATGCCGGCCCAGCTTGGCGACCGCCTCGGCGACCGCGGTGACCGCGTTGTCGTCGTGCACCATCGAACCGTGCCCGGCGCGGTTGCGGGCCGTCAGGCGCATCCACAGCATGCCCTTTTCGGCGGTCTCGATCAGGTACAGCCGGCGTTCTCCCCCGTCGCGGCGCGGGATGGTCAGCGAGAAGCCGCCCACCTCGCCGATGGCCTCGGTGATGCCCTCGAACAGGTCCGGCCGGTGGTCGACGAGCCACTTACAGCCGTAGGTGCCGCCGGCCTCCTCGTCGGCGACGAAGGCGAACACCAGATCGCGCGGCGGCACGATGCCCGCGCGCTTGAAGTGCCGCGCCACCGCGATCATCATCCCGACCATGTTCTTCATGTCGATGGCGCCGCGGCCCCACACGTAGCCGTCCTCGACGGCCCCGGAGAACGGGTGCACGCTCCAGTCCGCGGCCTCGGCCGGCACGACGTCGAGGTGGCCGTGCAGCAGCAGGGCCCCGCGCGCGGGGTCGGCGCCGGGCAGCCGGGTGAACACGTTGGCCCGCCCGGGCGCGCCCGACTCGATGTATTCGCACTCGTATCCGACGGCCTCGAGCTGCTCGACCACCCACCGCGCGCAGTCGGCCTCGCCCATGGTGGTCTCCGGCACCCCGGTGTTGGAGGTGTCGAACCTGATCAGGGTGCTGACGAGGTCGACCACCTCGTCGACGGAGCGCAGCGGTGAGGTCACAGTGCCTGTCTACCAGTTCCGGGCCACGATGCGGGGGTTGGGTTTGGGCCAACCGGACCCGATCCGTTAGCCTTAGCTGCCCACCGCGGAGGCTTCCCGGCGGGTGATGTCCGAGTGGCGGAATGGCAGACGCGCTAGCTTGAGGTGCTAGTGCCCTATTAACGGGCGTGGGGGTTCAAGTCCCCCCTCGGACACCCAGTCAGTACACATCCCGCAGATAGCGCTTCTCCGCGATCAGTTCGCGCTTGTAGTCCCGCGCCGCCTCCTCGCTCATCCGGCCGTGGCTGCGGATGATGTCGGTCAACGCCGTGTCGACGTCGTGGGCCATCCGGGCGGCGTCGCCGCACACGTAGAAGTGCGCGCCGTCGGCCAGCCAGCGCCACAGCTGCGCACCGGCCGCCCGCATCCGGTGCTGCACGTAGACCCGCTTGGCCTGATCCCGCGAGAACGCGACGTCCAGCCGGGTCAGGATGCCCTCGGCGAGCATGTCCTCGAGTTCGGCGCGGTAGTAGAAGTTCTGCTCGCGGTGCTGATCGCCGAAGAACAGCCAGTTGGCGCCCGTATGACCGAGCGCGCGCCGCTCCTGCAGGAACCCTCGGAACGGCGCGATGCCGGTGCCCGGCCCGACCATGATCATCGGGGTCTCGGACCGTTGCGGGGGCCGGAAATGCGGCGAGCGCTGCAGGAACACCTGCACCGGCGTGTCCGCGGGCAGGTCGGCCAGGTGGGTAGAGGCGACGCCGCCGCGCACGGTGCCCTCGGGGCTGCGGTAGCGCAGCACCGAGACCGTCAGCTCGATCTCGTCCGGACTGACCAGCGGGCTCGACGAGATCGAGTACTGCCGCGGGGTGAGCCGCACCAGCACCTCCTGCCACTCCTCGGGTTCGGCGCGCACGGCGAACTCCCGGACCACGTCGAGGCCGTTGCGGTCGACCAGCCACTTCTCCAGCGCGTCGCGGCGGCGCAACCGCTTGGCCCGGGCGCGGTCGGTGGTGCGCTCGGCCAGGAAGTCCAACAGGTTCGGCGTCACCCTGGCGATGTCGTAGTGCGACGTGAGCGCCTGGCGCAGTTCGGTTTCGGCACCATCGACGACGACGGTCGCCGCGCCGGACAGTCCGGTGGCCGCCAGCCACTCGTCCACCACGGCCGCATTGTTGGCGACGTAGACCCCCAGGGAATCCCCCGCGGCGTACTCGACGCCGTGGCCGCTGATGTCGAAACCGAACTGGCGCACCTCCTTGGCCGCGGTGTCCGGGGTGAGCCGCCGGTTGCGGCACAGCGAGGCGGCGATGGGCCGGGTGCGGGTGAACGGTGCGGGCCCGGATGGCGCCGCGCTGGGCGCCGGGACCGGCGAAACACCGAGCAGCTCAACGACTTTGTCGACCCAGCGGCCCAGCGGCTGTTCGTCGTGGACCTCGTGGTCGGCGCGGTCGAGCAGACGGGTGGCGCCCAGTTCGGCCAGCCGGGCGTCCAGCGTCCTGGCGTAGCCACAGAAGTCGGCGTAGGCGCGGTCGCCGAGGCCGAGCACCGCGAAGCGCACCCCGGCCAGCGACGGCGCCTCCGGGGCGGACAGCCGGGCCCAGAAGTCCGCGCCGTTGTCCGGCGGACCCCCGTCGCCGAAGGTGCTGGTGACGACGAGTACCTCCCCCGCGGTCGTCAGGTCGCTCAGCGCGGTCTGGTCCAGCGTCCGCAGCCGCGCCCCGCCGAGCCGGCCGCCCAGGGTGCCGGCGAGTTCCTCGGCGTTGCCGGTCTGGGAGGCCCACAGCAGCAGCGGCCCGCCCGGCTCGGGCGCGGCTGCGACGGGGGCGGCCGGGGTCGCTTCAGCGGGCGCAGACACCAATTCGAGTCGCACCGCGCAGACCTTGAGTTCGGGCTGCAGGGATTCGGGGTCCACCGCGTCGTTGGTGACGGTGTTGATGGCGAACAGCTTGCCGTCGGCGTCGTCCCAGTGGAACGGCGCCCAGACGCTGCCGGGACGGACCCGGTCGGTCAGCACGGCCGGCAGCACCGCCCGTCCGCGCCGCGACCGGATCGCCACCTCGGCGCCGTCGACGATGTACAGCGCCGCAGCGTCGGCGGGGTGGATCTCGATGAACGGGGCCGCGTTGAGCTTGTTCAGCTTGGCGACTGTGCCGGTCTTGGTCATCGTGTGCCACTGGTGTTGCAGGCGACCGGTGTTGAGCACCAGCGGGTAGTCGTCGTCGGGCATCTCGGCGGCGGGCAGGTGCGGGCGGGGATGGAACACCGCGCGGCGGCTGGGGGTGGCGAACGCCAGCCGCGGCCGGTGCCCGTCGGGGTCGACGAAAAGGTCCTGGGAGACCCCGTCGTTGAGGTAGCGGATCGGGTTGCGGTCGTCGTCCCCGGGGGACTCCGGGGGACACGGCCACTGCAGCGGGGTTTCGCGCAGCCGCTCGTAGCTGGCCCCGCGCAGGTCGTATCCGGTTGCGGGATTGTGGAATCCGCGGATCTCGTCGAAGATCTGCTCGCTGGACTTGTAGTCGAAGTCCTCGCCGAAGCCGAGGTGGCGCGCCACCCCACAGATCAGCTCCCAGTCGGGGCGCGCATCGCCGAGGGCCGGGACGCTCTGCGGCAGCAACGTGAGGTTGCGCTCGGAATTGACCATCACCGCATCGGATTCGGCCCACAGCGCCGCGGGCAGCACGATGTCGGCGAAGCGGCTGGTCGCGGTGTCGGCGTAGGCGTCCTGGGTGATCACCAGGTCGGCCGCGCGCAACCCGGCGATCACCGCATCGCGACGGGGCACCGTGACCACCGGGTTGGTGCAGATGATCCACGCGGCCTTGATCTCGCCGGTGCCCAGCCGACGGAACATCTCGATGGTGCCCGGTCCGACGTCGTCGCGGATGGTGCCCGGGTCGAGGTCCCACTGCGCCTCGACGAACTCGCGGTCTGCCTCGGCGAGCACCGAGCGCTGCCCGGGCAATCCCGGTCCCATGTAACCCATTTCGCGCCCGCCCATCGCGTTGGGCTGCCCGGTCAGCGACATCGGCCCGGATCCGGTGCGGCAGATGGCCCCGGTGGCCAGGTGCAGGTTGCAGATCGCGTTGGTGTTCCACGTCCCGTGGGTGCTCTGGTTCAGCCCCATCGTCCAGCACGTCATCCACTCCCCCGCGGCGGCGATCATCGCCGCGGCGGCCCGGATGTCGGCGACGGCCAGGCCGGTGATCTCGGCGACGCGTTCGGGCGGGTAGTCGGCGAGGAACTCCGGCATGGCGTCCCAGCCCGCGGTGTGTTCGGCGATGAAGTCCCGGTCGATGTCGCCGCTCTCGACCAGCAGGTGCAGCAGCCCGTTGAGCAGCGCCAGGTCGGTGCCGGGCCGGATCGGCAGGTACAGGTCGGCGTGCTCGGCGGTGGCGGTGCGCCGCGGGTCCACCACGATGAGCCCGGCGCCGGCCTTGACCCGGTCCATCATGCGCAGGTGCAGGATCGGGTGGCAGTCGGCCAGGTTGGCGCCGATCACCAGGAACAACTCGGCGGCCTCGAAGTCGGCGTAGGAGCCCGGCGGACCGTCGGAGCCCAGCGACTGCTTGAAACCGGTTCCGGCACTTGCCATGCACAGCCGCGAATTGGATTCGATGTGCACGGTCCGCAGGAAGCCCTTGGCCAGCTTCGTGGCCAAATACTGGGCCTCCATCGACATCTGACCCGAGACGTACAGCGCGACCGCGTCGGGGCCGTGCTCGTCGACGATAGCCCGCAGCCGCGCGCCGGCCTCGGCCAGCGCCTCGTCGACGTCGACGGGCACCGCCTCGGCGTCGCGGTCGGGGCGCCGCAACGCGGTGGTCAACCGCCCGTCGGTGGCCGCCATCAGCTCGCCGTGGGTGGCCCCCTTGGTGCACAGTCGGCCGAAATTGGCCGGGTGCAACCGATCCCCGGACACCCGGGCGATCACCGGCCGGCCGGTGTCGGCGTCGGGACGGGTCTCGACCGAGATCCCGCAGCCCACACCGCAGTACGAGCAGGCGGTCCGCGTCGTCGTGGTGGTCATCGCGGTGCTCGACCCGCCGGGACCGGCACGCTGTCCCCGACCGGGCGGGTCCGCGGGGCCTGCAGGCGCAGGAACACCCACCAGGTGACGACGGCGCACACCACGTAGAAGCCGAGGAACACCCAGAACGCGTTGGTGGCCGACTTGGCGTCGCTGACGTAGGAGGCGCGCAGCACGATGTTGATGAACACCCCGCCGAGGGCGCCGACCGCCCCGGCGAACCCGATCAGCGCACCGGACATGCTGCGCGACCAGGCGGCCTTGCCGGCCCGGTCGAGGTCGTCACGACCCTGCGCCTTGGCCTCGAAGATGGACGGGATCATCTTGTAGGTCGACCCGTTGCCGATCCCGGACAGGACGAACAGCAGGATGAATCCCGCCACGTAGGCGCCCATCTGGGTGCCCGTCGGCGCACCGCTGCGCGCGTCGTCGGCCATCCCGGTCGCCACCAGGATGCCCGCGGCGAAGGTCATCGCGACGAAGGTGTACAGCGTGATGCGCCCGCCGCCGATCCGGTCGGCCAGCTTGCCGCCGTAGGGCCGGGCGATCGAGCCCAGCAGCGGTCCGAGGAAGGCGATCTGGGCGGCGTGCAGGGCGGCTTGGGCTGGCGTCTCCCCGCCGGCCAGGAAGTTGATCTGGAGCACCTGCCCGAACGCGAAGGAGAAGCCGATGAACGACCCGAACGTGCCGATGTACAGGAAGCTCATGACCCAGGAGTGCTTGTGCCGCAACGCCTCTGCCAGCGCACCGAGGTTGGACCGCTGATTGCGCAGGTTGTCCATGAACAGCGCGGCACCCAGTGCGGCCAGGCTGACCGCGACCAGATACGCCGCACAGACGATCTCGGGCCGGGTGTTGCCCGCCGTGGCGATCACCAGCAACGCCACCAACTGGATGACCGGCACGCCGATGTTGCCGCCGCCGGCGTTGAGCCCCAGCGCCCACCCCTTGAGCCGCTGCGGATAGAACGCGTTGATGTTCGTCATCGACGAGGCGAAGTTGCCGCCGCCGAGGCCGGCGAACGCGGCGACCACCAGGTACGTCGTGTAGCTGGTGCCGGGCGAGGCGATGAAGTACCAGGTCAGCGCGGTCGGGATGAGCAGCAACAGCGCGCTGAACACGGTCCAGTTGCGCCCGCCGTAGCGCGCCGGGGCCACCGTGTAGGGGATCCGCATGAAGGCACCGACCAGAGTCGGCACCGCCACCAGGTAGAACTTGCCCGCGGCGTCGATCCCGTAGACGTCCTCGGGCATGAACAGCACCATCACCGACCAGATCGACCAGATGGAGAAGCCGACGTGCTCGGCGACGATCGACCAGATGAGGTTGCGCCGCGCAATGGTCTTCCCGGCGACCTTGCCGTCCCGGCCCTCCCAGGCCTCGACATCCTCGGCGTCCCAGTCCTCGATATCGCGGTTTCGGCGCAACGACAGTGCTGGCATCTGGGTCCTCCGGGGTGGTTTCGGTGACGCGTCCCCCAGGTGTACCGAGCGGCAATGCCGCACCGATTGCACCGGCGTGACCGCGGTGTCACCAGTGCCTCACACCCGTGGCCGTCTCGTCGTGAGCCAGCCGGGTGCCGCGGGCCCGGCTAATGTCGAGACATGACCGGCGAAGCCGAACTCCTGGCGCTGCGCAGCACCGTCGACGAACTCCTCGACCACCTCGGCGAGGCGGAGCAGGCCTGGGCCGACGGCATCGCGCAGACCGCCCCGGAGTACCGGGATTCGGCGCGAAACATGGTGCACTACTTGGCGATCCGCCGGCACGACCTGCGCGAACTGCAGGGCCAGCTCGCGCGGTTGGGGCTGTCCTCGCTGGGCCGCAGCGAACCGCACGTACAGGCCACCCTGCGCGCGGTGCGGGCCGCGCTGACCGCGATGGTCGGCGACGACGGCTGGTCCCCGCCGGAACCCAGCGCGGTGCAGCTCGACGAGGGTACCGCGCTGCTGGTCAAACACGCGACCGCGCTGCTGGGCCCGGCCCCGGAGCACCGGGCCAGCCGGATCATGGTCACCATGCCGACCGCGGCGGCCACCGACTCCGCGCTGGTCACCGGCCTACTGGAGGCCGGCATGGACGGGGCGCGCATCAACTGCGCCCACGACGACCCGGACACCTGGCGCGCGATCGCCGCCAACGTGCGCCGGGCCGCCCGCGCGACCGGTCGCAGCTGCTTCATCGCCGCCGACCTGGCCGGCCCGAAGGTGCGCACCGGCGCGCTGGAACCGGGGCCGCGGGCGAAGCTGCGGCTGCACCGCGGCGACGTCCTCGAGCTGACGGCGGATTGCGCCCCGGCCCCCGTCGACGCCGCTCCGGCGCGCATCGGATGCACCCTGCCCGAGGTGATCGATGCCGCCGAGATCGGGCACCGGGTGCTCTTCGACGACGGCAAGATCGCCGGCAAGGTGGTCGGGAAACAGCCCGGCATCCTGCGGATCACCATCACCCACGCCGCGGCCAAGGGCTCGAAGTTGCGCGCCGACAAGGGCATCAACCTGCCCGACACCACCCTGTCGGCCTCGGCGCCCACCGAACAAGACCTGGTGGACCTGGCGGTCGCCGCCGAGTTCGCCGACCTGGTCGAGATGTCGTTCGTGCGCGATCCCGGCGATGTCGAGCGACTGCTCGACGAACTGGAGCGCCTCGGCGCGCAGGACATGGGGCTGGTGCTCAAGATCGAGACCCCCAGCGCGTTCGAGCATCTGCCGCGGCTGCTGATCGCCGCGATGCGCCGCCCCAAGGTCGGGGTGATGATCGCCCGCGGTGATCTGGCGGTGGAATCCGGCTACGAACGCCTCGCCGAGCTCCAGGAGGAGATCCTGTGGCTGTGCGAGGCCGCGCATCTACCGGTGATCTGGGCGACCCAGGTCCTCGAGCAGCTGGCCAAGACCGGAAACCCGTCGCGCGCCGAGATCAGCGACGCCGCGATGAGCGAACGCGCCGAATGCGTGATGTTGAACAAGGGCCCCTATATCCGCGACGCCGTCACCGCGCTCGACGACATCCTGCGCCGGATGAACGAGCACCAGAGCAAGAAGGTGCAGCTACTGCGGCCGTTGCGGTCCTGGCAACCCGGCGGATGAGGCACCATCGGAGGACATGCGCGTGCGCGCATCGGTGCGACGGAAGGGGATGTCGATGGCGACCAACGAACAGGGCACCGTACTGACCTGCGCCCACGAGGGCTGCGGCTGCCGGGTGCGGATCGAAGCCCCGTGCAACTGCACAGATTCCGGCGGCAGCTACCGCTGCACGTGCGGCGCCGAACTGGTCCCCGTCGAGTAGCCCGCATGTCCGCCGCCAGGCAGCCGGCCCGCTACCGCGACCGCAGCGAGGCCGGACAGGCCGTGCTGGCGGTGCTGCGCGCCACCGACGCCATCCGCGGGGGTGACGAGATCCTGGTCGTGGGCCTGGCCCGCGGCGGGGTCCCGGTGGCCGCGGAAGTGGCGCGCGGCCTGGCGGCCGACCTCGACGTCGCGGTGGTCCGAAAGCTGGGGGCGCCGGGCCACGAGGAACTGGCCCTCGGCGCGATCACCCGGGACCGGATGGTGCTCAACGACGCGGTGGTGCGCTCCCTGGGCATCTCGCAGGACGCGCTGGATTCCGTGGTCGCCGCCGAGCGCCGCGAACTGCTGCGCCGGGAGACGGCCTATCGGGATGGTCGGCCGCCGGCGCCGATGCGGGACCGGGTGGTGATCCTGGTCGACGACGGCATCGCCACCGGGGCCACCATGCGCGCGGTGGCGCTGGACGCCCGGGATCGCGGGGCGGCGCGGATCGTCATCGCGGTGCCGACCGCGCCGGACAGCGCGGCGGCCGAATTCAGCGACGTCGCAGACGAGTTCGTGTGTCCGCACACACCGAATCCGTTTCTCGCGGTGGGGTTGTCCTACGAACGGTTCGACCAGACCAGCGACGATCAGGTGCGTGCCCTGCTGGGTTAACCGGTGCTGGGCTTGTCCGACCCGGCGGCCGGGTCGGCGGATTCGACCGCCTCGTCGGGCAGTTGTTCCTCGGGATAGTCGGCGTCGAACGTCTGATAGGTGGCATCGACGCTGTCGGCGTCGGGGTCCACCTCGTCGTCGGCCGGGGCCGGCTCCGGCGTCGACCCACCGGCGCGCTGCTTCTCCCGGATCGCGTCCACAATCAGCAGGATGACCCCGATGACGCTGGCCGCGATGCACACCCAGGCGATCACTTCATTGCTGGTCACCACGGCCGTCACCAGGGCTGCGAGCCCGATGACCGCCAGGACCAGGGCGACGATCAGCATCGCGTCCTCCCTGCCGGGCGTTTAGTTGGCGCCGCGGTTGAACTGGTTGAAGTTGCCCTCGCCGGCGCTCGAGTCGACCGGGGCCGCCGAACCGCGCTGGCCGAGCTCCTCGAGCTGCGATTCCAGGTAGGTCTTGAGCCGGGTGCGGTATTCGCGCTCGAACGTGCGCAGCTGCTCCAACCGGCCCTCGAGCACGGTGCGCTGCTGGTTGATGGTGCCCATGATCTCGGAGTGCTTGCGCTCGGCGTCGGCCTGCAGGGCGTCGGCCTTCTCCTGGGCCTGCCGCAGCTGGGTCTCCGACCGGGTCTGCGCGTCCGACAGCATGGCGTCGGCGCGGGACTTGGCGTCGGCGACCGTGGTCTCCGCGGTGCGCTTGGCCTCGCTGATCATCGCGTCGGCGTTGGCGCGGGCGTCCGCGAGCAACTTGTCGGATTCCGCCTTGGCGGTGCCGGTGAGCCGGTCGGCGGTGTCCTGGGCCAGTGCCAGCACCTTGGCGGCCTTGACGTGGGCCTCTTCGCCGGCCGGAGCCGCAGCCGCCGAGGTGGGCGGGGGCGCCGGGGTCGGGGGCTCGTACACCGGCTGCGCGGGTTCGGGCTCGGGCTCGGGCGTGTACAGCGGCACGGCCTGGGCGGACTGACCGCCGCCACCGGCGCGCGCACTGGCGAGTTCCTGATCGAGTTCGCTGACGCGCTGGCGCAGATCGGCGTTTTCCTCGATGAGGCGGGTGAGCTCGTTTTCCACCAGGTCGAGGAAAGCGTCGACCTCGTCCTCGTTATAGCCCCGTTTACCGATGGGCGGCTTGCTGAACGCGACGTTGTGAACGTCGGCTGGTGTGAGCGGCATTTTCTGCCCCCTTGAGTCTGTACGGTCAAACCGGTCTGACAAGTTTAGGACGAGCTACCAAGTTGGTAGCCCAGACTGTAACTGGCGTCCATCCTGTCACACCAGAACCGTCGGTTGCTCAGCAGCCCGATAATTAAGAACGAATTTCAATCTTCGCGCAGAGTTTTTCGCCGGCCATGCCGGTGCCTCACATCGCCGCGGTGAAGGCCAGTCGCATGCCGATGAACGCCAACAACAGCAGCACCATGATCGACAGGTCCAGGCGCACCGCACCTAGGTTGAGCGGCGGAATCAGGCGGCGCAGCAGCTTCACCGGCGGGTCCGTGAGCGTCATGATGATCTCCAGGATCACCACCGTCGGCCCCTTGGGCTGCCAGTCGCGACTGAAGGATCGGATGAACTCCACGACGATCCGCGCGATGAGGAGCAGCCAGAAAAGAAACAGCGCGAAACCCAGGATTTCGAAGAAAATCTTCAACCTTGAGCGACCTAACTGACGAGGTTGGGATGCTGCCGACACCGGTCGGTCGACGCCTCGGTCAGCTTACCGGCTGGTGGAACCGCTACGCGTAGAAGCCGGCCTCGGCCATCTTGCGGCGCTCCTCGGGGGTCACCTCGACGTCGGCGGGCGACAGCAGGAACACCTTGGTGGCCACCTTGTCGAACGAGCCGCGCAGCGCGAAGGCCAGGCCGGCGGCGAAATCGACCAGCCGCTTGGCGTCGGCGTTGTCCATCGAGACCAGGTCCATGATCACCGGGGTGCCGTCGCGGAAGCGCTCGCCGATGGTGCGGGCCTCGCTGTAGTCCTTGGGCCGCAGCGTGGTGATCTTCGACAGCGGGCTGCCCTCCTCGAACAGCATCGCCATCCGGCGCGGGTCCATGGCCAGCGCGCCGCGGGTCGGGCCGCGCAGCGCACCCAGGCGCGGCGGCGGCGCCGAGCGGTCGAACTCGCGCGGCCGGAACCGCTCCTCGGCGTATCCGCCGCGGTAGGCGCCGGCGTACTCGGGCTCGTCGTCGTACTCGTGCTCGCGCTCGGGGTAGCGCCCCCGCTCGTAGCCGTCGTCGAAGCGTTCCCGGCGCGGGTAGGGGCGGGCGCCGCGGTCGTCGTCGTCGTAATACTCGTCGTCGTAGTCCTCCAACGGTGCCATCCCGAAGTAGGCCTTGACCTTGTGAAGTGCGCTCATCGTGGACCCTCTCGATGGTCTAAAAGTCTTGGTGCCTGTGATGAAGATGTGACTGGAGTGACTACTCACGGTGACGTTAGCGGTCGTGGGCCCATAAGCGCGGTACCGACACGCACGCAAGTTGATCCGTGTTTCACCGCAATTTCCAGATCCTGGGTCATCCCCGCGGACAGCCCGAGGCGCTGCGGAAACCCGTCCTGAACTCGACGAAGCTCGGCGGCCAGGGCGGCGAAGGCCGCATCCGGGTCGGAACCCAGCGGCGGCACGCCCATCAGCCCGACGAACTCCAGTCCGTCGGCGGCGTCGACCTGCGAGCACAGCGCGTCCACCTCGGCCGGCGCGTTGACGTCCACCCCGCCGCGGGAGACGTCGCCGTCGAGGCTGATCTGGACGTAGACGCCGAGCGGTGCGGCGCGGTGGCCGGCCGCCAACGCGTCGGCCGCGCCGCGGTCCAGCGCCGCGGCCACCCGGGTACTGCTGACCGAATGGACCACGGCGGCCCAGGTGGCGATCGAGCGCGCCTTGTTGCGCTGGATCTGCCCGACCATGTGCCAGCGGACATCGGCCGGCCAGGCCGGGTCGCGGCGCGCCTCGTCGATCTTGGCGCGGGCCTCCTGATCGCGCGCCTCCCCGAAGGACCGGCAGCCCAGGCTCGTCAAAATGTTGATATCGGCGGCCGGAAAGAATTTGGTGACCGGCAGCAATTCAATTTCTTCGACTTTGCGGCCGGTATTCTCCGCGACCGTTGATAAACGGTTTTTCAGCAAAGTCAAAGAATTTGCCAGCTCAATGCGCCGGTCCGTCGATTCGGTCATTCGACCCACACCAGCGAGGCCAGGCGACCGGTCGGCGCGCCGCGACGGTGGCTGAACAACGCCTTGTCGGCCACCGTGCACCGCGGGTCGACATCGATGGCCGTCACACCCAAATCCTGGAGCTGGCGGGCGATTCCGGCGCGCAGGTCCAGCCCCGGGGTGCCCTTGGCGGTGACGGTCCGGCTGCCGGGCAGGGCGGCCTCCACCTCGTCGGCCATGGCGGCGGGCACCTCGTAGTTGGTGCCGCTGACCGCCGGACCAAGCAGCACCGAGATATCGGGCAGGTGCGCCCCGGCGCTCAGCATGGCCGCCACGGTGCGGGGCACGACACCGTTCTGGGCGCCGACCCGTCCGGCGTGCGCCGCGCCCACCACGCCGGCGCGGGCGTCGGCGAGCAGGACCGGGACGCAGTCGGCGGTGACCACCGCCAGCGCCAGCCGCGGTGTCGCGGTCACCAACGCGTCGGTGTCCTCGACGCGCGGGCGCGGGCCGTCGACCGTCTCCACCCGGACGCCGTGCACCTGATGCATCCAGATGACCCGGTCCTCGCCCAATCCGGTGGCGGTGGCCAGCCGGCGACGATTGGCGGCGACGGCCGCCGGGTCGTCACCGACGTGATCGCCCAGATTGAACGTGTCGTACGGCGGCGTCGAGACGCCGCCGGCCCGCGTGGTCGTCACGCGTCGTACGCGAAACACCTGTCAGTGGCGCATGAAGGGCGGCACGTCGACGTCGTCGTCGGCGATGCCACCGTCGTCGGGGCCGTCGCCGCCGCCGACGCGGACCGTGGCACCGTTCGAATGCGGCGGGACGCTGGCGGCGTCCACCGGCTCGAACAGCGGCGAGCTCACCTTGCCGGCCTTGCCGGGGGCGATCGGCTGGGTACCGGTGCCGGTACCCGTACCCGATCCCGGCGCGGCGCCCGGGCTCACCACCGGTTTGCGTCCGGCCGCGCCGGCCTCGAAGCCCGCCGCGATCACGGTCACCCGCACCTCGTCGCCCAGCGAGTCGTCGATCACGGTGCCGAAGATGATGTTGGCGTCCTGATGGGCCGCGTCCTGCACCAGCGAGGCGGCCTCGTTGATCTCGAACAGCCCCAGGTCACTGCCGCCGGCCACCGACAGCAGCACGCCCTGGGCGCCCTCCATCGAGGCCTCGAGCAGCGGCGAGTTGATCGCGATCTCGGCGGCCTTCAGCGCCCGGCCGTCGCCGCGCGCGGCGCCTATACCCATCAACGCGGTGCCGGCCCCGCTCATGACGCCCTTGACGTCGGCGAAGTCGACATTGATCAGACCCGGCGTGGTGATCAGATCGGTGATGCCCTGCACGCCGTTGAGCAGTACCTCGTCGGCGCTGCGGAACGCGTCCATCAGCGAGACGGCGGCGTCGCCCATCTGCAGCAGCCGGTCGTTGGGGATCACGATGAGGGTGTCGCAGCTCTCCCGCAGCGCGGTGATGCCGAGTTCGGCCTGATTCGAGCGGCGCTTGCCCTCGAACGAGAACGGCCGGGTGACGACGCCGACGGTCAGCGCGCCGAGCTTGCGGGCGATGGTGGCCACCACCGGCGCGCCGCCGGTGCCGGTGCCGCCGCCCTCGCCCGCGGTGACGAACACCATGTCGGCGCCGCGGAGCAGTTCTTCGATCTCATCCTTGGCGTCCTCGGCGGCCTTGCGGCCGACTTCGGGGTCGGCGCCGGCACCGAGGCCACGGGTGGAATCGCGGCCCACGTCGAGCTTGACGTCGGCGTCGCTCATCAACAACGCCTGCGCGTCGGTGTTGATGGCGATGAACTCGACGCCCTTGAGGCCCTGTTCGATCATTCGGTTGACGGCATTGACGCCGCCGCCGCCGATGCCGACCACCTTGATGACGGCGAGGTAGTTGTGCGGGGGGGTCATGGTCTTCCTCCCATGGGACGATGGCTTGCCGATCTGGCGCCGAACCCCTTGACCGGCAAACCCTCAACCTCAACCATAGGCTTAGAGTTATGTCAAGTAGTTCTGCGTAACCAAGACGGTATGGGTGGTACGGCAGCTATCCCGGCAGGCGCGCCGACGTGTCGGCCGGCAATTTTCGTTTACCGGACGGTGGGCAGATCCGGACTCGACACGTCGTAGGTGTGTCCGGGCTGCGTCAGCAACGCCGCGAGCTTCTCGGCCTTCTCCTCGGTGCGCTCGTGCGTGCCCCACACCACTTCCCTGCCGTCGGTCAGGATCAGGGTGATCGAGGCGACCGAGGGCGCGGCCACCCGGCCCACCTGACCGGCGACCTCGGGCCGCAGCGAGGTCAGCACCGCCAGCGCGGCCTGGGTCGGCGGATCCGTGGGTCCCGGGTTCGCCACCTCCAGGTACGGCAGCGACGGCGGCGGCGGGGCCGTCGCGAAGTCGACCCCGTCGCGGTCGTACAGGTGCGGGCCGTCGGGGAAGTCCATCACCGCGACCGGCACCCGCTCGGCGATGGTGATCCGCAGCGTCGAGGGGTACTCGCGCTGCACCCGCGCGCTGGCCACCCGCCGGATGGTGGCCACCCGGTCGGCCACGTCACCGGTGTTGACCTGCAGCAGCGGGGTGCCCAGCGGAACCGCGGCGACCGCCGTCACCTCCTCGATGAGCACCTCGGCGGTGCCGACGACGGTCACCTCGCGCACCGACATCACCGGCGTGAAGTACAGGATCGAGCCCACCCCGACGCCGAGGATGATCAGCAGCACCGTCAACAGGACCGCGCGCAGGCCGCGCACCTTGCCGCGGCCGGCCGGGGCGGCCGGCGGGACGAGTCCGCTGGCGCGGCGCTTGGCCTCGCGGCGGG
>JAEWRC010000150.1 GCA_023460175.1 Actinomycetes bacterium
CGCCCGACCTGGACCTGACGGCGCTGCAAGGGGATTGGGAGTTCGAGTGCGGGTGGTCAGCGGCCGAGGCACTGGCCGACGCCGGGCGGGCGCTGGCCACGGTGCCGACCGAGCCGTTGCCGCGGTCCCGGCCCGGGGCCGACGGGCACGCCGCGGCGAGTTGCGCGGGGGAGTTCGACGACGTCATCGATCCGCGGTACGCCGTGTTCGATGCGGGCGGGACCACCGATGCGCTGCCGGGCCCGCTGACCCCGATGTCGCTGGACGTGCAGTGCGGCGGGCTGCGCGCCGCGCAGCGCGCCACCGGCGAGGTGCTGGGCCTGAGCGGCGCACTCGCCGAGGAGTGGCAGCGCCGCGGCACCGCGGTGTTCGGGCACCGGTTGTTCACCGGTCGCACCGTGAGCGATGCGGTGGCCGCGGCCGTGGGCCGACGCGGCCACCGGCTGTCGCTGCTGCCCCGCGCCCTGCCCGTCGCGCGGCACTACGACCGCAGGTGCGCGGACTACGCGGCGGGCCGCGAACAGCCGCCGGTGCGGTGGACCTCAGCGTCCGACGCGGTGCTCGACACCCGAATCCTGTTGCTGCGGGACCGAATCCAGCAGGGCTGGGCCCTGGCGGGCACCGGCGCGACGGTCGAGGCGCTGGCCCTCGGGCTGGCCGGCGCCGAGCACCCGCTGCCGCCGGAGAGCGCGGCGATCACCTCCACGCGGCAGCTGGCCGACGGCACCGCACGGCTGACGGCTCTGCTGCGCCACGATCGACGGCTCCGGGAGCTGGCCGCGGACTCGGACCTGGACACCCTGCGGGCCGAATTTCCCGACGCCGCGGAAGTCTTCGATGATGTGCTGCGCCGCGTCGGTCACCGCGGCCCCGGCGAGGCCGAGGTGGCCAACCCGACCCTGCGCGAATCGCCCACTCAGCTGCTCGCCGCCGCGGCGCTGACCGCCGACACCGCCGCGCCGACCGCAGGCGCACCGCAGCGCCCGTCGTGGCCGCTGCGGATGGCCGAGGCCGCCGGGCGGTCCCGGGAACTCGCCTGGGACACGGCCGTGTTCTACACCGACGAGCTGCGGCAGGCGTTGCGGGAGAAGGGGACTCGTCTGGTGGCCCGCCGCGCGCTGGCGGACTCCGAGGACATCTTCTATCTCACGCTCGCCGAGGCCGTGGCGCCCCCGGTGGACGCCCGGCTGCGGGTGGCGCGCCGGCGCGCCGAACGGGAGCGGCTGCAGGGGCTGAACATGCCGGACGTCATCGACGACCGCTGGTGGCCGCTGAGCGATCCCGCGCCCGAGCCGCTCGCCGAGCCGCACCGCGACCGGACGAGAGAGCCCGCGGGCGTGCTGCAGCGCGTCAGCTCCATGTGGCGGGATCGACCGGCGTTCGGGACCTGACCATCTCCTTGATGTCGTCGAGGCCCGACCAGACGTTGACGTTCATGCCGGCCTGCACCCGATCCTGCTCGTCGAGCCAGAACGCGGTGAACTCCCGGCCCGCGACGTCGCCGCGGAACACCACCCGGTCGTCCGCGCCGGCGTGCCCCACGTACTCCATCCCGAGGTCGTACTGATCGGTGAAGAAGTACGGCAGCTCGTCGTAGGCCGCCGGCGGATCGTCCTTGCCCAGCATGTTGCGCGCCGCCACGGCCGGCTGCTTGAGCGCGTTGGCCCAGTGCTCGGTGCGAATCCGCCTGCCCAGCACCGGGTTCTGCGCCGCCGCGATGTCGCCGACCGCGTAGATATCGTGGTCGCTGGTGCGCAGCGAGGCGTCGACGGCCACCCCGCCGTCGGCCAGGGTCAGGCCGGCCGCGTCGGCGAGTTCGATGTTGGGTGTCGCCCCGACGGCCACCAGCACCGCGTCGGCGCGTACCTCCGAACCGTCGGCCAGGCGCAGTCCGGTGGCCCGGCCGTCGGCGGTGCTGATCTCCGCCACGTTCGCCGCCAGCCGCAGGTCCACCCCGTGCTCACGATGCAGCGCCGCGAAGACCTCGCCCAGTTGCGGACCCAGGCTGGCCAGCAGCGGGAGCGGGGCGGTGTCGACGACGGTGACCGCGACGCCGCGCTGCCGGGCCGTGGCCGCCACCTCCAGGCCGATCCAACCGGCGCCGACCACCGCGAGCGTGGCGCCGTCGCGCAGCACCGCGTCCAGCGCCTCGGACTCCTCGATGGTGCGTAGGTAGTGCACCCCGGCGCCGTCGGCGCCCGCCAGCGCCGGGCGCCGCGCCTCCGAACCCGTGGCCAGCAGCAGCTTGTCGTAGCCGAGCGCCTCGCCGTCGGGCAGGGTGACTGTGCGCCCGCGCGGGTCGACGGCGCTCACCTCGGTGCCGAGCATGAGTTCCACATCGTGGTCGCGATACCAGGCGGGGGGAGCGACGGTGAACTCCGGCACCGATTTCGTGCCGGCCAGAAACTCCTTGGACAGCGGCGGTCGCTCGTAGGGGAGGCGTTCCTCGCGGCCGATCAAGACGATATGGCCGTCGAAGTCGTTGTCGCGCAATGCCTCCGCGGCTTTTGCGCCGGCCAGGCCGGCGCCGACGATGACGAACCGGGTGGATCTGGACATGTTCGTACTCCCCCCGAGGAAGTGTCAGTCGAGGTCGATGCGGATGGTCAGCAGGTTGCTGCCCATCGCGCGGACCACGGCGCTGTTCATCCCCGGCAGTTGACGCAGCCGGGCGGCCGGGTCGTCGTCGGGCAGCAGTTCGGCGGTGCCGGTGTGCCAGCGGCCACCGTGGCGGACCCGTACGGTCGGATTCGCCTTGATGTTGCGTACGTAGTCGGAATGCTCGCCGTGCTCGGAGACCATCCAGAACTGATCGTCGATCAGCCGTCCGCCCACCGCGGTGCGACGGGGCTGCCCGGACTTGCGGCCGATGGTCTCGATGAGGGTGACCGGCGCGTTTCGTCCGACGGGATTGACCAGGTAGCGCTGAATGGGATGCACGACGCGGCGCTTGAGATCGTTCAGGTCCGGCATGGGCGTGTCCGTTCGTCGGGAATGCTCCGCCTCGACAAGTCTAGGCCCGAACGACGGCGCCGCCCGGGG
>JAEWRC010000151.1 GCA_023460175.1 Actinomycetes bacterium
GGGCGGGGGCGGTTCGGCGGGCGGCTGCGCGGCCGCCGGGGCGGGTTCGGGTGCGGTGCTGATACTCGGGGTCGGTTCCGAAACCTGCACGGCCCCACTGTCGTTGACCAGCACCACACCGAGGGCGCTGACCGCGCCGATCAGCACCACGCTCGCCGCGGCCATCGTCGCCAACGGTCGCCGATACCAGCGCAGCGCGGGTTCCACGGCGGCGTCGTCGGCCGCGAAGGCCACCGCCGGGCGCGCACTCGACAACCCGGTGTCCGGCGACTGGTCGTAGAGCTCGAGGCCCGCGAACTCGTCCTCGGCCTCCGGCTCCTGGGCCTCCGACCAGGCCAGCGCGGCGGGCTCGAGGGCCGGGGCCACGGCGACCGGGGCGGCCGCCGGCAGCGCCACCTTCGTCGCGGTGTCGTCGGCGGGCCCGCGCAACGCGCGCAACGCCGAACCGGTGGCCGCGATCAGCGCCGGGCGCGGCGCGGTGATCACCGGCACCCGCAGGTGATCCGAGAGCGTGGTGGTGACGGCGGCCATGGCAGCCGCCCCGCCCACCGAGGCCACCGCACTCAACGCCGCGGGATGAACACCGTTGCGGGACAACGTGTCGTCGAGGATATCGACCAGGCCGGCCAGCGGCTCCCGCAGCACGGCATCCAGCTCGGGGCGGGTCAGGCGGACCTCGCCCCGAAACTCGGGCAGTTCCACCGGCATCGACGTCACGGCCGCCGCCGAGAGTCGCTCCTTGGCGCCGCGGCACTGCGCACGCAACCGCCACAGCGAGCCGATCGCCGAGGTGCTGTTGAGATCCACCGAGCCCGCGCCGGCGAGTTCGCCGATGACGTGGGTGAGCAGCGCCTGATCCACCAGGTCACCGGAGAAGTCGGGATGCCGGACCGTCGGCCCCACCGGCGCATAGCCCCGGTCGGCGTCGACCAGGGTGATGCTGGTCCCGCCGCCCCCGAAGTCGCACACGGCGATGACGCCGCGGGTCGGCAAACCGGGGTCGTTCTGCAGGGCGGTGACCACGGCGGTGAGCTCGGAGAGCACCGTCGGGGCCCGGCGTTGCCACTCCGGCACCCGGGCCAGCGCCGAGGTCAGGGCCTGCACCGCCGTGGGACGCCAGTGCGCGGGGACGGCGACCGCCGCCAGGTCCGGAAGTTCTCGGCCGCGGGTGGCCTCGTAGGCCGTCTGCCGCAGCGCCTCGGCGAGCACCCGCTCGGCGCGGTGACTGGACCCGTCGGCGGCCAGCAGGCCCACCGGGTCGCCCACCCGGTCGACGAAGTCGGTGATCGTGCCGCCACCGACCGTCAGCACCGGGGCCTTGCGCACCGCATTGTCCGATGTCACGGCCGCCAAGGCCGTGGTCCCGACCGACAGCCCGAGCGCCGGCCGTGTTGCGTCCCTCATGTCTCCATCCCGCGATTCCTCATTGGGAATCTCGGTTTCGGGCGCCGGACCGTTACGTAAGGGAATCCTTCGACCGCCCCGTTCGTTGGCCACTCCATAGAATGTGAAGTCGAACCGGCTGCGGGCAACCCCGGCCCGAGGATGTCGAGGTGTCCAGCATGCTGGCGATAGGCGCCCCCAAGGGCCCTGGTGTCAGAGGGCGCCGGCGCCGACGGCTCTATCTGACCGTCAGTTTCCCGCTGGTGTTGGTGGCGTCGCTGTATGTCGCCGATGTGCTGTTGACCTCGGAAAAGGTGCCCCGCGGGGTCACCGCCGCCGGCGTTGAGCTCGGCGGACTGACCTCGGAGGCCGCCGAGCAGCGGCTCGTCGAAGTCCTCGGCCCGCGCACCGAAGAGCCGGTGCCCGTGATGCTGGGGACCGTCGAGGCCGAGGTGGACCCGCGGTCGATCGACCTGGCCCTCGACGCCCGCGCCACCGTCGCGCAGGCCGGCCCGCAACCGCTGAATCCCTTCACCCGGTTCACCTCGCTGTTCGCCGACACGCCGATCGAGGTGGTGTCGTCGGCGGACGAGGCGGCCCTGACCGAGGCGCTCGACGACCTCGGCGCCACCGTCGCCGAGGATCCCGTCGAGGGCTCGGTGCGGTTCGTCGACGGCGAACCCGAGGCCGCGCAGCCGAAGGCCGGCCGCCGACTCGACGTCCCCGCGGCCGCCGACGTGTTCGTCCGGGACTGGGCGACCGGCGCCGCCGTCGACCTGCCGATGGTGGAACTGCCCGCGCGCACCACCAGTGCGGAGATCGAGTCCGCCCTGAACGACGTCGCCATCCCGGCGGTGTCCGGGCCGGTCACCGTCGACGGCGAGGAGGACACCCGGGCCGTCATCTCCGAGGACGTCATCGCCGAAGCGCTGACCTTCCGCACCGAGGACGGCCGCCTGGTACCGGAGGTCGACGAGAACCGGATCGTCGAGGACCTGCGCCCGCAGCTGGCGAAGTCGGAGGTCCCCCGCCGCGACGCCGACATCGACTTCGCCGCCAGCCCGCCGGTCAAGGCCCGCGAGCAGGCCGGCCGCACCGTCGACTACGACGCCACGTTGACCGATCTGCTCTCGGTGCTCACCAGCACCGACGACCGCGAGATCACCGCCGAGTACGTCGACGAGCCGGCGACGTTCACCTTCGCAGACCTCGAGGCCCTGGGTCCCATCGAGGTCATCGGCGAGTTCGAGACGGGCGGCTTCTCCGGCGACTCCGGCCGCAACATCCGTCGCGCCGCCCAGCAGATCGACGGCATCGTCGTCGGGCCGGGAGAAACGTTCAGCCTCAACGATGCAACCAATCCGCGCACGCTGGCCGCCGGCTACGTCGAGGCCGGGATCATCCAGAACGGTAGGCCCGCGCGCGGCGTCGGCGGCGGGGTGTCCCAGCTGGCCACCACGCTCTACAACGCCTCGTACTTCGCCGGCATGGAGGACATCGAGCACCACGAGCACAGCTACTACATCAGCCGCTACCCCGCGGGCCGGGAGGCGACGGTGTTCGGTGACGTGTTGGACGTGAAGTTCCGCAACGACGGCCCGACGTCGGTGCAGATCCAGACCCAGTGGACCTCGAGTTCCATCACGGTGCGGCTGGTCGGCATCAAACGCTACGAGGTGTCGTCGTCGCAGAGCTCGCGCAGCCGTCCGACAAGCCCGCGGACCGTGCGGATCCCCGCCGGCGAGGCCTGCAGCGCCAGCGGCGGCGGCCCGGGGTTCACCATCACCGACACCCGCACCCTGCGCGACGTCACCACCGGACGCACCCGCACCGAGCCCCGCACCGTGGTCTACGACCCGATTCCCCGGGTGGTGTGCGGCGGCTGAGTCGTCGGCAATCCGGTGATCCGAGTGCGTACACAGCAAATTGTGTCGTAGGATTCGGCGCATTCGCTTCGTGCTTTTCTGGGGGTTTCGGGTGGGGAATTCTGGTGGTCGGCATCGCGCTCAGCGCACCCGTCGTTGGTCGGCGGGCGGCACCGCGGCAACCGTGGCCGCGGCCGGCGTCGCCGCGACCGTCGTCGGGCTGACGCCGACGCTGGTGGCGAGCCCGCAGCTGCTGGCGCAGACGTACTACCTGCGCGGCACCGACATCGGCGACGAGCCGACCGACGCCGAGTTCACCGCCTTCATGGGGCGGGTGTTCGCCGGCACCGAAACCGTGCCGCCCGGCGGCCCTCCCACCAAGATCGACTACAACGCCGGTTTCTGGCCGGTGTCACACGGCGGACTCGACGACCTGAAGTGGGATGCGTCGGTCGCCCAGGGTGCCGCGCTGCTGGCCGACGAGCAAATCGGCGACGGTGACCTGGTTTTCGCGTTCTCCCAGGGTGCCGTAGCGGCCTCGAAGTACAAGGGCGAGCATGCGAACACCGGCGCCACGTTCGTCCTCGTCGAGAATCCCAACCGCGCCAACGGCGGTGTCCTGTCGCGCTTTGCGGGGCTGAAGATCCCGATTCTGGACGTCACGTTCAGCGGGGCCACCCCCGACAACGGGGACCTCACCCTCGACATCGCCCGCCAGTACAGCGGCTGGTCGGACTTCCCCACCTATCCGCTGAACCTGTTGGCCACCGTGAACGCGGTGCTGGGCATCGTCTACCTGCACGGTCCGACGCAGCGGGTCGAGGATCTGGAGGCCCAGCTCGCCGCGATTCCCACCGACGACCCCGACTACTACCAGCAGCACGGCAACACCACCTACTACCTGATTCCCACCGATCGGCTGCCGCTGCTGCGCCCGTTCGGCGGCATCGTGCCGGAACCGGTCCTGGCCGCCCTCAACGAGCCGCTGCGGGTGTTGGTCGAAACCGGTTACGACCGAACCGATTACAGCACCCCCACCCGCGCGAAGCTGATCCCGAAGATCAACCCGGTCGAGCTGACCCGCGACCTCGCCGACGCCACCGCGGACGGCATCGCGAAAGGCCTTGCCTCGGCCGGGATTTCCCCGGCCCCCGCCGACGTAGGTGCCGACACCGACCAGGAGGCACCGGAATCCTTGGCGGCGCCGGACCTCGACGATCGGCGCGAGGCACGGCAGGCGGCCTCGGCCAGCCTGGCCGCTGACGATGACGACGACGCCGGCGAGACCGCGGAGGCGCCCGCCACCCGCAAGGCACCCGCCGCCAAGCTGCGCAAGGCGCTGCGCGACCTCGCCCCGAAGATCGGCACCATGGCCGAGCAGCGGGCCGAACAGCGGGCAGAGCGAAAGGCCCAGCGCGAGGCCAAACGCGAGGCCGACCGCGAGACGGAACGCGACGCCGCCTCCGAGCGGGCCGAGGTTCGGGCCCAGACCACGCCGGACGACAAGTCCGAACCCGCCGACCGCGAGGCGGGTTGATTCTTCCGCGCCCCGGGTACAGGCTTGTTCGGGCAGCCGAGAAAGCGACCCGATAAGGCCGGGTGATGAGGATGGGGCGACGAGCGGTCGCGCTCTGCGCTGCTCTGATCCTGCTCTTGACCTCGTGCGCCACCGGGAACCGCGTGGACCTCGGCGGCGGTGCGTCGAGCAACCTCATCGCCGGGATCGCCGGCGAACCCGACCAACTCGACCCGCACAAGACGACCGCGTACTTCTCGTTCGAGGTGCTCGAGAACGTCTTCGACACCCTCGTCGAACCCGACGCACAGTTGCGGATGCAACCGGCGCTCGCGCAGTCCTGGGAGACCGCACCGGACCAGCTGAGCTGGACATTCCACCTGCGCCCCGGGGTGCGGTTCCACGACGGACGACCGTTGACCGCCGAGGACGTCGTGTACTCCTACCGCCGCATCATCGACGAGAAGCTGGCCAACGTCGACAAGTTCAGCGCCGTCACCGAGGTGTGGGCCCCCGACCCCACCACCGTGGTGATCAACCTGAGCCGACCGACCCCCAACCTGCTGACCAACCTCGGCGGCTTCAAGGGGATGGCGATCGTGCAGCGCGAGAACGTCGAAAGCGGTGCCATCGCCACCCATCCCGTCGGCACCGGGCCGTTCGCGTTCGCGGGCGCCAAGAGTGGGGACTCCATCACACTGAGCGCCAACCCCGACTATTGGGGCGGCGCCCCGCAGATCACCGGCGTCACCTACCGCTTCATCTCCGAGCCCTCCACCGCGCTGTCGGCGCTGCAGGCCGGCGAAATCGATTGGACCGACTCGGTTCCCACTCAGCGGGTCGAGCAGCTGCGCGGCGACGATTCGATCCGGCTCGAGGTCACCCCCAGCAACGACTACTGGTATCTGGCGCTGAATCAGGCCCGCGAACCCTGGAACGACGTGCGCGTGCGGCGGGCCATCGCCTACGGCATCGACAGGCCCTCGATCCTCACCGCCACCAGCTACGGCACCGCGGCGGCCAACCAGCTGGCGATCCCGGAGGGCAATCCCTGGCACACGCCATACGACCGGTACCGCTTCGACCTCGACGAGTCCCGGAAGCTGTTGCAGGAGGCGGGGACCCAGCCCGGCGAGTTGGACATGCTGGTCACCAACGAGTATCCGGAGACCATCACCGCCGCGCAGATCATCGCCGCCAACCTGGCCCCGCTGGGCTTCACCGTCCGGATCCGGACCGTGGACTTCGCCACCTGGCTCGACGAGCAGAACCGCGGCAACTTCGACATGCTGATGATGGGCTGGCTGGGCAACATCGACCCCGACGACTTCTATTACGCCCAGCACCACACCGACGGCACGAGCAACGCGCAGAAGTTCTCCGATCCCGAGGTGGACCGGCTGCTGGACGCCGGCCGGGTGGAGACCGACCAGCAGGCCCGCCGGGAGATCTACGCGCGGGCGGCCACCCGGATCGCCGACGAGGTCAGCTACATCTTCTTGTACAACCCGTCGGTCATCCAGGCCTGGAATCCCGAACTGAGCGGCTACGAGGCCCGCCGCGACGGCGCGATCCGGTTCCGCACGGCCCGATTCGGGGACACGTGACGCCGCTGCTGAGGTTTCTGACCCGGCGGGTGCTGTATTCGCTGGTGGTCCTGTTGGGCGTCCTGGTCCTGGTGTTCGCGCTGGTGCATCTGGTTCCCGGCGACCCGGTCCGCATCGCGCTGGGCACCCGCTACACCCCGGAGGCCTACGAGGCGTTGCGCACCGCCAGCGGGCTGGATCGGCCGCTGCTGCAACAGTTCTTCGGCTACGTCGGCTCGGCGCTGCGCGGCGACCTGGGGGTGAGTTTCCGCAACGGCGATCCGGTGACGGTGACACTGCTCGAGCGGCTGCCGGCCACGGTCTCGCTGGGCCTGGTCGGCATCGTCATCGCGCTGCTCATCGCGATTCCGCTCGGGGTGTTCTCCGCGCTGCGGGAGGGCCGGCTCAGCGACGGGATCATCCGGGTGACAAGCCAATTCGGGGTGTCGGTGCCCGATTTCTGGATGGGCATCCTGCTGATCAGCCTGTTCTCCACGACCCTGGGCTGGCTGCCCACCTCCGGTTACCGGCCGCTGTTCGACGACCCGGCGGGCTGGCTGCGGCACATCGTGCTGCCCGGCCTGACGGTGGGACTGGTCGCCGGCGCCATCCTGACGCGCTACGTGCGTTCGGCGGTCCTCGAGGTCGCCGCGATGGGCTACGTGCGCACGGCGCGCTCCAAGGGCCTGTCCCCCGCCGTCGTCACGAGGCGGCACATCATGCGCAACGCACTGGTCCCCATCCTGACCATCACCGGGATCCAGCTGGCGACCATCCTGGGCGGGGTGATCGTCGTCGAGGTGGTCTTCGCCTGGCCGGGTCTGGGCCGGTTGGTGTTCAACGCGGTCTCGGCGCGCGACTACCCGCTGATCCAGGGCGCGGTGCTGCTGATCGCGGTGCTGTTCCTGCTGATCAACCTCCTGGTCGACGTGTTGTATGCGGTGGTGGACCCGAGGATTCGGCTGTCATGAACCAACGCGTGTCCCCGTGGAAGTTGCTGCTGACCAACCCCATCACCGCGCTGAGCGTCGGCGTGCTCGTCGTCGTCGCGGTGATCGTGGTGGGCGCCGGCTGGCTGGCCCCGTACGGCATCAACGACATCGACGTGCCGAATGCGCTGCAGGGCCCGGGCCTGACGCATTGGTTCGGCACCGACGAGCTGGGCCGCGACGTGCTGTCCCGGGTGCTGGTGGCCATTCAGGCCTCGATGCGCATCGCGGTGATCAGCGTGACGTTCGCGGCCGTCGTCGGCGTGGCGATCGGCCTGCTGGCCGGATACCGCGGCGGCTGGCTGGATGCGGTGCTGATGCGTGTGGTCGACGTGATGTTCGCCTTCCCGGTACTGCTGCTGGCGTTGGCGATCGTGGCGATCCTGGGCCCTGGCGTCACCACCACCACGCTGGCCATCGGCATCGTCTTCACGCCGATCTTCGCGCGGGTCGCACGGGCCAGCACACTCAGTGTGCGCACCGAGCCCTACGTCGCGGTCTCGCGGACCATGGGCACCGGCGACGGATACATCCTCGGACACCATGTACTGCCCAACATTTCGGGACCGCTGATCGTGCAGACCTCGCTGTCGCTGGCGTTCGCGACGCTGTCCGAGGCCGCGCTGTCGTTCCTGGGGCTCGGCATCCAGCCGCCGCAGCCGTCGCTGGGCCGGATGATCTTCGATTCGCAGGGCTTCGTCACGATGGCGTGGTGGATGGCGGTGTTTCCCGGCGCGGCGATCTTCGTCATCGTGCTGGCGTTCAATCTGCTCGGCGACGGGCTGCGCGACGTGCTGGATCCCAAGCAGCGCACCCTGATCGAGGCGCGGCGGGCGGGGCGGGTCCGATGAGCGCGCCCGTGCTGAACGTCACCGATCTGCGGGTGCGCATCGGTAGGCGCGAGATCGTCGGCGGGGTGTCGATGTCCGTGGCGCGGGAGCAGACCCTCGGCATCGTCGGCGAATCCGGTTCCGGCAAGTCCATGACCGCGCTCGCGGCCACCGGTCTGCTCGACGCCCCCGGTGCCGTCGTCACGGGCAGCGCCGTGCTGGCCGGGACGCCGCAGACCCAACTGGTCGGCGCGTCGGCGCGGGTGCTGCGTGGTGTGCACGGCGGGCGCATCGGCTTCGTGTTCCAGGACCCGGGCACCTCCCTGAACCCGCTGCTGACGCTGGAGCGACAGATCACCGAATCGCTGGAGGCCCACCGGGGTTCGACCCGGCGCGGGGCGCGCTCGCGGGCGCTGGAATTGCTGGAGGCCGTCGGCCTGCCGGATCCGTCGGCGCGGCTGCACTCCTACCCGCATCAGCTCTCCGGCGGGCAGCGCCAGCGGGTGATGATCGCCATCGCACTGGCCTGCGATCCCGAACTGCTGATCGCCGACGAGCCCACCACCGCCCTGGACGTGACCACCCAGGCGCAGATCATCGACCTGGTGCGGGAGTTGCAGCGCGACTTCGGCACCGCCGTGGTGTGGATCAGCCACGACCTCGGGGTCATCGGGCAGGTCGCCGACGACGTCACGGTGTTGCAGGCGGGCGAGGCCGTGGAGCAGGCGCCGGTGCTCGACGTGTTCGACCACCCCCGGCAGCCCTACACCCGCGAACTGCTCGAGGCGCGGCCGCTGATCGGCGCCGACGGGCCCCCGCCCGTGGCCGAGGCTCCGGTGCTGTTGGAGGTCGCCGGCCTCGACGTGACGTTCACCGCCGAGACGCCGCGGGGCCGCTCCGATGTGCGTGCCGTCCAGGATCTTTCGTTCCGGATCCGCCGCGGCACCACCCTGGGCCTGGTCGGCGAATCCGGCTCGGGCAAGTCGACGGTGGCCGCGGCGCTGACCACCCTGGTGCGCCCCGCCGCCGGCACGGCGACGCTGGACGGCGTCGACGTGGCCGACCGGTCGATGCGCCGGCGGATCAGCATGGTGTTCCAGGATCCGTTCTCGTCGCTGAACCCGCGCCGGACGGTCGCCGCCGCGATCGCCGAACCGCTGCGGGTGCACGGGCTGGCCGACGGCAAGCGCGGCCGCGCCGCCCGGGTCGGCGAGCTGCTCGAACTCGTCGGGCTCACAGCGGAATTCGCGTCCCGCTATCCGCACGAGCTGTCCGGCGGACAACGGCAGCGGGTCAGCATCGCCCGCGCGGTGGCCGTCGAACCCGAGTTGCTGATCCTCGACGAGTCGACGGCCTCCCTGGACGTCTCGGTGCAGGACCGGGTGCTGGACCTGCTGGCCGACCTGCAGCGCGACCTGGGCCTGACCTATCTGTTCATCGCCCACGACCTGGCGGTCGTCCGGCGGATGAGCCACGACGTGCTGGTTCTGCGCGACGGGCGCGCCGTGGAGTACCGGCCGGCCGCCGAATTGTTCGCGCACCCCGACGCCGACTACACCCGAGCGCTGCTCGCGGCAGTTCCCCCGGCGCGTCCGCGCGGCGCCGGCGCGGCGTGAGAAGGTGCAGCGATGACTTCGTATCAGCCCCTGGGGTATCAGCCGTTGGCCGGCAAGGTGGCCCTGATCACCGGCGTCTCGTCGGGACTCGGCGCGGCGACGGCGAGACTGTTCGCCGAGCGCGGCGCCACGGTGTTCGGCATCGCCCGCGACACCGAGCGCATGGCCGCGGTCTTCGCCGACGTCCCGGGCGGCAAGTACGCCTCGTTCGACATCGCCCGCCCGCAGGCCTGCCGCGAGGCCGTCGAGCAGTGCGTGGCCGAGTTCGGTCGCCTCGACGTGCTGGTGAACGCCGCCGGGTACCACCAGATGCGGCACACCGCGACCATGACCGATCAGGAGTGGGACGACGACCTCGCGGTCAACCTGACCGGACCGTTCCACCTGTGCCGGGCCGCCCTACCGCACCTGCTGGCCGCCGGCGGCAACATCGTCAACGTGTCGTCGGTCGCCGGCCTCGAGGGCGAGGTGTACTCGTCCGGGTACTGCGCCGCCAAGCACGGCATCGTCGGCCTGACCCGCGCACTCGCTGTCGAGTTCACCGCCGAGCGGCTGCGGGTCAACGTCGTGTGCCCGGGCGGGATGTCCACGCCGCAGGTCACCGAGTTCGCCGCGCCCGAGAACGCGGACTGGAACCTGATCATGCGCATCGCCGCGCCCCGCGGGATGATGGACCCGGTCGACGTGGCCAAGGCCATCGCGTTTTTGGCCAGCGACGACGCGGCCGCCATCCACGGTTCGGTGTATCGAGTCGACAACGGCAAGGGCGCCGGCTGAGTAGCCTCGTGCCCATGGCAGCGTCGCGAGGTGTCGTCCGTTCCACAGCGACCGAGGCCAGCGCCGGGTTGGCCGGGTCGGTGGCCACCGCCCGCAGTGCGGGTGTCGCGGGCTCGGTCGCGACCGTCACCAGCGCCGGCGTCGTCGGCTCGGTGGCGACCGCCAGCAGCGCCGCGGTCGCCGTCAGCGCCATGACCACGCTGTCGTTCGCGATCCTCGGATGCATCGGCTGCGTGGGCTGTTTCGCCTGCCGCACGTGTGTGGCGTGTCTGGGCTGTGCCCGCTGCACCAACTGTGTCGGCTGCGTGGGCTGCTACAACTGTTCCGGCCTGCGCAACGCCGTGGGTCAGCGCAACGTCCACGTGTGAGCGAATCGCGGGTCAGCGGGCCTTTGCGGTTTCGGCGTGGTTGGTTTCGGCGTGGCCGGCGTCGAAGTGGTCGGCATGGAACAGGGCGTGGCTCAGCAGTCGCTGGACGTGCTGGTCGGCCGCCGAGTAATAGACAAAGGTTCCTTCGCGACGGCCCTTGACCAGGCCCGCCAACCGCAGCTTGGCCAGGTGCTGGCTGACCACCGTGGGCGCGACCTCGGCCAGTTCGGCCAGGCACGCCACTGACGACTCACCCTGCAGCAGCGCCCAGAGCACCCGTATCCGGGTCGGATCGCTCAGCATCCGGAAGGTTTCGGCAGCCAGGTGCACCTGCTCCTCGTTCGGCATCTGGAAGTCCGGCAGCGACGTGTGCATGCCACCAGCTTACTGAGTGATCGTCTGCTCAGCTGCATTCGTACCTGCGTGCATTCGCAGGTACGCTTCCAAGGTGGTCATCGAAACGCCAGCGCTCGCGCCCGCCTCCGCCGTCGATCGCGGGCGGCGATCGAGCGCCTGGGAACTCCCCGAGGTCCGGTGGGCGCTACTCGCCGCAGCACTGTTCATCGTGGGCCTGCTCGCACAACTGGCCGGCGCGCCCGCTCCGGTGTACTGGGCGTTGTACCTGGGCTGCTATCTGGCGGGCGGCTGGCAACCCGGGTTGGCGGGGCTGAAGGCCCTGCGGGACAAGGTGCTTGACGTCGACCTGCTGATGGTGGTCGCGGCGATCGGCGCCGCCGCCATCGGACAGGTCTTCGACGGCGCCCTGCTCATCCTCATCTTCGCCACCTCAGGCGCCCTCGAGGCCGTGGCCACCAAGCGCACCGAGGATTCGGTGCACGGCCTGCTGGATCTGGCCCCCGAGACCGCGCAGCGGCTCACCGAAACCGGCGAGGAGCAGGTGGTGGACACCGCGACGCTGGACGTCGGCGACGTCCTGATCATCCGGCCTGGCGAACGCATCGGCGGCGATGGCATCGTCCTGGCCGGCGCCAGCGAAGTGGATCAGGCCACCATCACCGGCGAGGCGCTGCCGGTGGACAAGCAACCGGGCGACGAGGTCTACGCCGGCACGGTCAACGGCACCGGCACCCTGCGGGTCCGGGTGTCGCGTCCGGCCGCCGACACAGTGATCGCCCGCATTGTCGCGATGGTCGCCGAGGCCAGCGCCAGCAAGGCCAAGCTGCAGTTGTTCATCGACAAGGTCGAGCAGCGGTACTCGGTCGGCATGGTCGCCGCCACCGTCGCCCTGTTCACGATCCCGCTGCTGCTGGGCGCGGATCTGGAGTCGACGCTGCTGCGGGCGATGACGTTCATGATCGTCGCGTCGCCGTGCGCGCTGGTGCTGTCCACGATGCCGCCGATGCTCTCGGCGATCGCCAACGCCGGCCGGCACGGGGTACTGGTGAAATCCGCGGTGGTGCTCGAAAAGCTCGGCACCATCACCCATGTCGCGCTCGACAAGACCGGCACCCTCACCGAGGGAGCCCCGCGACTGGTACAGATCCGGCGGCTGACCGGTATCGATGACACCGAGCTGCTCAGGCTCACCGCTTCCGCCGAGCACCCGTCCGAGCACCCCGTGGCCCGCGCCATCGTGGCCGCCGCGCGGGACGCCGGCCTGACGCTGGAGCCGGTGGCCGAGTTCAGCTCTACCCCCGGGCGCGGCGTCCGAACTCGCCTCGGCGACAAGCTGATCGAGGTCGGCAGCCCCGCCCTGCTCGACGCCGACGACGCACCGGCACGGGCGATCGTCCGCGAGTTCGAGCGGGGCGGCCACACGGGCGTCGTCGTGCGCATCGACGGCGCCGTCGTCGGCGTGCTCGGACTGACCGACCGGGTCCGCGCCGACGCCGCCGACGCGGTGGCCGGCCTGACCGCGCTGACCGGCGCCCGGCCGATCCTGCTCACCGGCGACAATCCGCGCGCGGCGGCGACCTTGGCCGCCCAAGTGGAGATCACCGACGTCCGCGCCGAGCTGTTGCCCCAGGACAAACTCGCCGCGGTCACCGACCTGCAGGCGCACGGCGGCCGGGCCATGTTCGTCGGTGACGGGGTGAACGACGCGCCGGCCATGGCCGCGGCCACTGTGGGGGTCGCCATGGGCCGCACGGGCTCGGACCTCGCGCTGGACACCGCCGACGTCGTGATCACCCGCGACGGCCTGTCGACCCTGCCGGCGGTCGTCGCCCTGGCGCGCCGCGCGCGCCGACTGGTCATCGCCAACCTGACCATCGCCGCGACGTTCATCGTGGTCCTGGTGGCCTGGGACCTCTTCGGGCACCTGCCGCTACCACTCGGTGTCGCCGGCCACGAGGGTTCCACCATCCTCGTCGGGCTCAACGGCCTTCGGCTGCTGCGCGACGCCGCCTGGCCCGCGGGCCGGGATCGCTGACTGCCGAACTCGGCGTTTCGCCGAAGATCACTCACCACGAGGTGAGGCAAGATGGCCAGCATGAACGCAGCGACGCCGCCGGCCGAATCCAAGGGCATCCTGGTCTGGCTGTTCGCACTGCCCAAGCGCATCCTGTCGCTGCGCACCATCGTGATCGCGGCGATGGCCGGGGTGATCGGCACCATCCTGATCATCGGCGGATGGGTCTGGTTCGGCATCATCAACGACCAGTACAGCCAGCTCGACCGGCGGCTGGACTCGGTGAGCAGCCTCGGTGACTTCAGCAACATCCTCACCGCGCCACCGCCGTCGGCCGCCGCCGAGCCGCTCGAGGAGGGCGACCTGGTCCGCACCGCGCGCATCGGGCGGGTGACGGTCTCCACGCCCAGCAACGTCGTGCTGCCCGAGTTCGAGGACGGCTACACCAACACCACGATCGACGGCATCGACTACCGGGTCCGCACCTTCCAGGTCGGGCCCGCCTCCATCGCGCTGGGTTCGCCGCTGCAGGAGACCCAGGACCGGATCGACGCGCTGCACACACGGGTGATGCTGATCTGCGGCAGCCTGATCCTCACCACGCTGGTGGTGGGCTGGGTCATCTCGCTGGTGATGATCACCCCGTTCCGCCGGCTGGCCCAGCAGGCCCGCGCCATCAACGCCCAGTCCACGCCCGACGAGGTCCAGGTGCGCGGCGTGTGGGAGGCCGTGGAGATCGGCGAGGCCGTCGAGGGCATGCTCGACCGGATCGGCAAGGAGCAGGAACGCACCAAGGCCGCCCTGGAGTCGGCCCGCGACTTCGCCGCCGCGGCCTCGCACGAGTTACGCACGCCGCTGACCGCGATGCGGACCAACCTCGAGGTGCTGTCCACCCTCGACATGCCCGCCGAGGCGCGGCAGGAACTCGTCGGCGACGTGATGCGCACGCAGAGCCGCATCGAGACCACGCTGTGGGCCCTCGAGCGCCTGGCGCAGGGCCAGCTGACCACCGCCGACGACTTCGTGCCGTGCGACATCACCGAGATCCTGGACCGCGCCGCCCACGATGCCGAGCGCAGCTACCCCGACCTGCAGGTGTCGCTGGCGGCCAACACCACGGTGCTGATGGTCGGACTGCCGGCCGGGCTGCGGCTGGTCATCGACAACGCAATCGCCAACGCGGTCAAGCACGGCGGGGCCACCGAGGTCCGCCTCGATGCCATCAGTTCGGCCACCGGGGTGCAGATCACCGTCGACGACAACGGCTCCGGGGTGCCCGAGGCCGAACGCGCCGAGGTGTTCGAGCGGTTCTCCCGCGGATCGACGGCCTCGCGCTCGGGATCGGGTCTGGGGCTGGCGCTGGTGGCCCAGCAGGCCGAGGTGCACGGCGGCACCGCGCGCCTCGAGATGAGCGCGCTGGGTGGGGCGCGGCTGGTGCTGGATCTGCCGGGCGTGCAGTAACGGTCAGGTCACAGCCACCAAAGGGGTTGATAACGACGCGATCACGCGCGGCGCGCGTGTCGGGTCCGGCGGCGGTGCGCGGCTAGCTTGCCGGTGTGACGGACGCACTCAGGACCACGACCCGTATGGCCACCGCCACCGTGTTGGCGGTGATGTTGACCGCGATGTTCATCGTCGTCGGTCCCGCCCCGCAGTCCCGGGCCGCCTCGCAGGTGGCCATCGAACTGCTCGACGTGCCGTCGCCGTCGATGGGCCGCGACATCCGCGTCGAATTCCTCGGCGGCGGACCGCACTCGGTGTACCTGCTCGACGGTCTGCGCGCCCAGGAGGACTCCAACGGCTGGAACATCAACACCGGGGCGTTCGACTGGTTCAACGGCTCCGGCATCTCGGTGGTGATGCCCGTCGGCGGGCAGTCCAGCTTCTACACCGACTGGTACCGCCCGGCGACCGGATCCGCGGGCACCAGCACCTACAAGTGGGAAACCTTTCTGACCCAGGAACTTCCGGCGTGGCTGGCCGCCAACCGGGGCCAGGACCCGACCGGCAACGCGGTCGTCGGGCTGTCGATGGCCGGCGGCGCGGCGCTGACCCTGGCCATCTGGCACCCGCGGCAGTTCATCTTCGCCAGCTCGCTGTCGGGCTTCCTGAACCCGTCGAACGGCTTGTGGCCCACGCTGATCGGGTTGGCGATGAAGGACGCCGGCGGCTACAACTCGGTGGACATGTGGGGCCCGGCCGGCGATGTCGCCTGGAAGCGCAACGACCCCATGGTCAACATCAACCGGCTGGTGGCCAACCGGACCGCGCTGTGGATCTACTGCGGCAACGGCACCCCGTCGGACCTCGACAGCGGCAACGACTTCGGCACCAACTTCAGCGCGCAGTACCTGGAAAACATCACCGCGAGCACCAACAAGGACTTCCAGAAGCGCTACCTGGCCGCCGGGGGCCGCAACGCGGTGTTCCAGTTCCCCGCCAACGGCACCCACAGCTGGGGCTACTGGGGTTCGCAGCTGCAGGCCATGAAGCCCGACCTGGTGCGCATCCTAAC
>JAEWRC010000152.1 GCA_023460175.1 Actinomycetes bacterium
CTGCCCGAGCGGACACCGACTCGTCATTAGGCGATCGCCTAGTAAAAGTGTTAGGAACATGACTAGCATTCCGACGCATCGACGGTCAAGGGGTCGTGGACGGGCGATGGCCCCTGCGGAGGAGGACGGGACGATCTCAATGGCCACACCAAGCCGAGTCGGCAAACGTGACACCGGCACCCGCGAGAAACTGCTGGACGCCACCGCCGAGATCATGCTCCAGGAAGGATACGCGGCGGCGACCTCCCGACGGGTCGCCGAAAAGGTGGGCGTTCAGCGGGCCGCGGTCTACTACTACTTTCCCACCATGGACGACCTCTACCTCGCGGTGCTCCGTCGGGGAACGCAACGAAACCTGGAGGTGCAACGCCAGGCTCTGGCGTCGGGTAAGCCGTTACACGCATTGTGGGACATGACAATTGACCCCCAGGGGTCTCGATTGACCTTGGAATTCATGGCCCTGGGAAATCATCGGGAGGAGATCCGGGCCGAGCTGGCGGCAGGAGCCGAACGATTCCGGGAGGCGCAGGTGGCTGCGCTCACGTTCATCCTGCGCGAGCACTCCGCGGAGCCGGCGGCTGACCCCGAGGTCGTGTCGGTGCTCATCGCCAGCATCGGTCGCCTCACCACTATCGAGGCCGGGTTGGGGATCGCCTCCGGCCACGACAAAACCCTGCAACTGGTCCGCGACTACCTCGCCAAGTTCGAGGCGTCGGCCCCCGATCCGATGGGCTGACTCCGCGCGCGAAGGTCTAATCCTTAGGCGTCCGCCTATGTAGGTATCTCACCGGACGGCGATCAGCCTACCGTTGTCCGCGTGGTTGCCTGGGGTCGACAGATTCACCTCGGTACCGTAGGTGAATGACCGAACGCCGTCTGCTGCTGCTCAACGGGCCGAACCTGAACCTGCTGGGATCCCGCGAGCCGGAGATCTACGGATCGACCACGCTGGCCCAGATCGAGGAGAACACCCGGTCGGTGGCCGCTGAGTTCGGCTTCGACCTGCGGGCGCTGCAGAGCAACCACGAGGGCGAGTTGGTCGACGCCATCCAGGCGGCCCGCGCCGACTGCGCCGGCATCATCTTGAACCCGGCCGCCTACACGCACACCTCGGTGGCCATTCGGGATGCGCTCGCAGGCGTCGAATTGCCCGTGGTGGAAGTGCATCTGAGCAACGTCGCGCGCCGGGAGGAGTTCCGGCAGCACTCGTATGTGTCGGGGGTCGCCGACGCGGTGATCGCCGGGGCCGGGGCCCTCGGCTACGAATTCGCCGTGCGCTACCTCGCCGACAGGATCGGCTCGTGATCCAGCCGCCCGCCGTGCGCTACGCCGGTTTCATCGTCGTCGCCGAGGGCATCGTCGCGCTCGGCACCGCGGTGGTGCTGGCGGTGCTGGCCACCGGCGGCACCGACAAGCACGCCGAAGGCTTCAACGCCTACGGCACCTCCGCGTGGTTCACCATCATGGGCCTCGGCGTGCTGGCCGGCGGCTGGGCGCTGGTGACCGACCGGCGCTGGGGGCGCGGCATCGCGGTGTTCGTCAACCTGCTGCTGCTACCGGTGGCGTGGTACGTGTTCAGCTCGCATCAGGTGGTCTACGGCGTGCTGGTGGCCGCGGTCGCGCTGACCGTCCTCGGGTTGCTGTTCAGCCCGACGGCGCTGCAGTGGGCCGCCGCACCGCGCGGCTGAGCGGTTCAGGAGTCGGCCAGGCGGCGCAGCGCGTCGCCGGAGACCCGGTAGCCGGTCCACTCGCTCTGCGGGGTGCCGCCGACGTCGTCGTAGAGCGCGATCGCACCCGAGTTCCAGTTCAGCACCGTCCACGACAGCCGGGTGTAGCCGCGGGCCACGCACTCGCCGGCCAGCGTCGACAACAGCGCCCGGGCCAGGCCGCGCCGCCGGTAGGCCGGCCGCACGTACAGGTCCTCGAGGTGGATCCCGCCGACGCCGTCCCAGGTGGAGAAGTTCACGAACCACACCGCGGCGGCCGCAGGTTCGCCGTCGACCTCGACGACGTGACCGTGGGCGACGGGCTCGTCGCCGAACAGTGCGGTGTGCAACTGGGTTTCGGTCACCGTGCACTCGTCGGCGGCCTCCTCGAAGGCGGCCAGCTCGTGGATCATCGCCGTGATCGCGGGCACGTCGGCGGGCTCGGCGCGCCGAATGTGTTGGCTCATGACGGGACCCCCAGCCCGGACAGGATGGTCCGGAATTTCGTGGTGGTCTCGGCGACCTCGTCGTCGGGATCGGACTCGGCGACGATCCCGCCGCCGGAATGGGCGAGCGCGCTGCGCCGGTCGGCCGACAGCTGGGCGCACCGGATCGAGACCACCCAGCGGCCGTCCCCGCGCGCATCGCACCAGCCGGCCGCGCCGGCGTAGAAGCCGCGATCGCCCTCGATCTCCCCGATCAGCGCGGTCGCCGCGGCGGTGGGCACCCCGCCGACCGCCGGGGTGGGCTGCAGGGCCAGCGCGAGATCGATTGCCGTGGTGCTGCTTTCGCGCAAGGTCGCCGAGATCGGGGTGTTCAGGTGCCACAGCGCGTCGGTGTGGTGCAATTGCGGTTCGGCGGCGATGTCCAGGTCCACGCACAGCGGTTCCAGCGCCGCGCGCATCACGTCGATCACCAGCTGATGCTCGTGGCGGTTCTTCGCCGACTCGGCCAGCGCCCGGCCGTTGGCGCGGTCGACCTCCGGATCGGCCGCGCGCGGCGCCGAGCCGGCGAACGGCCGACACGTCACCCGGTCCCCGGAGCGCGCCACCAACAGTTCGGGGGAGGCACCCACCAGCACGGTGCCGGCGTGCGCGCCGCCGGCGGGGGACAGGTCCACCAGGTAGCCGTAGGCGCCCGGGTCGGCGTCGAGCAGCCGATGCAGCACGGTCGTCGGCTCCCACGGCCCGTCGGCCTGCAGCCGCAGCGATCGCGCCAACACCACCTTGTGCAGGTCGGTGCCGGGGGCGCGCAGCCGGGCGACCGCGGTGGCCACCCGGTCGCGATGCGTGGTCAGGTCCGGCTGCGGGGTGATGTCGGTGACGCGCGGCAGGTGCTCGCCCGCCGATGCCGGCAGTGGGCCGCGGTGCAGCTGCTCGGGGGCGTGCAGCGCCGCCGGCGACGAGACGTCGAAAGGCAACGCGCCCACCACGATCGGCACCTCGCCGCGGTCCAGCGCGGCGGTGGCCGCGGCCACGCTGTCGAAGGCGGTGCGAACACCGCGGGAAAGCACGGTGCCCGACGGCCCGCTGAGCACGAACGACGGCGGCGCGGTCACGGTGTCCTGGGTTCGCGATGCGCGGCCAGCCCCAGCGACTTCAGCTGGCGCAGACCGTAATCGAAGCCGCACACCGCCAGCGCGGCCGGCCCGAACCCGTACCGGGCCCCCTCGCGCAGCGGCTGCTCGACCCAGCGGGTCAGCACCGATCGGGAGAAGTGGCCGTGACCGACGAACACCACGTCGTGCTCGCCGAGGTGATCCAGCGCCAACTCGATGGCCGCGTCCGCGCGGGCACTGACCTGGGCCACGGACTCCCCGCCGGGGCAGCCGTGCGTCCACAGCAACCAGCCGGGGGTGTCCCGGCGGATCTCGCGGGTGGTCCGCCCCTCGTAGTCGCCGTAGTCCCATTCGGCTAGCCCGGGAACCTGCTCGTGCACCGCCAACCCCGCGAGTTCGGCGGTGGCCAGCGCGCGCCGGCGCGGGCTGCTGAACACCAGCGCATCGCGCAGGTCCAGGTGCGCCAGGGCCAGCGCGGCCAGCTGGGCCTGCTCGCGGCCGTGCGGGGTCAGCTCCAGGTCGGTGGTGCTGGTGTGCCGCCCCGACAGCGACCACTCGGTCTCGCCGTGGCGCAGCAGGATCAGCCGATGCTCACCGACACTCACGAGATCCGATTCTGCCCGACGGGGCCGTTCCGGCGCCGGTGTGGTCCCGGTGCCGGCCGCCGCGGCATGACAGGATGGATGTCGTGGGGACGCAGGTATTGGCAGTGGCCAACCAGAAGGGTGGGGTGGCCAAGACGACGACGGTGGCCTCGTTGGGCGCCGCGATGGTCGAGGCGGGCAAGCGGGTGCTGCTCGTCGACATGGATCCGCAGGGCTGTCTGACGTTCTCGCTGGGCCAGGATCCCGACAAATTGCCGGTCTCGGTGCACGAGGTGCTGCTCGGCGACGTGGAGCCGACTGCGGCGCTGGTGCAGACCGACGAGGGCATGACGCTGCTGCCGGCCAACATCGATCTGGCGGGCGCCGAGGCCATGCTGCTGATGCGGGCCGGGCGCGAGTACGCGCTGAAGCGGGCGCTGGCCAAGGTCACCGACGACTTCGATGTGGTGATCATCGACTGCCCGCCGTCGCTGGGGGTGCTCACGCTCAACGGGCTGACCGCGGCCGACGAGGTCATCGTGCCGCTGCAGTGCGAGACGCTGGCGCACCGCGGCGTGGGCCAGTTCCTGCGCACGGTGACCGACGTCCAGCAGATCACCAACCCGGACCTGACCATGCTCGGGGCGCTGCCCACGCTGTACGACTCGCGCACGACCCACAGCCGCGACGTGCTGTTCGACGTCGTCGACCGCTACGGGCTGCCGGTGCTGGCGCCGCCGATCCCGCGGACCGTGCGTTTTGCCGAGGCCACCGCCTCGGGGGCGTCGGTGCTCGCCGGACGCAAGAACAAGGGCGCGATGGCCTACCGGGAACTGGCGGCCGCGCTGCTCGCGCACTGGAAATCGGGCAAGAAGCTCGCGACCTTCACCCCGGAGGTCTAGGCAGGTCTAGGGCCGGGCGCCGAGGGCGACCACCGTGCGGCCGCGCTGTTCGAGCACAGTCGGGCCGACGACGCTCGGCACGATCACCCCGACCCCGGAATCCATGCTCGGACGGTCCACGTCGATGACCCGCTCGAGCTCGCCGGTGCCGGAGTCGTAGACCCCGAGGCCGCCGGTCACCGGGATCAGCAGCCGGTCGGCCATCATCGCCGCGGGCCCCAGCGGGATCACGCCGTCGGCGGGCGCCACGGTGAATTTGTGGGTCAGCTGATCGGAGTTGAAGACCAGCACGGAGTCGCCGGTCCACCAGGTGAACAGGTTGCCGGCGCGGGTCACGGTGTTCGCCGGGTCCGCCGCCGACGGCGGTTGGGGCACCGGCGTGCTCGACAGCTCGGCGCCGTTCTGGTCCACCACCGACACCCGCGGCGTCGGCGTGGGCAGGTAGACGGCGGTGATGGTGTCGGAGACCGCCAGCACCCGGGCCGTGGAATCGGGGGCGACGTCGGGCTGCGGGACGTCGCGCTGGGTCGGTTCGTCGTCCTCGTCGCCGGGCCGCAGCAGGGTCAGCCGCACGTCGACCTCGCCGGGGCAGGCCTGCAGCAGCGACACCGCCAGCGGGCCGGCGGCCGCCGAGGTGATGGTGCAGCCCTGGCCCAAGCCGGTCTGGTTGGGCTTGACCCGGGCGTCGACCTCGCCGAAGCCGATCATCCGGACCATGTCGGAGCGCCACAGTTCCAGCCGCGTCGTCCCGGTGGACAGCACCACGGTGCCGTCCGAGGACAGCCGCACCCGGTCGTCGGCGTAGCCGCTGCGGGCGGGGCCGCGCCGGCCGGTCGAGGAGTCGATGGTGCTGACCTGGCCGCAGCCGCGCACGTCCGGGTACACCGCGACGGCGTACTGGTAGACCCAGGACACCCCGCACAGCTGCCGGTCGCGCGCGTAGCTCCAGCGGGTTTCACCGGTGATCGGGTCGCGGCCCTCGACGGTGCTGCCGTCACCGGTGATCACGGTGCCGCTGGCCACCAGCGGCAGGTCCGTGGCCGCGCTGGGAGCGCTCCACAGTTCGTCCAGGGCCCCGGGCACCGCGTCGGCCGGCGGCACGCTCTTCGAGGGGCCGTCGGCGGGGCGACTCTGCGTGGCCCGCGCGTCGCTGGTCCACCAGATGGCCACCGCCGCGATGGCGACGATCGCGGCGATCGCGGCGGCGACGGCGACGTCGGTGCGGGTCCGACGCTCCGGTTTGACCATGGCCGAAAGCGGTCTCAGCCGGCGTTGACGGCCGATTCGGCGGCGGGCTTGCGCGGCCCGCGGCGCCGACGGCGGCGCGGGGACCGGCTCGACTCGGCGTTCTCGCCGGTCGCGGCCGAATCGCCGCTCGGGCCCTGATCGCCGTCGGCGGTCGGGGTGCCGGCCTCGGCGCCGTTGGTCTCCGGGCGGCCGCCGCGGGTGCGGCGGCGCTGCCGGGTGCGCTTGGGCTTGTCGGCGGGCGCCTGCTCGCTGCTGCGTTCGCCGCGCTCATCGCGGGCGGAGCGCTTGCCCTCGCGCCGCGTCGCTTTGCCCACCGAGCCCTTGGCGTCGGCGGGGATGTTGAGCTCCTCGAACAGGTGCGGCGAGCTGGAGTACGTCTCGGCCGGCTCGGGGCAGTCCAGGCCCAGCGCCTTGTCGATCATCGTCCAGCGGGGCAGCTCGTCCCAGTCGACCAGGGTGACGGCGATGCCGGTCTTGCCCGCGCGGCCGGTGCGGCCGATGCGGTGCACGTAGGCCTGCTCGTCGTCGGGGATCTGGTAGTTGATGACGTGCGTGATGTTGTCGATGTCGATGCCGCGGGCGGCGACATCCGTGGCGACCAGCACGTCGACCTCGCCCTCGCGGAACGCCTTGAGCGCCTTCTCGCGGGCGATCTGCCCGAGGTCGCCGTGCACGGCGCCGACCTTGAAGCCGCGCTCGGCGAGCTCGTCGGCGACCTTCTGCGCGGTGCGCTTCGTGCGGGTGAAGATCATGGTGGCGCCGCGGGCCTCGGCCTGCAGCACGCGGCTGACCAGTTCGACCTTGTCCAGCGCGTGCGCGCGGTAGATGAACTGCTCGGTGCTGTCGTGGGTCTGCGAGGACTGCGGGGATTCGGCCCGGATGTGGGTGGGCTGGTTCATGAACGTGCGCGCCAGCGTGATGATCGGGTCCGGCATGGTGGCCGAGAACAGCATGGCCTGCCGGGTGTCGGGGGTCAGCCGCAGGATGCGCTCGATGTCGGGCAGGAAGCCGAGGTCCAGCATCTCGTCGGCCTCGTCGAGCACCAGCACCGACAGCCCGCCGAGCTGCAGGTGGCCCTGCTGGGCGAGGTCGAGCAGGCGCCCGGGCGTCCCGACGACGACGTCGGCGCCGGCGCGCAGGGCTTCGATCTGCGGCTCGTAGGGCCGGCCGCCATAGATGGACACGACCGAGAGCTTGCGGCCGCCGTCGGCGGTCAGGTACTTCGCGGCGCCGGCGAGGTCGCCGTAGACCTGCAGGCACAGCTCGCGGGTGGGGACGACGACCAGGGCGCGCGGGGCACCGGCCAGCGGGCGCTCGGTGTCGGTGGTGACGCGATTGAGCAGCGGCACGCCGAAGGCGTAGGTCTTGCCCATGCCGGTGCGGGCCTGACCGATGAGGTCGTCGCCGGCCAGCGCCAGCGGCAGGGTCAGTTCCTGGATGGCGAACGGATGCTCGATGCCCTCTTCGCGCAGCGCGCGCACGATCTCCTCGCGGACGCCGAGTTCGGCGAAGCTGGGGCCGGCCGGGGTGTCGGTCGTCGGGGTATCGGTGGTGGCGTGGGCGTCGTCGGTCACCTGGGTATCGGTGCTCTGGGAATCAACAGTCATGAGGTGGGGGTGGTGCCTTTCGATGTCGTATGCGAGTCAAATTTCCGAGGTTTACTCGTCTCTGGTTCTCGTCGCGTCGTCCGCGCGCACGAGTCGTAGAGAAACAAACCCCGGTATCTCGCGACACCGAATTCGCCGGGCCCAGCACCTGAAGGCGGGCCATGCACGTGCACGCACATTTCCTTGCCGGGCCGTCCAGGACGCACCCAACGTCCGCCATTGTAGCTGTTGGCGTCGCGGTGCAGGTCCGGCGCGCTGCGCGAGGGCCGTGGGCCGATACAGTGAGCCCATGAGTTCGACGCCACCCGCGGCCGGCCAGCAGGCGCGGGCATCGAAGATTTCCCCCGACCATCCCGGCGTCGACAAGCTGTTCGCGTTGTTGGCCTACGGCGAGGTCGCGGCCTTCTACCGGCTCACCGAAGAGGCCCGGATGGCGCCGAATCTGACCGGCCGGATCAACATGGCGGCCATGGCCGCCGCGGAGATGGGGCATTACGAGCTTCTTCGAAAGGCGTTGGAGCGCAGGGGAGTTGACGTGGTCTCGGCCATGTCGGAGTACGCCTCGACGCTGGAGGACTATCACAGCCTGACCACGCCCAGCACGTGGCTCGAGGCGTTGGTGAAGACCTATGTCGGCGACGCGCTGGCCGCCGACTTCTACCTTGAGATCGCCGACGTGCTGCCTGCCGAGGTGGCCGACGTGGTGCGCGGCGTGCTCGCCGAGACCGGGCACTCGCAGTTCGTCATCGCCGAGGTCCGCGAGGCGGTGGCCGCCAGCGACATGCACCGCAGCCGGCTGGCGCTGTGGTCGCGCCGGCTGCTCGGCGAGGCCATCACCCAGGCCCAGTACGTGCTGGCCGACCACGACGAACTCGTCGACCTGGTGGTCTCCGGCACCGACGGGCTGGGCCAGCTCACGCAGTTCTTCGACCGGTTGCAGCGCACCCACGCCGAGCGGATGGCGCAGCTGGGCCTGGCCTGAGGCCTACTTGGTGCAGGTCGTGATCAGCGTGTTGTTGTTCTGAGCCAGCACCGTGGCGCCGTTGCCGTCGGTGATCGCGCAGTTCAGCTTGCCGGTGACGCTGGTGGCGGTCACCGACTGCGTCTGCACGCCCGGATTCAGCGTGACCGTGCGCGTCCACGGCAGCGCCGCGTTGATCTCGGTGCGCGGGAAGCCCTGCTCATCGGTGTAGATGATGGTCACCACGTCGAACAACTGGCGTTCCCCGGTCACCGTGTAGGTGATGGTGCGCTCGGGCGCGGGGACCTCCGCCGGCGGCGGTGGCGGCGGCGGCTCGGGTGCGGGGTGGACCGCCGAGGGGGTCGGGGTGACGGTGACGACGGTCTCGGGGGCCAACTCGGCACCGGGGCCGGGGCCCGGGGTGGCGATCACGGTGCGCGGCGCGGTGCTGGGGGCCGCGTCCTGGACCGGTTCGGCGGTGTCGGTGGCCGCCTCCGTCGTCGACGACGTGGAGGTGGCGCTGTCGTTGCCCAGCACCGTGGCGATCGCCACGACCGCGATGAACAGCACGGCCGCGGCGCCGCCGGCGATCCAGCGCCAGCGGGTGTCGCGGTACTCGTAGCCCGCGTAGTCCTCGTCGTCGGAGTCCGGGTAGCCCTCGTAGTCCAGCAGGTCGGTGGCGCCGGTGTCGTAGTCGCCGTGGGCGTGGCTCTGGTGCGACGGGCTCTCGTACGACGGGGCGGCATAGGAGCCGCTCTCGTAGGACGGTCGCTGGTAGGAGGAGCTGTCGTACGAGGAACCGTACGAGGAACCGCCGTAGGACGGGCTCTCGTAGGACGGCGCACCGCCGTCGAACTGGTCGCCGGTGTCGGGCTGGTCGTCGGCGTAGGTGTTACCCCCGCGCGAACGTCCACCGCTCCAATAGGGCTTGTTCATCGCGTCACCCGTCGTAGGCACCAAGTCACTTTGATCACTCCCGTCACATCTTTCACGATGGTATCGGGCCGCGGGCCCACGGCGGGGACACCGCGGCGGGCGTGTCGGGTTCCGGGCGATCGCCATCGCGGCAGGTCAGACCGATCGGGCGGGGCGCTTCGCTGACCGCGAACGCCTGGCGCGGCGGTGCGAGTACCGCGTGCATTAGCCTGCTGGAGAGCATTTCGCCCGCACGTCGCGTCTAGGAAAGGGTTCTCACGTGGAGGTCAAGATCGGTGTCACGGACAGTCCGCGTGAGCTCGTCTTCAACAGCGCGCAGGCACCGGCGGAACTCGAGAAGCTGGTCACCGAGGCATTGGGCGGCAACGGCGCGGGCGTGTTGAGCCTGTCCGACGACAAGGGCCGCAAGTTCTTCGTCCAGACCGCGCGTGTGGCCTACGTGGAATTGGGCCCCGCCGACGGCCGTCGCGTCGGCTTCGGGGTGGGCGCCGGCCCGGTCACCGCGCCGGCCACCGACTAGAGTCGGCCGCTCAGGCCCGGGGGCTCAGATCCTCTGTCCGGGGGCTCAGGTCCGGGTCAGCGGCACGTGTGACAGGCCGCCCCAGATGAACTGGACGGTGCCCTCGACGGCGTCGTCCTTGGTGATCGGCCGCTCGTTGTCCAACCAGTAGCGCGCCGAGTCCACGCTGATGCTGACCAGCCCGACCGCGATCATCCGGGCGCGGTGCGGGTCCAGCCCGGAGTCGTGGCTGATCAGGTCGAACACCGCGTCGGTGCAGGCCTCCGTGGCGACCTTGACCTGGGCGGACACCTGCGGCTCGTTGGTGTAGTCGTTCTCGAAGATCAGCCGGTAGCCCTGGCCGTCGTGCTCGATGAAATCGAAGAACGCGTGCACCGCGGCCCGGACCCGCTGCCGGTTGTCGGTGGTGGTCCGCAGCGCCTGGCGCACGCCGGACACCAGGTTCTCGACGTGCCGCGCCAGCACCGCCAGGTAGAGCTCGAGCTTGCTGGCGAAGTGCTGGTAGAGCACCGGCTTGCTGACCCCGGCCCGATCGGCGATCTCGTCCATGCCGGCGGCGTGATAGCCGCGATCGACGAACACCTCGCTGGCCGCGGCCAGCAACTGGCCGCGACGCTCGTCGCGGGGGAGCCGGTTTCCGCGCCGGTTGGTGCCGGCGGGCCGGTCCGCGTTGCCCGCCCTGGCGCCTCGCCGTGCGGCCGTGTTGGCGAGATCGCTCATCAGGTCCTCTGTTTCAAATTCTTGACGCCGAGCCGTCTCGGCGTGGGGGTCCACGCCGGCACCCGGGCGGCGAGCGGTGGCTCGTCGCCCCGACATTACTACCCGCCGGTACTGAACCGCCGAAAGGCACTCGCGCGCCCCGGCACTGGCGTGCCGAAAGCCCCTGAGCAGCGGACTGTGCGATCCTGGGTCGGTGACCTACGACCCGGGGCGTCGCGGGGAGAGTCGTGTGCCCGTGCTGCGCGACGAGTGGCGCGAGCCGCTGCGCGCACAACGCGACCCGCTCGCCGGTGACTCCGGACGGGTCCGTTCCAACCGCGACGAACACCAGCATTGGCGCAAACAGTCCTGGTTGGGGCGGTTCGTGTCCACCTACGGCTGGCGTGCCTACGCCCTGCCGGTGCTCGTGGTCATCACCGTGCTGGTGATCTATCAGACGATCACCGGCACCCCCACGCCCACGCACACCGCGCAGGAAACCGTCGAGGGGCCGCCGACCATCGGTGCCGGCGGCACGGCCATCGTCGGCGCGCCGCCGAAGGGCCTCACCGAGTTCGACGCCAACCTGCCGACCGGCATCCTGCCCGAGGGCGGGCCGTTCACCCAGGCCGGCGACCGGACCTGGCGCGTCGTGCCGGGGGCCACCCCGCAGGTCGGGCAGGGCACCGCCAAGGTGTTCCGGTACACCGTGGAGATCGAGGACGGCGTCGACGCCATGACCTTCGGCGGCGACGACGCGTTCGCCCGGATGGTCGAGCAGACGCTGGCCAACCCGAAGAGCTGGATCCACAACCCGCAGTTCGGTTTCGTGCGCGTCGACGCGAGCGCCCCGGAGCCGCCGGACTTCCGGGTGTCGCTGACCTCGCCGATGACCATCCGGGACGGCTGCGGCTACGAGATCCAGCTCGAGGCGTCCTGCTACAACCCGGCGTTCCACCCGGTGCCCGGCTCGCCCGCCGAGCCGCGGGTGTTCATCAACGAGGCGCGCTGGGTGCGCGGCGCGGTGCCGTTTCAGGGCGACATCGGCTCCTACCGGCAGTACCTGCTCAACCATGAGATCGGTCACGCCATCGGCTATCACCAGCACTCGGCGTGCGAGGAGGACGGGGCGCTGGCGCCGGTCATGATGCAGCAGACGTTCTCCACCTCCAACGCCGACCTGGCCCGGTTCGACCCGGACTCCATCACGCCCGACGACAAGACCTGCCGGTTCAACTCCTGGCCGTACCCCATCGCCTGAACGCGGTGACACAATTGCGGGGAGTCCGTTCGCAGAGGAGTCGCTCGTGTCCACGCTGCCCCCGCTGGTGGAGCCCGCCGCCGACCTGACCCGCGACGAGGTCGCGCGGTACAGCCGGCACCTGATCATCCCCAACTTCGGGGTCGACGGGCAGAGGCGGCTGAAGAACGCCCGGGTGCTGGTCATGGGCGCCGGCGGGCTCGGCTCGCCCACGCTGCTCTACCTGGCCGCCGCCGGGGTCGGCACCATCGGCATCGTCGACTTCGACGTGATCGAGGAATCCAACCTGCAGCGCCAGGTCATCCACGGCGTCGCCGACATCGGCCGCTCCAAGGCGCAGAGCGCCCGCGATTCCATGCTGGCGATCAACCCCCTGGTGCAGGTCGTCCTGCACGAGATCCGGTTGCAGCCCGACAACGCCGTCGAACTGTTCGCCCAGTACGACCTGATCCTCGACGGCACCGACAACTTCGCGACCCGCTATCTGGTCAACGACGCGGCCGCGCTGGCCGGCAAGCCCTACGTGTGGGGCTCGATCTACCGCTTCGAGGGCCAGATCTCCGTGTTCTGGGAGGACGCCCCGCCGGGTCCGGACGGCGAGGTGCAGGCGGTCAACTACCGCGATCTGTACCCCGAACCGCCCCCGCCCGGGATGGTGCCGTCCTGCGCCGAGGGCGGGGTGCTGGGCATTCTGTGCGCCTCGGTGGGCTCGGTGATGGGCACCGAGGCCATCAAGCTGATCACCGGGGTCGGCGACTCGCTGCTGGGCCGGCTGATGATCTACGACGCGCTGGCGATGAGCTACCGCACCATCGGGATCCGCAAGGACCCCGCCGCGGCGAAGATCACCGAGCTCATCGACTACGACTCGTTCTGCGGCGTGGCCTCGACCGCCGCCGCCGAAGACTCCACGATCACCCCGCGGGAGCTGCGCGAACTGCTCGACGCCGGCAAGGATCTGCTGCTCGTCGACGTGCGCGAACCCGTCGAATGGGACATCAACCACCTCGACGGCGCCACGCTGATCCCGAAGTCCACGCTGGACACCGGCGCCGGGCTGGCCAAGCTGCCGCAGGACCGGATGTCGGTGCTGTACTGCAAGACCGGGGTGCGTTCGGCCGAGGCGCTGGCGACCGTGCAGCAGGCCGGATTCTCCGACGCCGTGCACCTGCAGGGCGGCATCGCGGCGTGGGCCCGCCAGTACGAACCCGACATGGTGATGTACTGAGGTCAGGTACTGAGCCGAGCAAAGTTTCCCGACACAGCTGGTCAGCGCGCCGCTGTGCGGGGCAACCGGCGATAGGGTGACAGACGTGACCCTCGACCGCCCGCCCCAGCACGTGTTGACGGCGTTCGGTCTGAACGGCGTCGACCCCGATCCGGTGGGGCCCGGCTGGGACGGCGGCTGGCGCAGCGGCGAGGTGGTGCTGTCCATGGTGGCCGACCACGCCCGCGCGGCCTGGTCGGCCAAGGTCCGCGAAACCCTGTTCGTCGACGGGGTGCGCCTGGCCCGTCCCGTGCGCTCCACCGACGGCCGCTACGTGGTGTCCGGCTGGCGCGCCGACACCTTCGTCGCCGGTACCCCCGAACCCCGCCACGACGAGGTGATCTCGGCGGCGGTGCGGCTGCACGAGGCCACCGCCAAGCTCGAGCGTCCCCGCTTCCTCACCCAGGCGCCGGTGATGCCGTGGTCCGACGTCGACGTGTTCATCGCCGCCGACCGGGCCGCCTGGGAGGAACGGCCGCTGCATTCGCTGCCCTCGGAGGCCCGGGTGGCGCCCGGCTCGGCCGACGGGCAACGCTCGGTCGACCTGATCAACCAGCTCGCCGAGCTGCGTCGCCCCACCAAGAGCCCCAACCAGCTGGTGCACGGCGACCTTTACGGCACAGTGCTTTTCGCCGGCACCGCGGCCCCGGGCATCACCGACATCACCCCGTACTGGCGGCCGACGTCGTGGGCGACCGGCGTCGCCGTCGTCGACGCGCTGGCCTGGGGGGACGCCGACGACGGCCTCATCGAGCGGTGGAACGCGCTGCCGGAGTGGCCGCAGATGTTGTTGCGCGCGTTGATGTTCCGCCTGGCGGTGCATGCGCTGCATCCGCGCTCGACGGCCGCGGCGTTCCCGGGGCTGGCCCGCACCGCGGCCCTGGTGCGCCTCGAACTCTAGAACTGGTGGCGCACGGAGTCGTTGCCGTGCAACTGGATTCGGCCGTCGACGGCCAGCGCACCCTCGGCGCGCAACCGCTCCAGCTGGCGGGTGCGCAGATGTTCGGCCGGGCGGCCCGAGGCGGCGATCACCCGATGCCACGGCAGATCCGCGGAGTCGGTGCGCATGATCCAACCCGTGATGCGCGGGCTGGAAAGACCCGCGGCCGCGGCGATGTCGCCGTAGGTGGCGACCTTCCCGGCCGGGATCGAGGCCACCAGTTCGCGGACCCGCTCCACCTGCGCATCGGTGACGGCGGCCACGGTCAAGACCCCAGCGCGGCCCGGATCAGCGCGGCGGTCTCGGCCGGCTTGGCGTGCGGAACCATGTGGTTGCAGTCGAACTCGACCAGCTCCACGGTGCCCAGCCCGGCGCCCAGCCGCTCGACGAACTCGTCGTCGACATAGCGCGGATGGGTGTGCCGGGCCCGCACCACGGTGGTGGGGATCGGGGTCCGCGGCACCGCCGGGTCGCGGGCCAGCTCGCTCCAGTACGCCAACATCGCCGGAATACAGATCCGCCAGCCCACCCGCCCGCCCGGCAGGGCGATCAGGTGCTCGTCGATCTCGGCGTCCAGCACGTCGTCGTCGACGTCACCCCAGGAGCCGCCGCTCTTTTCGTTGCGCGCCTCGGCGGCGTCGGTGTAGTCGGGGTCGGCGAACATCGCCTCGGCGATCTGCTGCATCCACGCCCCGTCCAGGCCGACCGCCGGGTCCAGCAGGACCAGCGCCGAGACCAGCTCCGGGCGGGCCGCGGCCAGCTGCAGCGCGACGGCGGCGCCGAACGAATGCGCCACCACCGCAACGGGGTCGCGGGCGTCGGCCTCGAGCAGCGCGGCCAGCGCGGCCGCGTTCGCGTCGATGCTCCACGGCGCCGCCCACGGCGAGCGGCCATGGCCGATCAGATCCGGCGCGGCGACCGCGACCCCCGGAAGATGGTCGTCGGAGAGCCGCTGCCAGCGCTGCCCGTGGCCGGTGAGGCCGTGCAGGGCGAGCACCCGCGGCGGTCCGTCGGGTCCGTACCGGTGCACATGCAGAGGTGGGGGCACGCCCACGATGGTGCCAGGCCCGCGCCCGGCGCCGGTTGTCATACCCCCGTGGTGTCATTCCGACATGGCCACACCGCACACCGCACCCGCGCCGTCTGCGCCGTCGGGCGCGCGGCGCTGGGACACCGACGCCGCCGAGCTGCTGGACCCGGCGCGCCGCGGCACCTATCGGGTCCTGGGCGCGGCGGGCACCGGCACCTCCAGCCTGCTGGTGGACGTGGCCACGGCCCGCATCGCTGCCGGGGCGGACCCGGAATCGGTTCTGCTGCTTACCGGTTCGGGACGGGTCAGCGGCCGGGTCCGCAGCGCGTTGACCACCGCGTTGCTGACCGCCGGGGAGGCGGGGCGCGCCGTGGTGCGGCAACCGCTGGTGCGTTCGGTGCACGCGTACGCGTTCGGGGTGCTGCGGATGGCCGCCCAGCGGGTCGGTGACCCGCCGCCGCGGCTGATCACCGGCGCCGAGCAGGACGGCGTCATCCGCGAACTGTTGGCCGGCGACCTCGAGGACGGCGCCGCGCACTGGCCGCCGGAGTTGCACGCCGCGCTGGGCACCGCCGGGTTCGCCACCGAGCTGCGCGACCTGCTGGCCCGCTGCACCGAGCGCGGCATCGATCCGCTGCGGCTGCAGCGTCTCGGCCGCTCGGCGCGCCGGCCCGAATGGACCGCGGCCGGCCGCTTCGCGCAGCAGTACGAGCACGTGATGCTGCTGCGCTCGGCCGTCGGCACCGCCGCCCCGCAGGCCAGCGTCCCGGCGCTGGGGGCGGCCGAGCTGGTGGGTGCGGCGCTGGAGGCCTTCGGCGCCGACCCGGACCTGCTGGCCGCCGAACGCGCCCGGGTCCGCGTGCTGCTGGTCGACGACGCCCAGCACCTCGACCCGCAGACCGCGCGGCTGGTCCGGATGTTGGCCGCCGGCACCGATCTCGCGGTGGTCGCGGGGGATCCGAACCAGGCCGCGTTCGGCTTCCGTGGCGCCGATCCGGCCCTGCTGCTCGCCGAGGAATGGCCCGCGGTGACCCTGGCGGACTCGCACCGCTGCGCGCAGCCCGTCGCCGCGGTGCTGACCGGGCTGGCCACGGCGCTGCCCGGCACCGGTCCGGCCCGGCAGGTGCGCAGCGCCCGCACCGAACCCGGCGTCGTCACCGCCACGCTGGCCGCCTCCGAACATGCCGACGCGACGTTGATCGCCGACACCCTGCGGCGCGCGCACCTGATCGAGGGCGTGCCGT
>JAEWRC010000153.1 GCA_023460175.1 Actinomycetes bacterium
GCCTGGCACAGCACCGAGTTGCCCGCCGCCCCCGGCCGCGACACCGCGGCGATCCTGACGGCCGCCGGTGCCGGCGAACTGGGCGCGCTGCTGATCGGCGGGGTCGAACTCGCCGACCTGCCGGATCCCGTCGCCGCCCGCATCGCGCTGACCGCCGCCCCGTTCGTGGTCAGCCTCGAGCTGCGCCACAGCGAGGTCACCGCCTTGGCCGACGTGGTGTTCCCTGTCGCGCCGGTGGTGGAGAAGGCCGATGCGTTCCTGAACTGGGAAGGCCGCGCGCGCCCCTTCGACGCCGCCCTGGCCAGCAACGCCACCTCGGATGCCCGCGTGCTGCAGACGCTGGCCGACGAACTCGGGGTCGACCTCGGCCTGCGGGACGGCGAGGACCCGAGCTGGCACGGTAACCGCCCGGCCGTCCCAGGGCACCCGGTTCGCGAGGTGACGGTCGGCTCCGGCGAGGCCGTCCTCTCGACGTGGCGAATGCTGTTGGATGCGGGCCGATTACAGGACGGCGAACCGCATCTGGCCGGTACCGCCCGACCGCCGGTGGCACGGCTGTCGGCGGCCACCGCCACCGAGATCGGCGTCGCCGACGGGGGTCTGCTCACGGTGCGCACCGACCGGGGCGCGATCTCGCTGCCGCTGGTCTGCACCGAGATGCCCGACCGCGTGGTGTGGCTGCCGACCAACTCACCGGGCAGCGCGGTGGCCGCTCAACTGGGCGCCACGAGCGGCGATGTGGTGCGGATCGAACGGGCCGATGCCCCGTGACCCACCCCGACCCGACCGTCTTCGGCCACGATCCGCTGTGGCTGATCCTGCTCAAGGCCGTAGCGGTCTTCGCGTTCCTCGTGCTGACCGTGCTGGTCGCCATCCTGGTGGAACGAAAGATCCTGGGCCGCATGCAGATGCGGCACGGCCCGAACCGGGTCGGGCCGTGGGGACTGCTGCAGTCGCTGGCCGACGGCGTGAAGCTCGCGCTCAAGGAGGGCTTCATCCCGGCCGGCGCGGACAAGCCGATCTACCTGATGGCCCCGGTGATCGCCGTCATCCCGGCCATCCTGGCGTTCGCGGTGATCCCGATGGGACCGGTGGTCTCCGTCTTCGGGCACCAGACCCCGCTGCAACTCACCGATTTTCCCGTGGCGGTGCTCTACGTGCTGGCCGTCACCTCGATCGGGGTGTATGGCATCGTGCTGGCGGGGTGGTCGTCGGGATCCACCTACCCCCTGCTCGGCGGTCTGCGCTCGTCGGCCCAGGTGATCTCCTACGAGATCGCCATGGGGTTGTCGTTCGTCGCGGTGTTCATCTACGCGGGCACCATGTCGACCTCCGGCATCGTCGCCGCCCAGGACCACACCTGGTTCATCTTCCTGCTGCTGCCGTCGTTCGCGGTCTACCTGGTGGCCATGGTCGGCGAGACCAACCGGGCACCGTTCGACCTGCCCGAGGCCGAGGGCGAGTTGGTCGGCGGATTCCACACCGAGTACTCGTCGCTGAAGTTCGCGATGTTCATGCTGGCCGAATACATCAACATGACCACGGTCTCGGCGCTGGCGGCCACGATGTTCCTCGGCGGCTGGCGCGCGCCGTGGCCGATCAGTCTGATCGACGGCGCCAATACCGGTTGGTGGCCGCTGATCTGGTTCGTGGCCAAGGTATGGGGCTTCCTGTTCTTCTACATCTGGTTGCGGGCGACCCTGCCGCGGCTGCGCTACGACCAGTTCATGGTGTTGGGCTGGAAGGTGATGATTCCGCTGTCGCTGGCCTGGATCCTCACGGTCGCGGCCGCCAAGACGCTGCGCAACGACGGGGCCGGGCCGTGGGTGACCGTCGTGCTCTACGTCGGCTTCACGGTGCTCGTCGGCGTGTTGCTGGTGGCGTGGAACCGCCGGCGCCGGCCTCGGGACGCGGTCCCCCGCCTGCCCGACAGCCCGGACAGTTCGCACTTCCCCGTCCCGCCGATCCCCAGCAAGGAGGAGGTTCGTGGCTAAGTTACTCGACGCACTCGCCGGTTTCGGGGTGACGTTCTCGACGATGTTCAAGAAGCCGACCACCGAGCAGTATCCCGATGAGAAGATCCCCACCCAGCCCCGGTACCACGGGCGCCATCAGTTGAACCGGTACGCCGACGGGTTGGAGAAGTGCATCGGTTGCGAGCTGTGCGCGTGGGCGTGCCCCGCCGACGCCATCTACGTCGAGGGCGCCGACAACACCGAGGCGCAACGGTTCTCGCCCGGTGAGCGCTACGGGCAGGTGTACCAGATCAACTACCTACGGTGCATCGGCTGCGGACTGTGCATCGAGGCGTGCCCCACCCGGGCGTTGACCATGACCAACGACTACGAGATGGCCGACGACAACCGGTCGGATCTGATCTACGGCAAGGACAAGCTGCTCGCGCCGCTGGAACCCGGGATGACCGCTCCCCCGCACGCCATGGTCGAGGGGGCCACCGACGACGACTACTACCTGGGCAACGTGCTGGGCGAGATCCAGGGCAACATCACATGACCGCCGAAGCCGTCGCGTTCTGGGTGCTGGCCACGATCGCGGTGGTCGGCGCCCTGGGCGTGGTGTCCGCGCCCAAGGCGGTCTACTCGGCGATCTTCCTGGCCACCACCATGATCAGCCTCGCGGCCCTCTACGTCGCGCAGGGTGCCCTGTTCCTGGGGGTGGTGCAGGTGGTGGTCTACACCGGCGCCGTGATGATGCTGTTCCTGTTCGTGGTGATGCTGATCGGGGTCGACTCCGTGGAGTCGTTGGTGGAAACCATTCGCGGGCAGCGGATTGCCGCGGTGGTCGCGGGCCTGGGCTTCGGCGTGCTGCTGATCGCCGGCCTGGGCACCGTGTCGGCGGCGGGATGGACTCCCGCCGTCGGTCCCGACCCCGCCTACAACGTCGAGGATCTGGCGACGCTGATCTTCACGCGCTACCTGTGGGCCTTCGAACTGACCGGGGTGCTGCTCATCATCGCCTCGCTGGGCGCCATGGTGCTGGCGCACCGGGAGCGCCTGGGGCGGCGCAAGACTCAGCGGGAGTTGTCCCAGGAACGGTTCCGCGGCCACGGCCACCCCACGACGCTGCCGAGTTCGGGGGTGTACGCCCGGCACAACGCCGTCGACATCCCCGCGCTGCTGCCCGACGGATCGCCGGCCGACCTCTCGGTGAGCGATGTGCTGGCCCCCCGCGGCTTCGAGCACCGGGGTGTCGATGAATCCCGATAGCTATCTCTATCTCTCGGCGCTGCTGTTCACCATCGGCGCCGCCGGGGTGCTGTTGCGGCGCAACGCGATCATCATGTTCATGTGCGTCGAACTGATGCTCAACGCCTGCAACCTCGCATTCGTCAGCTTCTCCCGCATGCACGGCCACCTCGACGGGCAGGTGGTCGCGTTCTTCACCATGGTGGTCGCCGCCTGCGAGGTGGTGGTGGGCCTGGCGATCATCATGGCCATCTACCGGTCCCGCCGGTCGGCGAACGTCGATGAGGTGAATCTGCTCAAGCATTAGCTCTTTGCAGTTCAAGGCACCCTAGGAGGTTTGGCGGCTATGGCGATCAACACTTCTCGCGATCCTCAACGCCCGGCGCCGGATCCACACGAGTCACCGATCGGCAAGACCTGGGTGCAGGGTGTGGCCCTGGTGATGATCTTCGGGTTCTTCGTCATGGGGATCCTGGCCTACCGCACCTACACGGCCTCGATGCCGATGCCCCAGCAGGTGGTCGACGAGACCGGCGCGGTGCTGTTCACCGGCGAGGACATCACCCGCGGCCAGGAACTGTTCCAGGCCCGCGGGTTGATGCAGTACGGATCGGTGCACGGCCACGGCGCCTACCTCGGACCCGACTACACCGCCGACTACCTGCGGCGGGCCACCGAGGACGTCACCGCGCAGTTCGAGGAGGCCGGCGTCGCGCAGGTGCACGACCGGGTGGTCAGCGAGTTCCGGACCAACCGCTTCGACGAGGCCACCGACACCCTGGTGTTCACCGAGGCGCAGGCCGCCGCCTTCCATCGCCTGCGCGAGCACTACGCGGCGCATTTCGGCCCGGACGCCCGCAGCATCGGGTTGTCCCCCAACCTGATCACCGAGGCCGCCGACATCGACGACCTGACGGCGTTCTTCGCCTGGAGTGCGTGGGCGTCGGCCGCCGAACGGCCGGGATTCAACTACACCTACACCAACAACTGGCCGGCCGAACCGCGGGTGAACAACGGGCCCACCGCCGATCTCGTTGTCTGGTCGACGCTGTCGTTGGTCGCGTTGCTGGGCGGCACCGGGATCCTGTTCGCCGTCTACGGGCGCTGGAGCCAGAAGATCGGCTGGCACGCCACCGACGCGCCCGCCATCTCCTACAAGCAGCCCGGCGAGGTGCGGTTGACCACCTCGCAGCGCGCCACGGTGTGGTTCTTCGCGATCATCTCCCTGCTGTTCCTGGTCCAGGCCCTGCTCGGCGCGCTGACCGAGCACTACCGCGCCGACCTGAGCTCCTTCTTCGGCCTGGATCTGTCCAGCCTGCTGCCCTACAACCTGGCCCGGACCTGGCATGTGCAACTGGCGCTGCTGTGGCCGGCGGCGGCGTTCCTGGCCGCGGGGATCTTCCTGACGCCGTTCATCACCCGCCGCGAACCGAAGCGGCAGCACTGGTTGACCTACGGCCTGCTCGGTGCGGTCACCGTCGTGGTGGTGGGGTCGCTGATCAGCGAGGCACTGTCGATCTTCGGGATCATCCCCGAGGGCACCCTGCTCTCCCAGCAGTGGGAGTACCTGGACCTCCCCCGGATTTGGCAGATCCTGCTGATCATCGGGCTGTTCATGTGGATCGCGATCATCTACCGCGGCCTACGCGCAAGCCTGAAGACCGCACCGAAGACCAGCATGCCGTGGATGTTCTTCTTCGCCGGTCTGGCGATCCCGGCGTTCTACGCCGTCGGGCTGCTGGCCGGCAGCGACACCCACTTCACCATCGCCGACTTCTGGCGATTCTGGGTGGTGCACCTGTGGGTCGAGGACTTCCTCGAGCTATTCACCACGGTGATGGTCGCCTACATCTTCGTGCTGCTCGGCGTGGTGCGGCAGCGGATCGCGCTGGGCATCATCTTCCTCGACATCATCCTGTACTCGGCGGGCGGGGTGATCGGCACCATGCACCACCTGTACTTCTCCGGAACCCCGGTGGAGCACATGGCGTTGGGCGCGTTCTTCTCCGCGGCCGAGGTGATCCCGCTGACCTTCCTCACCGTCGAGGCGTGGACCTTCCTGCAGCTCGGTTCGCGACAGCAGACCGGCGACACCAAGCCGTTCCCGCACCGGTGGGCGGTGATGTTCCTGGTCGCGGTCGGCTTCTGGAACTTCCTGGGCGCCGGGGTGTTCGGCTTCCTGATCAACCTACCGATCGTGTCGTACTACCAGATCGGCACCGCGCTGACCGCCAACCACGCGCACGGGGCGATGATGGGCGTATACGGCATGCTGGCGATCGGCGTGGCGATGTTCGCCTACCGCTACATCATCCCCGCCGACAAGTGGCCGGAAAAGCTTGCCCGGCTGAGCTTCTGGTCGCTGAACATCGGCCTGGCCTGGATGGTGTTCGCCACCCTGCTGCCGCTCGGTGTCCTGCAGCTCTACGCCTCGGTGAACGACGGCTACTTCGAGGCCCGCTCGCTGGGCTACATCACCCAGCCCGGCAACGTGGTGCTCGAGTGGATGCGGATGCCCGGCGACATCGTCTTCATCGGCGGCGGCATCCTGCCCTTCATCTGGATGTCGTGGATCGCCGTCCGGAGTTTCTGGCAGAGCCGCACGGCCGAGCCCGTCGAGGAACTGCCCGACGATCCGCTCTACATCGAGCTGCCCCAGGGCGCGGCGGACGGGGACGGCCGGCCGTGACTCCTCCCGATATCGACACCTGGCTGTTCGCGGCGTACGCGCTGCTGCTGGCCATGGTGGCGTGGGGTTTCGACGCGATGGCCAAACGCGCCTCGCATCGCGCCGCGGCCTGGCGCACCGGGGATTTCGTCTACCACCCAGACCACGACGCCTGGAAATGCCCCGAGGACCAATGGCTGTGGCCCACGTCATTCGACCCCAACAACCGGGTGATGCGCTACCGCGCCAAACCCACCGTCTGTAACCACTGCCCGGTCAAGCACGACTGCACCACCTCGTCGCACGGCCGCGAGATCAGCCGCCAGGTCGACCCGTGGCCGTTCTCGGAGGCCGGCCGATTCCATCGCGGCATCGCCTGCGCGGTCGCCGGTTTGGCAATCGTGATGCCGCTGGCCCAGGCCGTCGCCAAGCAGAGTTCGGCCGACGTGCTGGTGTCGCTGATCGCCGCGCTCACCGTGGCGCTGATCTGCGCGCCGCTGTTCAAGCACCTGTGGACCAACAAGGTGGAGCCCCCCGCACATCTGCCGCATCGGACCGCCCAGGAGGAGTCGGTGGCCGCCGCCATCGACAAGTACTCCACGAGGTGGGGCGTGGGATCGGCGAGAAAGGATAGTGACAGTCGATGACCTGGATCCTTCCCGTTGTCGCCGTTGTCCTGATCATCGTTGTCCTGCTCGTCCTGTCGCTGAAGGTGCTACCCGAGTACGAGCGCGGGGTGGTGTTTCGCGCCGGCCGGCTCCGACCGTTGTACGGGCCCGGGGTCAAGCTGCTGATCCCCGTGCTGGACCGGTTGGTGCGGGTGGATCAGCGGGTGGTCACGCTGACCATTCCGCCGCAGGAGGTGATCACCAAGGACAACGTGCCGGCCCGGGTGAACGCGGTGGTGATGTTCAAGGTGACCGACCCGGTGAATGCCATTGTGGCGGTGGAGAACTTCTCCGTGGCGACCTCGCAGATCGCGCAGACCACGCTGCGCTCGCTGTTGGGGCGGGCCGACCTGGACACGCTGCTGGCCCACCGCGACGACCTGAACCAGGACCTGCGCACCATCATCGAGAAGCAGACCCAGGACTGGGGTGTGGAGGTCACGGT
>JAEWRC010000154.1 GCA_023460175.1 Actinomycetes bacterium
GCGACACCCTGGTCGCGGTGACGGGCGCGGGCAGCGGCATCGGCCGGGCGACCGCGCTGGCCTTCGCGGCCGCCGGCGCCGAGGTGGTGGTCAGCGACATCGACGAGGCCAACGCCAAACAGACCGCCGCGCAGATCACCGAGCGCGGCGGCCGCGCGCACGCCTACGCCGTGGACGTCGCCGACGCCGAGGCCGTGCAGCGCTTCGCCGAGCAGGTCTGCGCCGAGCACGGCGTGCCCGACGTGGTGGTCAACAACGCCGGCGTGGGGCAGGCCGGGGCGTTCCTGGACACCCCGCCCGAACAGTTCGATCGGGTGCTCGACATCAACCTCGGCGGCGTGGTCAACGGCTGCCGGGCGTTCGCCGCGAAGATGGTCGAGCGCGGCACCGGCGGGCACATCGTGAACGTGGCCTCGATGGCCGCCTACGCCCCGCTGGGTTCGATGAACGCCTACTGCACGTCCAAGGCCGCCGTCTTCATGTTCTCCGACTGCCTGCGCGGCGAATTGGCCTCGGCCGGAATCGGTTTGACCACCATCTGTCCCGGCGTGGTCGACACCAACATCGTCGCCACCACGCACTTCGACATCGACGTGGACGTCGCCGACGCCGCGCGGGCCCGGGCCCAGAAGGTGTTCACCCGGCGGCGCTACACACCGGACAAGGTGGCCAAGGCCATCCTCGCCGCGGTGCGCCACGGCACGGCCGTGCGGCCCGTCACACCCGAGGCGCACATGGTCTACGGCCTGTCGCGGCTGGTGCCCGGGGCGTTGCGGCGCGCGGCGCGCGCCGACGCCCTCTAACCCTTTTCGGCGATGTCCTCGAGCACCGCGAGCATCGTCCGGGTCGGCACCCCGGTGCCGCCCTTGGGGGTGTAGCCCCACGGTCCGCCGGTGTTGTAGGACGGGCCGGCGATGTCGATGTGCACCCACTGCACGTCCTCGGCGACGAACTCGCGCAGGTACACCCCGGCGACCAGCATCCCGGCGAACCGCGTCGAGCTGACGTTGGCCAGATCGGCGACCGTGGACTTGAGGTCGTCCTTGAGTTCGTCGGGCAGCGGCATGGGCCAGCCGTTCTCGCCGACGGCCTGGGACAGCTGCGCCACCCGGTCGCGGAACTCGTCGGAGCCCATCACGCCGGGGATGCGCGCACCCAGCGCGACGGTCTGGGCGCCGGTCAGCGTGGAGGTCTCGATCAGGTAGTCCGGGTCGTCCTCGCAGGCCCGCACGATCGCGTCGGCCAGGATCAGCCGGCCCTCGGCGTCGGTGTTGAGCACCTCGACGGTGGTGCCGCCGTACTGGGTCAGCACGTCGCCGGGCCGCTGCGCGGTCGACGACGGCATGTTCTCCGCCATCGGCACGGTGGCGATGACGTCGATGGGCAACTCGAGCTGGGCGGCCAGCGCGACGGTGGCGATCACCGCGGCCGCACCACCCATGTCGGAGGTCATGTGGTGCATGGACGCGGCCGGCTTGATCGAGATGCCGCCGGTGTCGAAGGTGATGCCCTTGCCCACCAGGGCGACGGTCTTGGCGTCGGCCCGGCCCGAGCGGTGGATCAACCGGACCAGCCGCGGCGCCCGCGCCGAGCCCTGTCCGACGCCGACGATGCCGCCGAAGCCGGCCTCCTCGAGGGCCTTGCGGTTGAGGATCTCCACCTCGAGGCCCACCGACTGGCCCAAAGCCTTGGCGCGCTTGGCGAATTCGGCCGGGTACAGGTGGCTCGGCGGGGTGTTGACGAAATCGCGGGCGGTGGCGACCGCGGTGCCGACCGCCGCCGCGCGGGTCGCGCGCTTCTTGGCGTCCTTGGCGTTGGACAGCACGGTGATCTTGCGCAGCCCCTTGTCCTTGGGGGCGGTCTTGGCGGTGCGGAAGTCGGTGAACCGGTAGGAGCCCAGGATCAGGCCCTCGACCGTCGCCTCCAGGTTCAGCTCGCCGAGGGTGGTGAACACCGCCTCGGTGCCGTTGAGCGAGCGGGCCGCGGTGCCGGCGGCGCGGCGGATGACGTCGTCGGGCCACTCGTCGCGCGCCTTGCCGAGGCCGACGGCCAGCACGCTGCCGAACGGCAGCGACGGCGCCACCACGCGGGTCACCTGATCGGCGCCGCCCTTGGCGCCCAGCGCCGCGCAGCCCGCCTCGATCTCGGCGACCGCGCCGGCGTCGAGGAACTCGCCGGCGACCACCGTGGTCTTGGCGTCGGGGTTTTCCGGATCGCCGCTGATCACACCGACGATCAGCACGTCCGAACTGTCGTCGCTCTTGGGCAGCGCGCTGGCGACGGTGACGGCGGGGGACTGGTAGCCAAATTTGGTGCTCACGGCCATCACCCTATCCGTCGAGATAGGCTCGGTCTCCGTGACCGACAACTCAGCTGACCTGCTGCACGGGCCCCTCGAGGACCGCCACCGCGAGCTCGGCGCGAGCTTCGCCGAGTTCGGCGGCTGGCTGATGCCGGTGTCCTACGCCGGCACCGTCAGCGAGCACACCGCGACCCGCACCAGCGTGGGTCTGTTCGACGTCAGCCACCTCGGCAAGGCGTCGGTGAAGGGGCCCGGCGCGGCCGCCTTCGTCAACTCCACGCTGACCAACGACCTGGATCGGATCGGACCCGGCAAGGCCCAGTACACGATGTGTTGCACCGAAGCCGGTGGCGTCATCGACGACCTGATCGCCTACTACGTCGCCGACGACGAGATCTTCCTGGTGCCGAATGCGGCCAACACCGCGGCCGTGGTCGCGGCGCTGAACGAGGCTGCGCCGCAGGGCATCACGGTCACCGACGAGCACCGCTCGCTGGCCGTGCTGGCCGTGCAGGGCCCGCGCAGCGCCGAGGTGCTGACGGCCCTGGGCCTGCCCACCGACATGGACTACATGGGCTACGCCGATGCCGCGTGCGCCGGGGTGCCGGTGCGGGTGTGCCGCACCGGTTACACCGGGGAGCAGGGCTACGAGCTGTTGCCGCCCTGGGAGCAGGCGGGCCCGGTGTTCGACGCGCTGCTGGCCGCCGTCGGCGACGCCGGCGGTGAACTGGCCGGCCTGGGCGCCCGCGACACGCTGCGCACCGAGATGGGCTATCCGCTGCACGGCCACGAGCTGTCGCTGGACATCACACCCGTGCAGGCCCGCTGCGGCTGGGCGATCGGCTGGAAGAAGGAGCAGTTCTGGGGTCGCGCGGCGCTGCTGGCCGAGAAGGAGGCCGGACCGCGCCGGTTGGTGCGCGGCCTGCGGGCGGTCGGGCGCGGTGTGCTGCGCCCCGATCTGAGCGTGCTGGCCGACGGCACCCAGGTGGGCGTCACGACGTCGGGGACGTTCTCGCCGACGCTGAAGACCGGTATCGCGCTGGCGCTCATCGACACCGCCGCGGGTCTCGACGACGGCGCGCGCGTGACCGTCGACGTGCGCGGACGCGCGCTGGAGTGCGAGGTCGTCCGTCCGCCGTTCGTCGACGTCCGCCCCCGATAACCCGTTGGCGCGCAGTTATACAATTCCCCCATGACCAACGGCCCTCTTGAGTTCTCGCTTGCCCGCAACCCGAGCCCGGCAAGCGACGAGGTAAGGGCGAAGATCCTGGGCGACCCGGGGTTCGGTCGCTTCCACACCGACCACATGGTGTCGATCAGCTACAGCGACGGCCGTTGGCACGACGCAGAGGTCATCCCGTACGGACCCATCGAATTGGACCCGTCGGCGATCGTCCTGCACTACGCCCAGGAAGTTTTCGAGGGTCTGAAGGCCTACCGCTGGCCCGACGGCACCATCGTGTCGTTCCGGCCCGAGGCCAACGCGGCCCGGTTGCGCACCTCGGCGCGGCGGCTGGCCATCCCGGAACTGCCCGAGGACGTGTTCATCGAGTCGTTGCGCCAGCTCATCGCCGTCGACGCCGACTGGGTCCCGCCGGCGGGCGGCGAGGAGTCGTTGTACCTGCGGCCGTTCATCTTCGCCACCGAACCCGGCCTGGGGGTGCGCCCGTCCAACGACTACCGCTACCTGGTGATCGGCTCGCCGGCCGGGGCGTACTTCAAGGGTGGGGTCAAACCCGTCAGCGTGTGGCTGTCCACCGAGTACGTGCGCGCCAGCCCGGGCGGCACCGGCGCGGCCAAGTTCGGCGGCAACTACGCGGCCTCGCTGCTCGCGCAGGCCGAGGCCGCCGAGCACGGCTGCGATCAGGTGGTGTGGCTCGACGCCATCGAGCGCCGCTACATCGAGGAAATGGGTGGCATGAACCTGTTCTTCGTGTTCGGCAGCGGCGGCTCGGCGCGGCTGGTGACCCCGGAGCTGTCCGGCTCGCTGCTGCCCGGCATCACCCGGGATTCGTTGCTGCAGTTGGCCACTGACGCGGGCTTCGCCATCGAGGAACGCAAGATCGACGTCGAGGAACTGCGCAAGGGTGTGGCCGACGGCGAGATCACCGAGGTGTTCGCGTGTGGCACCGCCGCGGTCATCACCCCGGTGTCGGTGGTCAAGTACGACGACAACGGCGGCGAGGCCGAATTCACCGTCGCCGACGGCGAACCCGGGGAGGTCACCATGGCGCTGCGCGACACCCTGACCGGCATCCAGCGCGGCACCTTCGCCGACACGCACGGCTGGATGGCCCGGCTCAGCTAACCGATCGCCAGGCCGAGGGCACTGAGCGTCGTCGTCACCTCGACCGCGGCGCCCAGCACGTCGCCGGTGATGCCGCCCAACCGGCGCACGCAGTGCCGCACCAGCAGCGCGACCAGCGCCAGCACCACCAGCACCACCGCCGGGCCCTGCCACGGCTGCGGGGTCGCGAACCCGGCGGCCACGGCCAGCGCGACGACCCACGCCGCCACGACCCAGCCCGGTTGGGTC
>JAEWRC010000155.1 GCA_023460175.1 Actinomycetes bacterium
CCCCCGGGACCACCGCCGCCCACCGGCTCCCCGCCGACGCTGGGCAACATGGACGCGTTCGGCTACCTGGTGGGTGGGCTGGCCGCCGGCGCGAAGCGGACGGCGAGCAACCGCAGCCGTCGTCGGGCCCCGGAACCCGAGGACGCCGAGAATCCCGCGGCCGCACCCGCGGTCGAGGACGAGAAGGAGCAGCAGCGGGCGCGCCGCCGTCGTACCCAGGCCGAGCAGTTGGGCCGCGGCTACGAGTACATGGACCTCGAGCCCGAGGCGACACCGTCGGAGCGGGGCGCGGGCACGATGGGGCTGCGCGGCACCGCGCCGCGCCCGTCGGCCGCGCCGCCGACCGGGCTGACCGCGATGGAAACCGATGCGTTCGACGGCACGGTGGCCAAGCCGATGCTGCCCAGCACCTGGGGTGACGAGCGCGCCCACTGAGGCCCCGCACGCAAAAAACACCGCCGCACCGGTTGATCGCCGGTGCGGCGGTGTTTCTCTCGGGGTGGCTGACGGGGCTCGAACCCGCGACTTCCAGGATCACAACCTGGTGCTCTACCAGCTGAACTACAGCCACCATTGCTGCCTTGGCGGGCGAGCCCGCTCCAGCAGCGTGGTCGATCTTAGCCGGTCGAGTCCGTGGCAGCCGAATCGGTTACCGCCGGCGGGCCCAGTTCGGCCGCGATTGCCGCGATTTCGCTGGTAGACGGCCCGGGCTGCGGAACGAACGCGGTGCTGCGGTAGTACTGCAGCTCGCGGATCGACTCGTGGATGTCGGCCAACGCGCGGTGCGCCAGACCCTTTTCCGGCTGCCCGAAGTAGATCCGCGGGTACCAGCGCCGGCACAGTTCCTTGATGGAACTGACGTCGATCATCCGGTAGTGCAGGTAGTCGTCGAGGGCGGGCATGTCCCGGCTGATGAAGCCGCGGTCGGTGGCGATCGAGTTACCGCACAGCGGTGCGGTCTTGGCCTGCTTGACGTGCTGTTTGATGTAGTCGAGCACCATCTGCTCGGCGGTGGCCACATCGACGGTCGAGGCCCTGACCTCGTTGATGAGCCCGGACCGGGTGTGCATCTGGGTGACGATGTCGATCATCCCGGTCAGCGCGGCCTCATCGGTGTGGATGACCACATCCAGGCCGTCACCGAGGATGTTGAGTTCGGCGTCGGTGACCAGCACGGCTATCTCGATGAGTCGGTCCGACTGCAGATTCAGGCCCGTCATCTCGCAATCGATCCACACCAATTCGTCACGCACAGCGAATAACAGTAGGCCGTGGCGGTGCGCCGGTGTGCGCCGTCCCCCCAAGGGCCCGTCGCCGACCGCGGTGGTGCAAGTAATGTCGTGGGTTGCTGGACCCCGGATAACTGGCGAGAGGACTTCGGCCGTGAGCACCCAAACCACTGGTACCGGATCGGCGATGACCCCCGCTCAACACATTGCCGGCGGCTACGCGGTGGACGGGGCGGCCCTCGAGTTGGGGTCGGTCATCGTCGACGGCACGGTGGATCCCAAGGCGCGGGTGCGCATCCCGCTGGCGACCCTGAACCGGCACGGGCTGGTCGCCGGCGCGACCGGCACCGGCAAGACGAAGTCGCTGCAGGTGATGGCCGAGCAGCTCTCGGCCGCGGGCGTCCCGGTGCTGATGGCCGACGTCAAGGGCGACCTGTCCGGCCTGTCGCGCCCGGGTGAGACGGGGGAGAAGATCACCCAGCGCGCCACCGACACCGGCGACGACTGGGCGCCGACGGGGTTCCCGGTCGAGTTCCTGTCCCTGGGCACCTCCGGCATCGGGGTGCCGATCCGGGCCACCATCACCAGCTTCGGTCCCATCCTGTTGTCGAAGGTGTTGGACCTCAACCAGACCCAGGAATCGACGCTGGGCCTGATCTTCCACTGGGCCGACCAGAAGGGTCTGCCGCTGCTGGACCTCAAGGATCTGCGGGCCGTCATCCAGTACCTGACCAGCGACGAGGGCAAGGCCGAACGCAAGGCCCTGGGCGCGGTGTCGACCACCACCGCCGGGGTGATCCTGCGCGCGCTGGTCAACCTGGAGGCCGAGGGTGCGGACACCTTCTTCGGGGAGCCCGAGCTGGACCCGGCGGACCTGATGCGCGTCGATGACCAGGGCCGCGGCATCATCACGCTGCTGGAGCTGGGCAACCAGGCCGCGCGCCCGGTGATGTTCTCCACCTTCCTGATGTGGGTGCTCGCCGACCTGTTCACCTACCTGCCCGAGGTCGGCGACATCGACAAGCCCAAGCTGGTGTTCGTCTTCGACGAGGCGCACCTGCTGTTCAGCGACGCCTCCAAGGCGTTTCTCGAGCAGGTGGAGCAGACCGTCAAGCTGATCCGGTCCAAGGGCGTCGGGGTGTTCTTCTGCACGCAGCTGCCCACCGACATCCCCAACGCGGTGCTCTCGCAGCTCGGCGCGCGGGTGCAGCACGCCTTGCGCGCCTTCACCCCCGATGACCAGAAGGCGCTGTCGAAGACGGTCCGCACCTATCCGAAGACCGAGGTGTACGACCTCGAGGAGGCGCTGAAGTCATTGGGCACCGGCGAGGCGATCGTCACGGTGCTCTCCGAGAAGGGCGCCCCCACCCCGGTGGCCTGGACGATGATGCGCGCCCCGCGATCCCTGATGGACACCATCGGCAACGACGCCATCGCCGCCGCCGCGAAGGCCAGCACCCTGCAGGCCGAATACGGCCAGACGGTGGACCGGGATTCGGCCTACGAGCGACTGATGGCGACCATCGCCCCGCCCGCCCAGGACGAGCTGCCGCCGGTGCCCACCGGCATCGACATTCCGCCGATGCCCGCGCCGGCCGCCCCGCCGGAGCCCGGGTTCTTCGAGAAGATGATGGACAGCCCGGCGTTCAAGAGCGCGATGCGTTCGGCGGGCACCGTGATCGGCCGCGAGATCACCCGCAGCATCTTCGGCACCGGTCGTCGGCGCCGCCGCTAGCGTTCCGGCGCTACTCGCCGCCGAGCTTCTTGTAGACCGCCCCGACGATGGGCGCGACGATGCCGCGCGGCGCATAGCCGGCGGCCACCGACATGGCCTTGGAGGTCAGGCCCGGCACCACCCGCATCCGGTTGCGCTCCAGCGCATCCAGCGACACCTTCGCGGTGTACTCGGTGTTGATCCACAGGAAATCGGGGATGACCTTCTCGACCAGCGAGCGGTCGGCCTCGTCGGGCAGATCGGTGCGCACCGGCCCCGGCGCCAGCAGGGTCACGTGCACGCCGGCCTTCTTCAGTTCGCCGCGCAGCGACTCGCTGAAGGTGTTGGCGAACGCCTTGCTGGCCGCGTAGGTCGCGTTGTTGGGGATCGGCGAGTTACCGGCGGCCGACCCCGAGGTCAGGATCCCGCCCGCGCCACGTACCACCATGCCGGGCAGTACCGCGAGCGTAAGGTCGTGCACCGCAATGACATTGAGCGCAACCTGGGCCTGCTCGTCGGCGGGATCCAATTCGGCGACCGGCCCGAAGGTCGCGGTGCCGGCGTTGTTGCACAGGATCGAGATATTGCGGCCGCGCAACTCCTCGGCCAGCTTGCCGCGTTGTTCGGCGTCGGTGAGGTCGACCGCGCGGACCTCCACGGTGACGCCGTGGCGCTCGGTCAGCCGCGCGGCGAGGTCGGTGAGCACCTCGGCGCGGCGGGCGGTGACGATGAGGCTGTGTCCGCGGGCGGCGAGTTCGGCGGCCAGCGCCTCACCGATGCCCTGCGAGGCGCCGGTGACGACGGCGCGGGCGTCCGGACTGGGAGGGGGTACGGGCATGCGGTCATGGTACGAGGGAGCCGGCGGTGCGGTCGGCTCGGACCCGTAGAGTTCCGACCATGACGCAGCCCCCCGCCGTGACGAAATCGCGGGTCGCGGCCTGGGCGCTGTGGGACTGCGGGTTCGTCGGCCTCAACGCGATCGTCGTCACCTTCGTGTTCTCGGTGTACCTGACCGAGTCGGTGGGCGAGGGGATGCCCGGCGGGGCGTCCCCGGCCAGCTGGCTGGGGCGGGCGTTGACCATCGCCGGGTTGACCGTCGCGGTGCTGGCGCCGGCCACCGGGGTGTGGGTGCAGGCCCCGCACCTGCGGCGCCGCGCCCTGACGGTCCTGACCGGGATGGCGGTGCTGCTGACCGCCTCGATGAGCCTGATCCACGACGACTCGTCCTACCTGTTCGCCGGGTTGGTGCTGCTGGCCGCCACCGCGGCGTGCGGCGACCTGGCCGGGGTGCCCTACAACGCGATGCTGCGGCAGCTGTCCACCCCGGCGACCTCCGGGCGGATCTCCGGACTCGGTTCGGGCGCAGGCTATTTCGGCAGTGTGCTGCTGCTGGTCATCGTCTACGTCGGCTTCATCATGGGCGACGGCCCCACCCGCGGCCTGCTCGGTCTGCCCGTCGACGACGGCTTCAACGTCCGGATGGTGATGCTGGTCGCGGCGGCGTGGTTCGCGCTGTTCGCCATCCCGCTGCTGTTGACCGCCCAGCACATCACCCCGGCCGTGACCGAGGCGCCAACACCGGTCAGCATGCTCGGCGCCTACCGCCAGGTGTGGGCGGACCTGCGGATGGAATGGCGGCGCGACCGCAATCTCGTCTACTACCTGCTGGCCAGCGCGGTCTTCCGGGACGGGCTGGTCGGGGTGTTCACCTTCGGGGCGGTGCTGGGCGTCAAGGTCTACGGCATCTCGCAGGCCGACGTGTTGATATTCGGGATGGCCGCGCTGGTGATCGCGGCGGCGGGCGCGGTGCTCGGCGGCCACGTCGACGACAGGATCGGCGCCAAACCCGTCATCGTGGGGTCGCTGACCGTCATGGTCGCGGTCGGTCTGGTGATGCTGGCGCTGTCGGGGCCGACGGTGTTCTGGGTCTGCGGGCTGGCGCTGTGCCTGTTCCTCGGGCCCACCCAGGCCTCGGCGCGCAACCTGCTGCTGCGGATGTCGGCCGACGGACGCGAGGGCGTGGCGTTCGGGCTCTACACCATGACCGGGCGCGCGGTGTCGTTCCTGGCGCCGTGGCTGTTCTTCCTGTTCGTCGACGCCTTCGGCACCGACCGCGCGGGCCTGGCCGGCATCCTGGTGGTCCTGACGGCGGGCCTGACCGCGATGCTTTTCGTGCGCACCCCGGGCCGCTACCGCGCCGACGAACCGCCCCGGGCGCAGCCCGCCGACCTGGACCGCTGAGTCAGCGCCCGCCCGCGCACATCGTGATGCCGGAACCGGTGCGCTGCTGCACCTGAGCGCCGTCCACGGTCACCGAGCACGTCACGTCGCGCCCGACGTTGAACACCGTCACGCTGGCCGTGCTGGACGCCGGCGCGCTGAGCGTGACCTGCTTGCTCCACGGCAGCGCGACGTTGAACTCCATCTGCATCATGGCGCCGGAGTCGACGTAGGTGATGCTGATGGCCCGGCCCTCCCCGGTGACGCTGTAGACCACGGTCTCGGTGGCCCCCGAGGGCGCGCTGGTGGTCGGCGGTTCGGTGGGCAGCGGCGGGGGCACGACCGGCCGCGTGGTGGTGGGCGTGCGCGTCGTGGTGGGCGGCGGGGTGATCCCGGTGGGCTCGGGCATCGGCGGCAGCGGGGTCACCGCGGTGTCGCGCTGCGAGGAACCGTTGGCGATCACCATCGCCACCACCAGGCCGATCACCAGCAGCACCGCACCGCCGGCGAGCACCCACAGCCAGCGCGGGGACCCCGGACGTTCCGGCTGCGGCGCGGGCGGCACCTCGCCCGGCGGCGGGTATCCGGGGCCCTGGTACTGCGTCTGCGTCCAGTACGGGGGCAGCTCGCGGGTCGCGTCCGGCGGCGGGGTGTAACTGGGGTAGCTGAACTGACCCGCGTACGCCGGATCGGTGTACGGGGGGTTCCGGTCACCCAGCGGTTCGGTCGGCGGTGACCAGCCGGGTTGGTTCGGGTCGGACCCGTGGGGTCGACGGGGATTGTTCATGCCCACCTCATGGTTGCAGGTTACCTGCGAATCAGAAGTGTCCGAATCGGCCCGGAGGCACGATCCGCCGTTTGCCCGCGCGCCATCGCGGGTAGCGTGCGGATCAAAGCAAGGACCGAGGGAGGGATGGCTGTGCGGGCGCAGGTACGCGCGATCTACGGCGCTTCGCTGTCCCCGGACGCCACCGCCTTCGCCAACATCGTCGACGATGGCGGTTATCCCCGCGCGGTGCAGCGCTTCCTGCGTGGCTGGCGGGCCTCGTCCTCCCGTGATGTCGAGTTGCCGGTCGACGGGCCGGTCACCCGGGTCATGCATTCGCCCGACGGGCACTGGCTGGCCTGCGAGGTGGCTCCCGACGGTCGGGAACGCACCCAGATCTGGGTGGTGACCACCGACCCGGACGACCGGGACGCGCGCCGCATCGACCTCTGGAGCACCCAGACCGACGACAGCAGCGAGGGCACTGCCGAATTGATCGGGTGGGACGGCACCCGCGTCTCGGCGATCCTGACCGGTGAGGACGGGGTCGGCCATTCCTGTCTGCTCGATCCCGCCACCGGTGCCCGGGTGGTGCTGGACCGGCGGTCGGCGGGCCGGTTGGTGGACTCCTGGGCCGGTGCGGCGCTGATCCGGGTGGGCCCGCGCGGTTACCGCGAGCTGCTGATGCTGCGCGGGAACACCGAAATCGCCCTGCTCCCTTATGATCCCGGCTCCGTCACGGACGCCGGGGTGATTCTCGACGACCACATACCCCGGCGGCTGCGGCACGGTTTCGACAGTGACTCGACCCAGCTGTATCACCCCGCCAAGGACTACGGCCCCGACAGCACCGACGGTTTCGTGCGGGCGTTGATCCGCAGCGACAACGGCGCCGCCCACGCCCGGCTGCTCGAGGTGACCGTGACCGCCGACGGGGTGTCCTATCAGGTGGTGGCCGAGCGTCCCGGCTTCGAACTCGACGAGTTCGTCATCAGCGATGACCTCTCGACGGTCGCCATGCTGTGGAATCTATACGGCTGCAGCGAATTACAGATCATGCGCTACACCGACCGGGTGCTCAGCGACCCGATCCCACTGCCGGCTCTGGTCGCCGGGGAACTGTCCATCAGCGCCGGCGGGGCGATGGTGGCGCTGACGGTGCAGAGCCCGTCGCAGCCGCGCACGGTCGAACTCGTCGACACCCGCACCCTGGAATGGGAACCCGTGGACCGGGTGCCGATGTCGGGTCCCGTCGGCACCACGCCGGCCCTGGAGACCTTCGCCGCGCGCGACGGTCTGACCATCACGGGTTGGCGGTACACCCCGCCGCCGGGCGTGCACGACGCGGGCGCGCTGATCTACCTGCACGGCGGACCGGAGGGGCAGTCCCGGCCCGACTACAGCGAGGTGTTCCCGCCGCTGCTGGACGCCGGCATCACCGTGTTCGCCCCGAACGTGCGCGGATCCGGGGGCCTGGGCCGGGAGTTCATGCACGCCGACGATCGGGAGAAGCGGTTCGCCGCCATCGACGACGTCGCCGACTGCGTGAAATACCTGGTCTCGAGTGGCTTCGCCGACCCGTCGCGGGTGGCGTGCGGCGGCTGGTCCTACGGCGGCTACCTCACGCTGGCGGCGCTGACCTTCCACCCCGACCTGTTCGCGGCCGGGGTGAGCATCTGCGGGATGAGCGATCTGAACAGCTTCTACCGCAACACCGAGGCCTGGATTGCCGCTGCGGCCTACCCGAAATACGGCCACCCGGTCAGCGATTACGAACTGTTGGAAAGCCTTTCACCGCTGCCACGCGTCGATGCGCTGACCGCGCCGCTGCTGCTGGTGCACGGCGGCAACGACACCAATGTCCCCGTGAGCGAGTCCGAACAGATGTATGAGGCCCTGCAGGCGCGCGGCCGGACCGTGCGGTATTTGCTTTTCGAGGACGACGGTCACGAGATTGCCAAGCGGGAGAATCGCGTGCGAATGGCCGAAGAGGTCCGCAGCTGGCTCGGGGTCGCCTTCTCCCGTCCACCCGGCGCTTAGTTCAGCTGACGGTTGTTCCAACCGGCGCTCAGTCCAGCCGGTATGACGAAATTGTGATGTTTGGAAATTTATCGGCCGGGTAAACCTCTGTCCGCCGGAGAGTCGAGCGAACGGAGGGTTCACATGCGAATACTCACTGTAGTTGCAGTGGTATGGATGTTGATCGGAGCATTTGCAACCTTCCAGCGCGGATATTTCGAGAACACTGAAACCAATTGCGCCGATGCGGGAACCATTGCACTGACGGTTCTGGCCGGGCCATTGAATTACGCAGGTGTCAACCCGAAAGTGGAGGGGTGCAGATTGCCGCAGCCCAGCCAATAAGCCTTTCCATAACTCAGCTCACAAACGAATGGAGTCGCCATGATTGTCCTCGGCATTATTCTGCTCATCCTCGGGTACGTCTTGAGTATCAGCATCCTGACCACGATCGGCATCATCCTGTTGGTGATCGGCGCCGTGCTGTGGATCCTGGGCGCGGTCGGCCGCCCGGTGGGTGGTCGAAAATACTGGTACTAGCCCGTACGTAGCGCGGCGAGCGTCATCGCCCGCAGTACAGCCCGTGTGCGCAAGCCGGCCGGTTTCCCACCGGCCGGCTTTGTGCTGTACGGGGTCGAGTTCATCAGCCCGAAGGCGGCGTGCGCCATCACCCGGGCCTCACCTTCGTCCAGCGTGGGATCGAGGTCGCGCAGCACCCGGACCCAGATCTCCACGTACTGCCGCTGGCTGCGCCGCACCTGTCGCGCCGCGGCCGTCGGCAGGTGGATCAGGTCGCGGTCCTGGATCCGGATCAGATCCGGCTCGCCCAGGGTGAAGTCCAGGTGGAAGTCGACCAGGCCGGTCAGGGCCGCGACCGCGTCGTCGGCACCGTCGACCACCGCGCGCCCACCGGCCAACAGCCGGGTGCTGATCTCGACCAGCAGTTCGACCAGCAACGCTTCCTTGTTGGGGAAGTGCCGGTAGATGGCGGGCCCGCTGACATCGGCCGCCGCGCCGATGTCCTCGAGGCGCACGGCCAGAAAGCCGCGCTCGGCGAACTGACGCTCGGCGGCGGCCAGCAGCTGCGAGCGCCGGTCGGATTTCTGCCGGGAGCGCCGGTTGGTCACCGGCGGTGGGTCGTCCGGGGCAGCGGGCATGGCGGCCTCCTGGAGCGGGTCTGGACGTTTGAGTTAATGGCGACTAACCTACCATGAGTTAGTTGTCGTTAACTCAAATGATGGGACGGGCGATGGCACTTGCGACCTCGAACCGCGAAGAGCATCTGGCGCTCGTCGCCCAGTTGCGCTCCAAGCTGGCCACGGCGGCCCTCGGCGGTTCTCAGCGGTCCCGCGATCGTCACGTCGAGCGGGGCAAGCTGCTGCCGCGCGACCGGGTGAACGGCCTGCTGGACCCGGGCAGCCCGCTGCTCGAGGTGGCACCCCTGGCCGCCGACGGCATGTACGACGACGAGTCCCCGGGCGCGGGCATGATCGTCGGGATCGGCCGCGTCTCGGGCCGGGAATGCATGATCGTGGCCAACGACGCCACCGTCAAGGGCGGCACCTACTACCCGATCACGGTCAAGAAACACCTACGGGCCCAAGAGATTGCGTTGCAGAACAAGCTGCCGTGCATCTACCTCGTCGACTCCGGCGGCGCGTTCCTGCCCCGCCAGGACGAGGTCTTCCCGGACCGCGACCACTTCGGCCGCATCTTCTACAACCAGGCCACCATGAGTGCGGCCGGCATCGCGCAGATCGCCGCGGTGCTCGGATCGTGCACCGCCGGTGGGGCTTACGTGCCCGCCATGAGCGATGAGGCGGTCATCGTCCGCAACCAGGGCACCATCTTCCTGGGCGGGCCGCCGCTGGTGAAGGCCGCGACCGGGGAAGTGGTCAGCGCCGAAGATCTCGGCGGCGGCGACCTGCACTCCAAGGTCTCCGGGGTCACCGACCACCTGGCCCACGACGACCGGGACGCCCTGCGCATCGTGCGGCGCATCGTGTCCACCCTGGGCCCGGTGGCGTCCCCGCCGTGGGAGGTGCGCCCCGCGGTGGCGCCGATCGCCGACCAGACCGAGCTCTACGACGTCGTCCCCACCGATTCCCGGGTGCCCTACGACGTGCACGACGTGATCGCCCGGATCGTCGACGGCGGCGAGTTCAGTGAGTTCAAGGCCGAATACGGCACCACCCTGGTCACCGGTTTCGCCCACATCCACGGCCATCCCGTCGGTATCGTCGCCAACAACGGGGTGCTGTTCGGCGAATCGGCGCTCAAGGGCGCGCATTTCATCGAGCTCTGCGACAAGCGCCTGGTCCCGCTGGTGTTTCTGCAGAACATCGCCGGCTTCATGGTGGGCCGCGACTACGAGGCCGGCGGCATCGCCAAGCATGGCGCCAAGATGGTCACCGCGGTGGCCTGTGCGCGGGTGCCGAAGCTCACCATGGTCATCGGCGGCTCCTACGGCGCGGGCAACTACTCGATGTGCGGGCGCGCGTATTCGCCGCGCTTCCTGTGGATGTGGCCCAATGCGCGGATCTCGGTGATGGGTGGCGAGCAGGCCGCCTCGGTGCTGGCCACCGTGCGCGGCGAGATGAGTGCCGAGCAGGAGGAAGCGTTCAAGGCGCCGATTCGCGAGCAGTACGAACACCAGGGCAACCCGTACTACTCCACCGCCCGCCTCTGGGACGACGGGGTCATCGACCCCGCCGACACCAGAACCGTTCTTGGCCTTGCCCTCTCAGCTGTCGGTAACGCACCGGTCGAACCGGTGTCCTACGGCGTGTTCCGGATGTGAGAACCGATATGTCCTTTGACACCGTTCTGATCGCCAACCGCGGCGAGATCGCCGTGCGGGTCCTCCGCACCCTGCGGCGAATGGGGATCCGCACCGTGGCGGTCTTCAGCGAGGCCGACGCAAACGCGCGCCACGTCGCCGAGGCCGACACCGCCGTGCTGCTGGGTCCCGCCCCGGCCCGGCAGAGCTACCTCGACATCGAGAAGGTGGTCGCCGCCGCGGTGCGCACCGGCGCCCAGGCCGTGCACCCCGGTTACGGGTTCCTTTCGGAGAACGCCGAATTCGCTGCCGCGCTGGAGCGGGCCGGCATCGTGTTCATCGGCCCGCCGGCCGCCGCGATCGCCACCATGGGTGACAAGATCACCGCCAAGGCGACGGTGTCGCGGTTCGACGTGCCGGTGGTGCCCGGCATCGCCCGGCCCGGCCTCACCGATGCCGAACTCATCGAGGCCGCCCACGACATCGGCTATCCGGTGCTGGTCAAGCCGTCGGCCGGCGGCGGCGGCAAGGGCATGCGGATGGTGACCGACCCCGCGGAGTTGCCCGCGGCGCTGACGAGCGCGCGCCGCGAGTCCGCGGCCGCCTTCGGCGACGACACGCTGTTCCTGGAGCGATTCGTGCTGCGGCCCAGGCACATCGAGGTCCAGGTGCTCGCCGACGCGCACGGCAACGTCATCCACCTCGGGGAACGCGAGTGCAGCCTGCAACGCCGCCACCAGAAGGTGATCGAGGAGGCGCCCTCGCCACTGTTGGACGCCCAGACCCGGGCCCGCATCGGTGCGGCCGCCTGCGACACCGCGCGCAGCGTCGACTACTGCGGCGCGGGTACCGTCGAGTTCATCGTCTCGGCCGACAAACCCGACGAGTTCTTCTTCATGGAAATGAACACCCGCCTGCAGGTCGAACACCCGGTCACCGAAATGGTCACCGGCTGGGACCTGGTGGAGTGGCAGGTCCGCATCGCCGCCGGCGACGCCCTGCCGGCCACCCAGGACGCCATCGAGATGCACGGGCACGCCGTGGAGGCCCGGGTGTACGCCGAGGACGCGGCCCGCGGCTTCCTGCCGACCGGGGGACCGGTGCTCGGGCTGGCCGAACCCGAATCCGAGGGAGTCCGGGTGGACTCCGGGCTGCGGGTGGGGACCGTCGTCGGCAGCGACTACGACCCGATGCTGGCCAAGGTCATCGCGCACGGCCCCGACCGCGCCGCCGCGCTGGCCGGCCTGGACCGCGCGCTGGCGGAGACCGCGGTGCTCGGGGTGGTCACCAACATCGATTTCCTGCGCTTCCTGCTGGCCGACGCCGGCGTGGCCGCCGGGCGCCTCGACACCGGCCTGCTGGACCGCCGGGTCGGCGACTACACCGCCGCGGTCACCGACGACGCCACGCTGATCGCGGCCGCGGCCTACCGTTGGCTGCAACGCTGGGCCGCCGCCGACGACTCGCTGTGGAGCGTGCCCTCGGGCTGGCGGATGGGTGAACCGGCGGCCACGGTGCTGCGGCTGAACTCCGGGGCGCGCACCGATCACGTCGCCATCACCGGTACCCCGCAGGCCGCGGCCGCCGTCGTCGAGGACGGCGAGAAGCATTGCCTGACGGCCACCCTCGACGACGATGTGCTGACCGTGGTGCTCGACGGCGTGCGTACGCAGTACGTGGTTGCCGAGACCGAGCACCAAATCTGGCTGGCTGGGCCCGCCGGGGTGACCCTGGCCGAGGAGGTCCGCGAGGCGCCGGTGCGTCCCGACGACGAGCACAGCGGCGACGCCGAACTCGTCAGCCCGATGCCCGGTGCCGTGGTGGCCGTCAACGCCGCCAGCGGTGACACGGTGGCCGCCGGCGCCGTCGTGGTCGCGGTGGAGGCCATGAAGATGGAGCACGCGCTGAGCGCACCGGTGGACGGTGTGGTCGAAGTACTTGTCGCAGTGGGCGATCAGGTGAAGGTGGGCCAGCCGCTGGCCCGCATCACCGCAACCGAGAAGGAAGCAACCGATGACTGATTACCTGTCGACCGGCAACCTGCCCGACGACTACGCCGAACTGGCCAGGACCGTGCGCGATTTCGCGCAGAACGTCGTCGCGCCCGTGGCCGCCAAACACGACGAAGAACACAGCTTCCCGTACGAGGTGGTGGCCGGCATGGCCAGCATGGGCCTGTTCGGCCTGCCCTTCCCCGAGGAGTACGGCGGGATGGGTGGCGACTACTTCGCGCTGTGCCTGGCGCTCGAGGAACTCGGCAAGGTCGACCAGAGCGTCGCCATCACCCTGGAGGCCGGGGTGTCGCTGGGCGCGATGCCGGTCTACCGGTTCGGCACCGAGGAGCAGAAGCAGGCCTGGCTGCCGCAACTGACCAGCGGGCAGGCCCTCGGGGCGTTCGGCCTGACCGAGGCCGGCGGCGGCAGCGACGCCGGGGCCACCAAGACCACCGCGCGCCTCGACGACGGGCACTGGGTGATCAACGGCACCAAGCAGTTCATCACCAACTCCGGCACCGACATCACCAAGCTGGTCACCGTCACCGCGGTCACCGGCGGGACCCCGGACAAGCCGGAGATCAGCGCGATCCTGGTCCCGGTGCCCACCGACGGCTTCACCGCCGAACCCGCCTACAACAAGGTGGGCTGGAACGCCTCGGACACCCATCCGCTGAGCTTCGACGACGTCCGGGTGCCCGAGGAGAACCTGCTCGGCGAGCGCGGCCGCGGCTACGCGAACTTCCTGCGGATCCTCGACGAGGGGCGCATCGCGATCGCGGCGCTGTCGGTCGGCGCGGCGCAGGGCTGCGTCGACGAGAGCGTCAAGTACGCCAAGGAGCGTTCGGCGTTCGGCCAGCCCATCGGCAAGTACCAGGCCATCGAGTTCAAGCTGGCCCGGATGGAGGCCCGCGCGCACGCCGCCCGCACCGCCTACTACGACGCCGCGGCGCTGATGCTCGCGGGCAAGCCGTTCAAGAAGGAGGCCGCGGTGGCCAAGATGGTGGCCAGCGAGGCCGCCATGGACAACGCCCGCGACGCCACCCAGATCCACGGCGGCTACGGTTTCATGAACGAGTATGCGGTGGCGCGGCATTACCGCGACAGCAAGATCCTGGAAATCGGTGAGGGGACAACGGAAGTGCAGCTGATGATCATCGCTCGAGAGATGGGGGTCTGAGCGCCGTGAGTGCTGACGACGAGAAGGTCGTACACCAGCGCGGACTGTGGTACGAGGAGTTCGAGATCGGCGTGCGCTACGTGCACGCGCCGGGCCGGACCATCACCGAGGCCGACAACGTGCTGTTCACGACGCTGACGATGAACACCCAGGCGCTGCACCTGGACGCCGCGTTCTCGGATGCGCTGCCGCCGTTCAACCAACGCCTGGTGAACTCGATGTTCACGCTGTCGACGCTGGTGGGTCTGTCGGTGACCCAGCTGACCCAGGGCACCATCGTCGGCAACCTCGGCTTCTCCGACATCGCCTTCCCCAAGCCGCTGTTCCACGGCGACACCCTCTACGCCGAGACCGTCGTCACCGAGAAGCGCGAGTCCAAGAGCCGGCCCGGGGAGGGCATCGTCACCTTCGCGCACACCGCGCGCAACCAGCACGGCGACGTCGTGGCCACCGCATCGCGAAAGACGATGGTGCGCAAGAAACCCCAGGAGGACTAGTGCCACTCGACACCGCCGGGCCCGCCTGGCTGTTCTGCCCGGCCGATCGCCCCGAGCGCTTCGAGAAGGCCGCCGCGGCCGCCGACATCGTCATCCTCGACCTCGAGGACGGCGCCGGCGACAAGCCCGCGGCCCGGGAGGCGCTGCTGAGCACGCCGTTGGATCCCCACCGCACCGTGGTCCGGATCAACCCCGGCGACTCGCCGGAGCAGAAACTCGATCTCGAGACGCTGGCCCGCACCCAGTACACGACCGTGATGCTGCCCAAATGCGAGTCCGCGCAGCAGGTGAGCGCCCTGGCGCCGCTGGAGGTCGTGCTGATCGTGGAGACCCCGTTGGGCGCGCTGCGGGTTGAGGAGACCGCCGCGGTGGACAACACCGTCGGCGTGATGTGGGGCGCCGAGGACCTGTTCGGCTTCATGGGCGGCACCGCCAACCGGTTCCCCGACGATTCCTACCGCGACGTGGCCAAGCATGTGCGTTCGCAGTCGCTGCTGGCGGCCAAGGCATTCGGCAAGCAGGCGCTGGACTCGGTGTACATCGACATCAAGAACCTCGACGGGTTGCGTCGCGAGGTCGACGACGCCGTGGCGGTCGGATTCGACATCAAGGTGGCCATCCATCCCACCCAGGTCGCGGTCATCCGGGAGGGCTACACGCCGTCGCCCGAACAGGCGCAGTGGGCGCGACACGTACTGGCCGCCGCCGAACAACAGCGCGGTGCTTTCGCTTTCGAGGGCATAATGGTGGATGCGCCAGTGCTAAGGCGAGCCGAGCGAATCGTGCAGCTCGCGCCCTGACACTCGGACGCTGGCTGGCATACCGCCACAAGCGGGATGCTCGACTGGCCCCGCGCTGGAGCTGACTAAGGGTCTGACGGCCAAACATGCCGTCGGCGGCCTGAAGGAGGCGCTATGGCTGGGTCTGCTCACGCACCGGTGTCCGACGGCACCGTCGAGATCGAACCGGTGCAGCTCATCGCACCAGATGGCGCCCCGACCGCCCAGCGGCGCTTTAGCCGCGATCTGCCGCCGGAGACGTTGTCCTGGCTCTACGAGATGATGGTCGTCACCCGCGAACTCGACGTGGAGTTCGTCAACCTGCAGCGGCAGGGTGAGCTGGCGCTGTACGCCTCGTGCCGCGGTCAGGAGGCCGCCCAGATCGGCGCCGCGGCCTGCCTGCGCAAGACCGACTGGCTGTTCCCGCAGTACCGCGAGGTCGGCGCCTTCCTGATCCGCGCCATCACCCCGGCGCAGATGGGCGCGGTGTGGCGGGGCAGCTGGCACGGCGGGCTGGGTTTCACCGACAAGCGCTGCGCACCCATCTCCATCCCGATCGGCACGCAGCAACTGCACGCCGTCGGCGCCGCGATGGCCGCCCAGCGTCTCGGTGAGGATTCGGTGACGGTGGCCTTCCTCGGTGACGGCGCCACCAGCGAGGGCGACGTGCACGAGGCGCTCAACCTGGCGTCGGTGTTCAACGCGCCCTGCGTGTTCTACGTGCAGAACAACCAGTGGGCGATCTCGGTCCCGGTCAGTCAACAGGTGGCCGGCCCGTCCATCGCGCACCGGGCCGCCGGCTACGGCATGCCCGGGATCCGGGTCGACGGCAATGACGTGCTGGCCTGCTACGCGGCGATGGCCGAGGCGGCCGCCCGCGCCCGCGACGGCGGCGGACCCACCCTGATCGAGGCGGTCACCTACCGGATGGGCCCGCACACCACCTCCGACGATCCCACCCGCTACCGAGACGACGACGAAGTGCGGGAATGGGCCGCGCGCGACCCGATTTCGCGCTACCGCAGCTACCTGCAGCGCATCGAGGTGTACAGCGATCGGCTGGAGCGCCGCGTCGCCGCCCGCGCCGAGCGATTGCGCGCCGAGTTGCGCGACGCGATCGTCGGGGCGCCCGACCCCGATATCACCGAACTGTTCGACACGGTCTACGCCGAGATCACCCCGGAGTTGGCCGCCCAGCGCGAGCAGTTGCGTACCGAGTTGGCGAAGGAGGCGTGAGATGACCCAGATCTTCGACCGGCCACCGATGGCCGACGACGACGCGGCCGCACCCCGGGGACCGCTGCTGCGGGCCATGCCCACCGACACCGAGGTGACGATGGTCGGCGCCATCAACCGGGCGTTGCACGACGCGATGGCCAACGACGAGCGGGTGCTGGTGTTCGGGGAGGACGTCGCCCGGCTCGGCGGGGTGTTCCGGGTGACCGAGGGCCTGGCCGAAACCTTCGGCGCGGACCGGTGTTTCGACACCCCGCTGGCCGAATCCGCCATCGTCGGCATCGCGATCGGGATGGCGATCCGCGGGCTGGTCCCGGTGCCCGAGATCCAGTTCGACGGGTTCAGCTATCCGGCGTTCGACCAGATCGTCAGCCATCTCGCCAAGTACCGGATGCGCACCCGGGGCGGCGTCGACATGGCGGTGACCCTGCGGATCCCGTCGTTCGGCGGCATCGGGGCCGTCGAGCATCACTCCGAATCCACCGAGACCTACTGGGCGCACACCGCCGGCCTCAAGGTCGTCGTGCCGTCGACCCCGTCGGACGCATACTGGCTGCTGCGCCACGCGATCGCCAGCCCCGACCCGGTGATCTACCTCGAACCCAAGCGGCGGTACTGGACCCGCGGCCCGTTGGACACCGAGGTGCCCGCCGAACCCCTTGGGCGCGCGGCGATCCGGTGTCCCGGCCGCGACGTCACCGTGATCACCTACGGGTCGCTGGTCGACACCGCGCTCAGCGCCGCCGCGCTGGCCGAGGACACACACGGGTGCAGCCTCGAGGTGGTGGACCTGCGGACGCTCAACCCGCTGGACTTCGACACCGTCGCGGCCTCGGTGGGCCGGACCGGGCGGTGCGTGATCATGCACGAGGGCCCGCGCACCCTGGGTTTCGGCGCCGAGCTGGCGGCCCGGGTCAACGAGGAGCTGTTCTACGACCTGGAGGCTCCGGTGGTGCGCGCCACCGGATTCGACACGCCGTATCCGCCGGCGCGGCTGGAGAAGCTGTGGCTCCCCGGGCCGGATCGACTGCTGGATTGCGTCGAGAAAGTCATGAGCCTGCCATGAGCGAGTTCCTGGTGCCCGACCTCGGGGAGGGGCTCGAGGACGCGACGGTGATCGGCTGGAGCGTGGCGGTCGGCGACGAGGTGGAACTCAACCAGACGCTGTGCACGCTGGAGACCGCCAAGGCGCAGGTGGAGATCCCCAGCCCGTATGCCGGCCGGATCACCGAATTGGGCGGGGCCGAAGGCGATGTGCTGCCGGTGGGTGCGGTGCTGGTGCGTATCGACACCGGGGTCATTGAGCCGTCGGAACCCGCTGAGCCGTCGGAACCCGCCGCGACGCGGAATCCGGTGCTGGTGGGGTACGGCGCCGACGCCACCTTCGACACCAGCCGCCGTCGCGACGGACGACCGCGCGCCAAGCCCGCGGTGCGCAAGCTGGCCGCCGAACTCGGCGTGGACCTCGCCGGGCTGATCCCCGGTCCGGACGGGATCGTCTCCCGGGAGGCGGTGCTGGCGGCCGCGGACACCCCGCCGGGCGGCACGGACGACCAGGTCACCGAGGTGCGTGGCGTGCAGGCCGAGATGGCCAAGCGGATGTCCCTGTCGCGCAACCAGATCCCCGACGCGCACGGCAGCGTGACGGTGGACTGCACGCGGCTGCTGGAGCTCGGCGAGCGCCTGGGGGTGACCCCGTTCGTCGTGACCCTGCGGCTGCTCGTGTTGGCGCTGACCCAGCACGGCGTCTTCAACTCGACCTGGGTGGACGGCCCCGGCGGCCCGCAGCTGCACACCCATCGCGGGGTGCACCTGGGCATCGGCGTGGCGACGCCGCGCGGCCTGCTGGTGCCGGTGGTGCGCGACGCGCAGGAACTCAGCACGCGCGCACTGGCCGAGACCGTGCGGCAGCGGGTGGAGGACGCCCGGGCCGGCACGCTGAAACCCGCTGAGCTGCAGGGCTCGACGTTCACGGTGTCGAACTTCGGCGCGCTGGGCCTGGACGAGGCCGTGCCCGTCATCAACTATCCGGAGGCCGCGATCCTGGGCATCGGGTCCATCAAGCCGCGCGCGGTCGTGATCGACGGTGCGGTCGTCGCGCGCTCCACCATGACGTTGACCTGCGCCTTCGATCACCGCATCGCCGACGGTGCCCAGTTGGGGGCGTTCCTCGGCGAGCTGCGGCAGCTGCTCGAGGCGCCCGAGACCGCGCTGCTGGACCTGTAGCTACTTGCGCTGCGCGGCCTGCAGCCGGGACTGGAACTCCGGGGACTGGATCGACTTCGCCTGCGGGCCAAGCTCGGTGCGCATGGCGGTGTGGTGCAGGTCGGTGTCGACCGAGCCGGGGGAGGCCGTCGCGCGCATGGTGGCCTTGGTGGCCAGCACCACCTCGCGCGGCGAGTTCGCCGGCCCGGCGGCCAGCTCCAGCGCGGCGGCCACCGGATCGTCGGCGGTCTGCAGGGCCAGGCCGTGGGTGACGGCGGCCTCGGCGTCGAACCGCATCCCGAACAGCAGCGCGGCGCGCGCGACCTGCGGGCCCACGCCGCGTTGCAGCATCCAGGTGGCGCCACCGCCCGGATGGATGCCCAGCTTCTGGAACCGCGGGTCGAACAGGGCATGCGGGCCGGCGATGCGGACGTCGGCGGCCAGCGCCAGGTTGAGCCCGGCCCCGACCGCGGCGCCGTTGACCGCCGCGACCGTGGGCAGCGCGCAGTTGGCGATGGCCATGAACCCGTCGTAGATGCGCAGCAGCCCCTCCTCGGCCGCCGAGCCCAACGCGCTCAGGTCGGCGCCCGCGCAGAACGCCTTGCCGGCGCCGGTGATGACCAGCGCGTGCACATCCTCGTCGGCCTCGGCGCGCTCGACCGCGGCGCGCAACTGCGCCGACATGGCGTCGGTGACGGCGTTGCGCCGGTCCGGGTCGTTGACGGTGAGCAGGGCGACACGGTCGGTCACGGAGTAGAGCACGAGGTCAGAACTCATGGCGGTGACGTTACTCGTCGCCGCCCGCGCCCAAAGTTGCCGCTCTCGCCCAAAGTTGGGTTGTTACCCGGTCCACTCGCGGAATGCGTACAACAAGTCGCCCCTCGGCTGCGGCAGTAGGCGCAGAAAGGCGCCGGCAAAGGCGCGGGCCTTCCGGCCTTCGCGCGATCTGAAGTCAACTCCATCCATTAACTTCACTTACGTATATAAATGAAGTTAGAATCGGCAGGTGACTTCACTTCGCCCCGTCACCTACGAGGACGTTCGTTGGGAGCCTCAGGGCGGGTGGCCCCCGGGCGTAGCGCGGCCCAGGTACGGCATCTATCACCCGGCCGTGCCGGCGAGCATCGCCGACCTGGTTCTCGACTTACCGCCTTCGGTCTGGGCCGGGGCCGAGTCTGCCAGCCGCGAGATCGCACGGTTCGACGCCGAACTCGGCGGTGAGATCGCGCCGTTTGCTGCCGTGTTGCTGCGGTCGGAATCCGCCGCGAGCTCGCAGATCGAAAACCTGACCGCATCAGCGCGCGCGATCGGCGAGGCCGAGCTGCCCGGCGGCAACGCCAAGCGCAACGCAGAGCTGATCGTCGCCAACACCGCTGCGATGTACGTCGCAGTCGCTCTTTCCGACACCGTCCACGCCGACGCCATCTTGGCCATGCGCCGCGCATTGATGATCAGCGAACCCCGCCACACGCCAGGGCAATTCCGCTCCGAGCCCGTGTGGATCGGCGGCGGCTCCACTCCGGTCGGCGCGACATTCGTCGGCCCGCGACACGAGCGGATCCCCGAAGCGATCGGCGACCTCATCGCCTTCGCGCAGCGCACCGACGTTCCCACGCTGCCGCAGATCGCGGTGGGCCATGCCCAGTTCGAGACCATTCACCCCTTTACGGATGGCAACGGTCGCACCGGTCGCGCACTGGTGCAGGCGATGCTGCGCAACAAGGGACTGACACGCCAGATCACGGTGCCGGTCTCGGCTGGGCTGCTGGCCGACACCGAGGCGTACTTCGCCGCGCTGACGAGCTTTCGCGACGGGGACGCCGCGCCGATCGTCGACCGCTTCTCGCAGGCCACCATCCTGGCTATCGCCAACGGACGAGAACTGGTCGCCGACCTCCGCGATATCAGGAAGGCCTGGAACGGCGTGATCACCGCACGGTCCGACTCCGCGGTGTGGAAGGTCGCCGACTTGTTGACCCGTCGCCCAGTGGTCAACGCCGCGCTGCTGGCGCAGGAGTTGGGCATCGAGTCCACCAACGCACACCGCTACCTCAACCCGCTCACCGAGGCGGGAATCCTCGTCGAGACAACCAACGGACCCCGGAACCGAGTGTGGCGTTCTCCCGATGTGCTTGCCGCGCTCGACGCATTCGCCGAACGTGCTGGGCGACGAGGTTGATCGCGCCCCCGGCAGGAATCGAACCTGCGACCTAGAGATTAGAAGGCTCTTGCTCTATCCAACTGAGCTACGGAGGCAACGTGCAGGTAGTTTAGCCAACCCCGCGGGCCGTCCACAGTGCGCGCCACGCGAAGCGGCAAATGCGTTTGAATGGCAGCAGGTTTGGCTACTGTGTGACTCACGGCACAGCGGTGGGCGACGATGCCCGAGCCGGAATGCGAGGGTGTGTTGCGATGACGCTGGTGATGGACGCGGTCGAGCCTGCCGCCCGGCCGGGGCCGATGCAGACGGCGCTGGGCCTGATCGCCAATCCGGTAGGGACCTTCCAGGCCGCCTCGGTGCTGCTGCGCGGGGCGCCGTCGCTGGCCGGCTGGCTCGCGGGCTGGGCCATCACCGAATTCCCGCTGCGCGTGCTCACCGGGCACGCGTTGTCCTCGGTCAACGCCGCCCCGGTCAACCGCTTCACCGCCGGTCTGGCCGCCCAGCGCGCCGACGGCGTGCTGCAGGAGGCGCTGACCGAGACGCACGGTTCGGACTACCCCGAGCAGGTATCGCACCCGGTCACCGACCCGACCATCCGTCGGCACAGCGTCGCCGGGGTGTGGCGCGCCGCCCAGCGCAGCCGCTACGCCACGGTGACCCGCGACCTGTCCTACGGGCCGGGCGGGCGCGATCACCTGCTCGACATCTGGCGCCGCCCCGACGTCACGCCCGGCGCCAAGGTGCCGGTGCTGCTGCAGGTGCCCGGCGGAGCGTGGGCGCTCAGCGAGAAGCGCGGTCAGGCCGTCCCGCTGCTGAGCCGGATGGTCGAACTGGGCTGGATCTGCGTGACCATCAACTACAGCCGCAGCCCGTTCAGCGCCTGGCCCGCCCACATCATCGACGTCAAGCGGGCCATCGCCTGGCTGCGCGAGAACATCGCCGACTACGGCGGTGACCCCGAGTTCATCGCGATCACCGGCGGCTCGGCCGGCGCACACATCGGCTCGCTGGCCGCCCTGACGGCCAACGACACCGCGCTGCAACCCGGATTCGAACACGTCGACACCAGCGTCGCCGCCGCGGTGCCCTACTACGGCGCCTACGACCTGACCGACCGGGCCAACATGTGCGAGCTGATGCTGCCGTTCCTGGAGAACTTCGTCATGCGCGCGCGGCTGGTCGATGCCCCCGACCTGTACCGGGCCGCGTCGCCGATCGCCCACGTGCACCGCGAGGCCCCGCCGTTCTTCGTCCTGCACGGCCGCAACGACGCGGTGATCCCGCACACCCAGGCCCAATCCTTCGTCGAGGCGCTGCGGGGCGTCGGCGCCGCGACCGTCGCGCACGCCGAATTGCCCAACGCCCACCACGCCTTCGACACCATCGCCACGGTGCGCTCACAGATGGTGACCGACACCGTCGCCGACTTCCTCGGCATCACTTACGGGCGGCATCGCACGGGACTCGACCGCGTCGCCCACCACGTGGGGTGATCCACGCCAATCGGCTCTCGCCGAACCGGCGCTGAGACTAGCGTGGGTGACTAGCCGGACCCTGCGCGACGACGACGAACCTATGGAGGGTTTGAGACACCTTGGCGAGTGATTCCTTCGACGCGTCCGCGTTCTCCGATGAACTCAGTGCCGTCGACCAGCTGCTGCACCGCGGCGAGGCCAACCCGCGCACGCGGTCGGGAATCATGGCCGTCGAACTGCTCGACAGCGCGCCGGACTGGCAGCGCTACCGCGCCACCTACGAGAACGCGTCCCGGCGGGTGCCGCGCCTGCGGCAGAAGGTCGTCATGCCGACGCTGCCCACGGCGCCCGCGCGCTGGGTCGTCGACCCCGATTTCGATCTGGACTTCCACGTCCGTCGGGTCCGCGCGCCCGAGCCCGGCACTCTCCGCCAGGTCTTCGACATCGCCGAGGTGGTCCAGCAGTCGCCGCTGGACATCACCCGGCCGCTGTGGAGCGCGACGCTCATCGAGGGCCTCGAGGGCGGGCGGGCCGCGCAGATCCTGCACCTGAGCCACGCCGTGGCCGACGGGGTGGGCATGGTCGCGATGTTCACCGAGATCTACGACCTGGAACCGGACGCGTCGCCGCGGCCGGTGGCGCCGCTGCCGATCCCGCAGGACCTTTCGCCCAACGACCTGATGCGCTCCGGGCTCAACGCGCTCCCCGCCTCGATCGTCGGCGGCATCCGGGGCGCGGTGTTCGGGGCCATCGGGGCGGTGGGCAAGGCGATCAGCCGTCCCGGCTCGGCGGTCTCCGGCGTGCTCGACTACGCGGGATCGAGCCGACGGATCGTGCGTCAGGCCGCTCCGCCGTCGCCGCTGTTGCGCCGGCGCAGCCTCTCCACCCGCACCGAGGCCATCGAGATCCCGCTGGCGGATCTGCACCGGGTGGCCAAGAAGGCCGGCGGCTCCATCAACGACGCGTACCTGGCCGGGCTGTGCGGCGCGCTGCGGCGCTACCACGAGGCCCTCGGTGTTCCCGTGCAGACGCTGCCGATGGCGGTGCCGGTCAACCTGCGCGCCGACTCCGACCCGGCCGGCGGGAACCGGTTCACCGGCGTCAACATCGCCGCACCCATCGGCACCGTCGACCCCGCCGCGCGCATGCACAAGATCCGCGCGCAGATGACGCAGCGGCGCGAGGAGGCCGCCCTGGACCTGCTGGGGGTGGTGGCCCCGGTGCTCTCGCTGCTGCCCGACCCGGTGCTGGAGTCGATGACGGGCTCGGTGATCGCCTCCGACGTCCAGGCCAGCAACGTGCCGGTGTATCCGGGCGACAGCTTCATCGCCGGGTCGAAAGTGCTGCGGCAGTACGGGGTCGGCCCGCTGCCCGGGGTGGCCATGATGGTGGTGCTGGTCTCGCGCGGCGGCTACTGCACCATCGCGGCGCGCTACGACCGGGCCGCGATCACCGACGAGGCGCTGTTTGCCCGCTGCTTTGCCGCCGGCTTCGACGAGGTGCTGGCGCTGGCCGGGGAGCCGGATCTGCGGGTGGTGCCGGCCTCGTTCGACGCGCCCGATGCCTCGACCAACGGATCGGCGGTGTGATGACGACCCCACGCGATATGCGACTGCCCGGCTCGGTGGCCGAGGTCAAGGCCAGCCCGCGCGGGCCGCAGGTCGGCGCGTTCTTCGACCTGGACGGCACCCTGGTGGCCGGGTTCACCGGGGTCATCCTGACCCAGGAGCAGTTCCGCCGCCGCGAACTGGGCCTCGGTGACCTGTTCGGCATGATCCAGGCCGGCCTGAATCACCAACTGGGACGCCTCGAATTCGAGGACCTCATCACCTCGGCATCTTCGGCGATGCGGGGCCGGTCCATCACCGACATGGACCAGGTCGGCGAGCGACTGTTCAAGCAGCACATCGAATCCCGCATCTACCCCGAGATGCGGGAACTGGTCCGCGCGCACCTCGACCAGGGCCACACGGTGTGCCTGAGTTCCTCGGCGCTGACCATCCAGGTAGAGCCCGTCGCGGAGTTCCTCGGCATCCCGAACACGCTGACCAACCGGTTCGAACTCGACGACGACGGCGCGCTCACCGGCCAGGTGGTGCGGCCCATCCTGTGGGGGCCGGGCAAGGCCAACGCCGTGCAGAAGTTTGCGGCCGAACGCGGAATCGACCTGAAGGACAGCTATTTCTACGCCGACGGCAACGAGGACGTCGCGCTGATGTACCTGGTGGGCCATCCCCGCCCCACCAACCCCGAGGGCAAGATGGCCGCGGTGGCCCGCCAGCGCGGCTGGCCCATCCTGCAATTCACCAGCCGCGGCGGCCCCGGGCTCACCGGCACGCTGAAGACGCTGGTCGGCGTCGGCTCCGTCGTCCCGATCGCCGCCGGCGCCATCGGCTGGGGGCTGCTGACCCGCAGCCGGCGCCGCGGCATCAACTTCTTCACCGGCAACTGGGGGTCGATGCTGCTGGCCTCAAGTGGGGTGAAGCTCAACGTGCTCGGCCGGGAGAACCTCACCGCGCAGCGGCCCGCGGTGTTCATCTTCAACCACCGCAACAACTTTGACCCGATCATCACCAGCGCGCTGGTGCGGGACAACTTCACCGGGGTCGGCAAGAAGGAACTGGCCGACGATCCGCTCGCCGGCACCCTGGGCAAGCTGATGGACGCGGTGTTCATCGACCGGGACAACACCGAGTCCGCCGTCGCCTCCCTCAAGCAGGTCGAGGAACTGATCCGCAAGGGGCTGTCCATCGTGATGGCCCCGGAGGGCACCCGGCTCGACACGACGACCGTCGGCCCGTTCAAGAAGGGGCCGTTCCGCCTGGCGATGGCGGCGGGCATCCCGATTGTCCCGGTGGTGATCCGCAACGCGGAGGTCATCGGATCCCGCGATGCGACGCTGATGCGCCCCGGCACCGTCGACGTCGTGGTGTATCCGCCGATCCCGGTGCAGGACTGGACGGTCGAGGATCTCGAGGACCGGATCGGCCAGGTGCGTCAGCTGTACCTGGACACCTTGGCGTCCTGGCCCGAGGACGAGGTGCCCGCCGTCGACCTGGGTGCGCCGAAGAAGAAGCCCGCCAAGAAGGCCCCCGCGAAGAAGGCTCCCGCCAAGAAGGCCAGCGGCAAGAAAACTCCGGCCAAGAAAACTCCGGCCAAGAAGGCGACCAAAAAGGCGGCGGCCAAGAAGGTTTCGTCCCAGCCGCCCGCCGACTCGGGGGAGGCCCCGACGGTCCGGGGTCGGCCATGACGAGCCGCAACGGCGACCGCGCGCTGCCGGAGGTCACCATCGACGGCGACGCCCTGGTGCTCGCCTCGGTGACCTCCCCGGCGGAACTCGACCTGCTGACCGACTGGCTGCGGGCGCAGCGCGCCGCGCACCCGGGCGCCGACATCGAGGTGGTGCAACTGCCGGCCGACGAGCCGCCGCCCGGCGTGATCGCCGAACTCGTCGAGCAACTCGAGACCGGCGATGACCGCGCGGTGGTCCCGGTGCGGGTGTTCTGGGTGCCCGGCGGGCTGCCGACCCGGGTCAAGATCGTCGGGCTGATCCAGGGCCGCGACACCTACCGTCCGCCCGAGATGCTGCAGCGGCGCATCCTGCGCCGGGACAAGTCGCGGGCCACCGTCGTCGCCGGCGAACCCGCCAAGGTTTCCGAACTGCGCCAGCAGTGGCAGGACACCACCGTCGCCGACTCCCCGCGCGAATTCGCCCGGTTCGTGCTGCGGCGCGCGTCGCTGGCCATCGAACGCATCGAGTTGCGGCTGCTCGGCCCCGAATACAAGTCGCCGCGGCTGGTCAAGCCGGAGATGTTGGCGTCCAGTCGATTTCGGGAGGGCCTGGAGCAGATCCCGGGCGCCACCGTCGAGAAGGCCGGCGAGATGCTCGACGAGCTGGCCACCGGCTGGAGCCGGTTCTCCGTCGACCTGATGCCGAACCTGGGCCGGGCCATCTTCAGCCGCGGCTTCGATCCCAACGTCGACTACGACGCCGACGAGATCGAAACCCTGCGCGGCGCGCTGGAACGCCACCCCGCGGTGCTGCTGTTCTCGCACCGCTCCTACCTCGACGGGGCCATCGTGCCGGTGGCCATGCAGGAGAACCGACTTCCGCCGGTGCACACCTTCGCCGGGATCAACCTGTCCTTCGGGTTCATGGGACCGCTGATGCGGCGCTCCGGTGTCATCTTCATCCGCCGCAAGCTCGACGACCCGTTGTACAAGTACGTGCTGCGCCAGTTCGTCGGCTACATCGTCGAGAAGCGGTTCAACCTCAGCTGGTCCATCGAGGGCACCCGCTCGCGCACCGGAAAGATGTTGCCGCCCAAGCTCGGTCTGCTGGCCTACGTCGCCGACGCCTACCTCGACGGGCGCAGCGACGACATCCTGCTGCAGCCGGTGTCCATCAGCTTCGATCAGCTGCACGAGACCCGCGAGTACGCCGCGTATGCGCGCGGCGGGGAGAAGACCCCCGAGGGCGTCAGCTGGCTGTACAACTTCATCAAGGCGCAGGGGGAGCGCAACTTCGGCAAGATCTACGTCCGCTTCCCGGCCGCGGTGTCGATGCGCGAATACCTCTACCTGCCTCCCGGTGAGACCGAAATGGAGGAGTCGGCCAAACGCCTTGCGCTGCAGAAGATGGCGTTCGAAGTGGCCTGGCGCATCCTGGATGCCACCCCGATCAACGCCACCGGGCTGGTGTCGGCGCTGCTGCTGGTCACCCGCGGGGTTGCGCTGACCCGCGATCAGGTGCACCACACGCTGCAGGACTCGCTGGACTACCTCGAACGAAAACGCACCCCGGTCACCGAATCCACCCGTCGGCTGCGCACCCCCGACGGGGTGCAGGCGGCGCTGGACGCGCTGTCCGGGCGCAACCCCGTCACCCGGGTCGACGGCGGACGCGAACCGGTCTGGAAGATCGCCCCCGAGGACGAGCACGAGGCCGCGTTCTACCGCAACTCGATCATCCACGCCTTCCTGGAGACCTCGATCGCCGAACTGGCGCTGGCCTATGCGGGTCGGGCCGAAGGCGACCGGCTCGAGGCGTTCTGGTCGCAGGTGATGCGGCTGCGGGACCTGTTGAAGTTCGAGTTCTACTTCGCCGACTCGGCGGCCTTCCGGGCGCACATCGCCGAGGAGATGGCGTGGCTCGACGACTGGGAGACCCGGCTGGCCGACGGGGCGGACGTCGAGGCGATGCTGCACGACATGCGGCCGCTGATGGCCCACGCCATGCTGCGGCCGTTCATCGAGGCCTACGAGATTGTCGCCGACGTGCTGCGCGAGGCCCCGGCGCAGATCGAGGAGAAGGAACTGACCCAGCGGGCGCTCGGGGTGGGCAGCCAACGGGCGGCGCAGCGGCTGGTGCGCAGCAACGAGTCGGTGTCGGCGCTGCTGTTCGCCACGGCGCGCCAGGTCGCGGCCGACCAGGGTCTGCTGGAACCCGCGCCGGATCTGGCCCAGCGGCGCGAGACGTTCCTCACAGAGTTGCGCGGCATCCTCGCCGATATGCACCAGGTGCACATGATTTCCCGGCAGCAGTTCATGGAGCGCGAGGCCGCCGACCACCAGACCGTTTAGCGTCCGCGTTCGATCTGGTCATACTCTGATGCGGTGACCTCCTCAGTTACCGGACAGCGCACCGCGGTGTGGCCGGTGCTGCTCGGAGTGGGCCTGCTGGCCGGCGCCACCGCCGCCGGGTTGGCCGCGTTGTCGCTCGCCGACGCGCTGACCGCCACCGGTCTGCCCGACCCGGGCCCGGTGACCACCCTGGGGCTGCCGTTCGTGCGGGCCGCCGGCGAGATCGCCGCGACCCTGGCCGTCGGGTGCTTCCTGTTCGCGACCTTCTTCGTCCCGCCGCAGGCCAACGGGGTGCTCGACGTCGGGGGCTACCGCGCGCTGCGGACCGGCACCGTCGCCGCCGGCGTGTGGGCGGTGTGCGCGGCGCTGCTGGTGCCGCTGACCGTGTCCGATGTGTCCGGCCAGCCGATGCTCGATCATCTCAACCCGATGGATCTGTGGGCGGCGGCGAGCCTGATCGACACCGCCGACGCGTGGCGCTGGACGGCGTTCCTGGCGGCCGGGGTGACGCTGGCGAGCATCCCGGTGCTGCGCTGGTCGTGGACCCCGGTGCTGTTCCTGGCGTCGCTGGTGACGCTGATCCCGCTCGGGTTGACGGGGCATTCGGCGGCCGGCGGCTCCCATGACGTCGGCACCAACAGCCTGCTGATCCACCTGGTGGCCGCGGCGCTGTGGGCCGGGGGACTGTTCGCGCTGCTGGCCCACGCACTGCGCGGCGGCGAGCACGGCGCCCTAGCCGCCCGACGGTTCTCCGCGGTGGCGCTGTGGTGCTTCGTGGCGATGGCCGCCTCCGGTGTGATCAACGCGCTGATCCGGGTGCGCCCCGCCGACCTGATCGACACCACCTACGGCGCGCTCGTCGGCGCGAAACTGCTGGCACTGTGCCTGCTCGGCTTCTTCGGCTGGCGGCAGCGCCGATCCGGTCTGGTGGCGCTGGACGCCGACCCGAACGCGCGCGGACCGCTGATCCGGCTGGCGCTGACCGAGGCCGTCATCCTCGGGCTCACCTTCGGGGTGGCAGTGGCACTGGGCCGCACCCCGCCGCCCCCGCCGCGGGTGCTCAACCCATCGATCCCGGAAGTGGAGATCGGCTACAACCTGGACGGTCCGCCGACGCTGGCCCGGGTGCTGTTCGACTGGCGGTTCGACATGATCTTCGGCACCGCGGCCATCGTGTTCGCGCTGGTCTACGTGGCCGGGGTGTGGCGGCTGCGCAAGCGCGGCGACGCCTGGCCACCCGGGCGCCTGGTGGCCTGGCTGCTGGGCTGCGCGGTGCTGCTGTTCGCCACATCGTCGGGCATGGGCCGCTACATGCCGGCGATGTTCAGCATGCACATGGGCGCGCACATGATGATGTCGATGCTGGTGCCGATCCTGCTGGCCCTCGGCGGACCGGTGACACTTGCGTTGCGGGCGCTGCCGGTCGCCGGCCGCGGACAGCCGCCCGGCATGCGCGAATGGCTGCTGGCCGCGCTGCACAGTCGGGTGTCGAAGTTCTTCACCAACCCGATCATCGCCACGGCGCTGTTCGTCGCCGGTTTCTACGGGCTGTACTTCGGCGGCATCTTCGACTCGGCCGCCAGCGACCACGCCGGGCACGTGGCGATGAACTTCCACTTCCTGGCGACCGGCTACCTGTTCTACTGGTGCGTCATCGGCGTGGACCCGACGCCGCGGCCGATGCAGCCGCTGGCGAAGCTGGCGATGGTCTTCGGGTCGCTGCCGCTGCACGCCTTCTTCGGTGTGGTGTTGATGGGGATGAACACCGTCCTCGCGGAGCCGTTCTACCGGTCGCTGCAACTGCCGTGGCACACCGATCTGCTGAGCGATCAGAAGCTCGGCGGGGGCATCGCCTGGGCGGCCGGCGAGGTGCCATTGGTGATCGTCATGATGGCGCTGTTGATCCAGTGGTCGCGCAGCGACCGGCGCACCGCCAAACGCCTGGACCGCGCCGCCGACCGTGACGACGACGCCGACCTGGCCGCCTACAACAACATGCTCGCCGAGTTGGCGCGGCGGGAGAAGCAGGGGCGCTAACGCGCACTCATTGTCCCGCGCTGGTCGTTTGGTGGCATCCGTTGTGCGCCTTGGTGTCCCGTTGACCATTTGATTTGGTTCCGGTTAGACGCTGTAGTTCCGCGCGGTACGGCTGTGGATATCAGCGCGCCGCGAAGTCAGTCCGAGGGTGGTGGTTGGGGTTGGAAGGGGTCGTACCACCACCATTGGGCGCGTTCGCCGGTGGGGCCGGGGCACGGTGGGACCTCTGGTGGTGGGTTTTGTGGTGGGCGGGCTAGTGCGCCGGGGTGTAAGGGTTGGCCGTCGGGGTTGGTGACGATGAGGTGGTCGGCGGGGCCGGTGAGGGTGATCAGGCCGTGGTGGTGGGCGCGGTGGTGGTAGGGGCAGACCAGGACGAGGTTGTGCAGTTCGGTGGGGCCGCCGTGTTCCCAGTGGATGAGGTGGTGGGCGTGCAGGCCGCGGGTGGCTGCGCAGCCGGGTACGACGCAGCATTTGTCGCGGTGTTCGAGTGCGCGGCGTAGGCGGCGGCCGA
>JAEWRC010000156.1 GCA_023460175.1 Actinomycetes bacterium
GGCCAGGGCGGTGTGATCGCGCAGTCGGGCGGCATTCTCGTAGAGACCTCGGCGGGCCAGCGTGTCCACCTCGGCGACCGCGGCGATCAGCGGCGCGTTGTCGGCGCCGGCCAAGATGTCCGCGGCCCCCGCCGCCACGGGTGCGTACTCGGCCGCGGTGATGTCACGGGGCGCCGGGCACGGGGACAACTCGCGTTCCGGGCAGGACGGACCGTGGCGCCCCGAGCGGCCCAGCCGGGTCGTGCAGGTACGCACGCCGGCGAACCGGGCCAACAGCGCCGCGGTTTGCGCGGCATCGGCGCGGGACCGGAACGGCCCGAGCGCGCCCCGGTGCCGGGGCCTGCGCACCACCACGAAGCGGGCGAACGCCTCGTCCGACAGCGCCACCCACCACCAGCGCTGCGGGAACTTCGAGCGCCGGTTGAACGGCGGGGCGTGCGCGGCGAGCAGTCGCAGCTCGCGCACCCCGGCCTCCAGCGCGTGCGCGCACTCGACGTGATCCACGGACTCGGCCAGGGCGACCATCTCGCGCATCCGCGCCCGCGCGTCCGACCCGTTGAAGTACTGGCCGACCCGGCGCCGCAGATCGGAGGCCGTGCCGACGTAGAGGACTTCGGCCGACGGGCCGCGGAACAGATAGACCCCGGGGGCGCGGGGCAGCTGGGTGGCCAGCCCGCGCTTGGCCCGTTGCGCCGGGGTGACGTCGGGCAGGTACGAGCGCAGTGCCGGATAGGTGTGCACGCCCTGATTGCCCACGCGCTCGATCAGTCGGTGCAGTACGTCCACCGTGGCGCGGGCGTCGTCGAGGGCGCGGTGCGTCGGCGTGGTGGTCGCGCCCAGCAGGCGGGCCAGGTCGGAGAGCCGGACGCTGGGCGCCTCGTCGCGGGTCAGCACCCGCCGGGCCAACCGCACGGTGCACAGCACCGGCGGGCGCGGCCACGCGATGTCGCACTGCGCGGCGGCCGCGCGCAGGAACCCGGTGTCGAAACCGGCGTTGTGGGCCACCAGCACCGCGCCGCGCGCGAACTCCAGGAACATCGGCAACACCGCGTCGATGGTCGGTGCGGCGCGCACCATCGCGGTGGTGATGCCGGTCAGATGGACGATCTGCGGTGGGATGGATCGACGCGGATCGACGAGACTGGCAAATTCGCCGAGCACCTCGCCGCCGCGGACCTTCACCGCGCCGATCTCGGTGATCGCATCGCAGGCCCCACCGGGATGTTTCGGGGCGGCGCGTCCGCCGGTGGTCTCGAGGTCCACGACCACGAAGGTCGTGTCGCGCAGGGGGAGGTCGGCGGACGGGTCGAAGTCCGCGAAACTCAGCTGCCCCGTTTCCGGCGAACGCATGTTCGAAGACATTAGGGCCCGGGGCGGACATTCGCCGGCGGCGACTCGGTCCGGGCCGGTTGTCGGTGCCCTCGGTTAGCGTCCGGCTACAGCCAGCCGCCACGGCGGAAACGAGAGATGGGACGCGGCATGACGGAGATCGGGAAACTGCCGGTAGGGCACGGTGGAGGCGACCGCCAGCATGAGCACGACCACGGCCGGAACCCCGGCCACCCCCACGACCACCGCGGGCGCTCCGACGCTGCCGACCCGGTGGTGATCGACTGCGACGACTGTGCTGTACGCGGGCCGGGCTGCCGCGACTGCGTGGTCAGCGTGTTGCTCGGAGTGCCGGACGAGTTGCTGGCCGACGAGCGGGCGGCGCTGGAGGTGCTCGCCGAGGCGGGAATGGCGCCGCGGCTGCGGCTGGTGCCGGTGCGGCGCGATCCGCACCACGGTGTGGCCTGATTCACGTTCGGCGGATGCCGACGGGTGGGCGTGCCAACCGGCGCACTGCCTGTAACTCCTGCTAGATTGGCAACTTCTGTTGGACAACGCCGATATCGTTTCGTAACCTATTCGAGACCTAACGCGGTCGGGGGCGACGCGGCAACGGCAACAACGCAGACAGTTGTAAGCAGTTTAAGGAACGCGAATCTTGAGGATCGACGGCACGCTCTGGACCGATCGCATCATCAGCCGACCCCTCAAACGGACCGCAATCTGCCTGATTGCCGTGTTGACCGTGCTGAGCGGGACATTCGCCTCGGCGGTGTATGCGGACCCGCAAGAAGATGCCCTGGCAAAGTTGAGCGAACTTTCCCGCGAGGCCGAACAGACCACCGAGGCCATGCACTCCGCGCAGCTGGACCTCACCGAGAAGCTCGAAGTCCAGGCCGCCGCCGAGCAGAAGCTGGCCGCCGACCGCGCCGCCGTCGAGGCCGCGCAAGCGCAGCTGTCGACCTATCAGGCCGGGGTCAACAAGTTCGCCGCCGCCACCTACATGGGCGGCCGCACCTCCGGCTTCAACGCCATCCTGACCGCCGAGTCGCCGCAGGGCCTGATCGACAAGATGGCCGTGCAGCGGGTGATGGCCAACGAGATGTCCTCGCAGATGGCCAACTTCCGCAGCCTCAGCGAGCAGGCCAAGACCGCCGCGGCGGCCTCCGTGCGCTCCGCGGCCGAGGCGAAGACCGCCGCGGAGCAGGCCGCCGCCGTGCGCGCCGATCTGCAGTCCAAGCAGAGCGACCTGCAGCTCAAGATCGCCGTGGTCCGTTCGCAGTACAACGCCCTGACCCCGGATCAGCGGGTCGCGCTGGCGGACCCGGGCCCCGTCCCGCCGGCAGCCGCGCCCGGACCGGAGATCCTGGCGCAGGGTCCGGAGGGGATTCCCGCCGGCGACATCGCGCCGCCGCCGGAGGCCGCCGTGGTGCCCGCACCGGGTGGCGGATCCTCGCAGGGCGCCATCGCGGTCCAGGCCGCGTTGACCCGCGTCGGATCGCCGTATTCCTGGGGTGGTTCGGGCCCGAGCGCCTTCGACTGCTCGGGGCTGGTGATGTGGGCGTTCCAGCAGGCCGGCATCTCGCTGCCGCACTCCAGCCAGGCGCTGGCCCGCGGCGGCACCCCGGTGTCGCGGGATCAGTTGCAGCCCGGCGACGTGGTGAACACCTACTCGGACGCCTCGCACACCAGCATCTACGTCGGCGACGGCATGGTGGTGCACGCCTCCACCTACGGTGTGCCGGTCAAGGTGGTGCCGTTGGACGGCGCCGGACCGTTCTACAACGCCCGTCGTTACTGAGCCCGCCGTTACCGAACCCGTCGTTACTGAACCGGCAGACTCCCGGCCCGGGCGGCGCAGGCCGGTATTCGCCCTGATCGCCATCGCCGTGATCGTCGTGGCCGCGGTGCTGCTCCGGCCGGACACCCCCGAGCGGTCGAGCCCGCCGCCGAGCGCGGAGCCCGCGGAGTTGATCGTCGGGGACGGCCGCAGCGTCACCCTGCTCAGCCTCGGCGGCACCGGTACCGATGCGCTGCTCGATCGGGTGGCCGCCGAACTCGGCGAGGCCACCGCGCGGGTGGAGGACTTCTGGGGCACCGACTGGAACCGCGAGATCACCGTGGTGGCCACCGATTCGCCGACGCAGTTCGCCGCGGCCGCGCCCGCCGCCCCCGCCGGGATGGCCGCGGTCGCGGTCGCCGACGACGTCGACCTCGACCGGCGGGTGGCCACCGGCCAGCGCATCGTGCTGGGCCCCGATGCCCACCGGCTGAGCGCTGCGGCGTTGCGAATCGTGTTGGCCCACGAGTTGTTTCACTACGCCGCGCGCACCGACACCGCCGCCGACGCCCCGCGCTGGCTCACCGAGGGGGTCGCCGACTACGTGGCCCGCCCCGCGCCGGCGGCCACGACACCGATCGCGGTGCCCTCGGCGTTGCCCGCCGACCCCGACTTCGATCGGCCGGAGCCCGAACTGTCGCAGGCCTACGACCGCGCCTGGCTGTTCGCGCGGTTCCTGGC
>JAEWRC010000157.1 GCA_023460175.1 Actinomycetes bacterium
ATTTCCCACGGTCACCGTGGGAAATCACGCCAAAGTCGGGAGAGCTGATCAGGGTGCCGGGATGGTGGCGCAGCCGACGCCGGGGATGCAGCCCGCGGCGCCGTCAGGTCCGGCCGTGCCGGCAGGGCCACCGGGGATGCTGCCCGAGGCGCCACCGGGACCGGCAGTGCCTTCGGGGCCACCGGGAATGCTGCCGGTCGCACCCTCGGGTCCGGCCGCACCGCCGGGACCACCGGGGATCACGCCGCTGGCGCCACCGGGACCGGCCTCACCACCGGGGCCGCCGGGGATCTGACCTGCCGCTCCACCGGGACCCGCGGTGCCGATGTCGGCGCACGCGGTGCCGTCCGGGTTGACGCACGGCGGCGGGGCCGGCGTGGCCATGGCCACCGGGGCGAAAGCGAAGGCCGCAGCAGCGGCGCCGGCATACAGTGCTGGGGTCAATGCTGAGAGTTTCATGCCGCTTGGTCTACCCCGGGGGCGGCGGCGAGAAACCTCTGGATCCAGATTCCTACTTGAGCAGCTTCGACATCCGTCGATCCGCCAGCACCTTGCCCCCGGTCTGACACGTCGCGCAGTACTGGAACGATTTGTCGGCAAAGGACACCTCGCGCACGGTGTCCCCGCAGACTGGGCACGGCAGACCTGTTCGGGCGTGCACGCGCAATCCGGATCGCTTCTCGCCCTTCAGCGTCGCGGCCTGCTGCCCCACCGAGCGCCCCACGGCGTCGGTGAGCACCGAGATCAGCGCGTTGTGCAGCGCGCCGAGTTGCGCCTCGGTCAGCTTGCCGGCGGTCGCGAACGGCGACAGCTGCGCGACGTGCAGGATCTCGTCGCTGTACGCGTTGCCGACGCCGGCGATCACCTTCTGATCGGTGAGCACCGTCTTGAGCCGCCCGGTGTTGCCCTGCAGCACCGACGCCAGGTCCGCCGGGCCCAGCGACAACGCATCCGGCCCGAGGTTGGCGATGCCGGGCACCTTGGTCGGGTCATCGACCAGCCAGACCGCCAACCGCTTCTGGGTGCCGGCCTCGGTCAGATCGAATCCCGGTGCCTCGCCGGGTGTCCCGAGGTGCACCCGCAGCGCGATGGGGCCCTTGCCGGGCTTGAGCGGGGTGGCGGTGAGGTTGTCGGACCACCGCAACCATCCCGCCCGCGACAGGTGGGTGATCAGATGCAGGTCGCCGACGTCGAGGCCGAGATACTTGCCCCAGCGACTCGCGCCGGTCACCGCCTGGCCGTACAGCGCGGTCAGCGGCGGGTCGAAGGTCTTGAGCACCGACAGGGCCGCGACGTCGATGCGTCCCACGGGCCGCCCCACGGCGTTGCCGCGCAGGTAGTCGGCCAACGCTTCCACCTCGGGTAATTCGGGCACCCGTACAGTCTGCCGAGCCCGTCGCCGCATGTCACGAGACCTGCGATAACGATTTCAAAGTATCCGGTACCGCCGGTATTGACTTTATTCCAAAGCGGTCTAATCTTCAGGACACGGACGTCACACGAAGGGACTCCCGTCGCCCATGACTAGGTCACTGCCACAGTCACTGCCCACCCGCGAGGAATTCGCCGAACGCCTACTCAAGGGCTCGGTCAAGCGGTCCTACGAGCCCGTCGTCGACATCGACTGGGACGCGCCGATCGACCCGGACAAGTTTTTCCTGCCCCCGCAGATGGTCACCCTGTACGGCACCGCCGAGTGGGAGGCCCTGAGCCGGTCCCAGCAGATCGACCTGTCCCGGCAGGAACTGGTCAACGTCCTCTCGGCGGGCATCTGGTTCGAGAACATCCTCAACCAGGCGTTGCTGCGTGACCTGATGCACCGCAACCCCACCGCGAAGACCACGCATTACGCGCTGACCGAACTGGGCGACGAGACCCGGCACATGATCATGTTCGGCAAGACCATCGACCGGGTGGGCGGGACCCCGGTGCGGCCCAAGCTGTTTCAACGCATGATCATCAACTCGCTGCCGCTGGTGTTCCGCGGACCGCTGCTGTGGGGCGCGGCGCTGGTGGGCGAGGAACTGTTCGACGCGTTGCAGCGACAGACCATGGAGGACCCCGACCTGCAGCCGATCGTGCTGCGCCTCATGCGGATTCACGTCACCGAGGAGGCCCGCCACATCCAGTTTGCCCGCGACGGGCTGCGTAAGACGGTGCCGCTCATGCCGTGGTACCGAAAGGTGTTGCTGGCCAACATCCACGGTGCCGGCGGCCCGTTCTACCGGATGCTGTTCACTCTGCCCATCCAGTACTCCCGGGTGGGTCTCGACGGCAAGCGGATGCGCCGAGTGGCGCGCTCGAATCCGCACTTCCGGGACAAGTGCGTGTCGGCCTTCGCCCCGCTGGCCGAGTTCTTCGAGGACGTCGGCCTGATGGGCCGGCTCGGCCGGTGGATGTGGCGCCGGGCCGGCTTCCTGTGACATCCATTGTCCTGGGGCAAGTCTGCGACCTCGGCCCGGAACTGAGCGCGATCAGCGCCATCGAGGTGCCGGCCGATCAGGCCCGCCTGCGGGATGCGCGGTTCGACGCCGGCACCGACAGTTGGAGCCTGACCACCGCCGACGGTCGCTGCATCAGCGCCCGCATCCTGATCGACACCCGGCCGTCCACCGAGCCCACGGTCGCCGTCCACGGCATGCCGAACTACTTCCGCATTCCGGGCCCCGACACCGCGGCGCAGTCCCGCCTGGTGGCCCGCTGTCTGGAGTTGCTGCGCCGCTCCGGGTCCACGCGCATCGAGGCCAAGTCGCGAATCCGGTTGCGCCGCCGACCATTGCGGGCGCTGGCGACCAACTTCTACCTGAGCGGATCGATCCCCACCGACGAGCACCGGTACGACGGCGCCGCCACCCTGACGCTGGCCGAAGGGGACATCGCCGTCCACGCGCGACTGTCCGGCCATCTCGACGCGATCGACGGCCGCTACCACTGGCGCGGATCGATCGCCGGCGAACTGCCCGACGAGGTGCTGACCAAGCAGCGCTCCGTGACGGTATCGACCACCGGCAGCAGCGCACCGGCGCGGGTGATGGAGCGGACTCCGTGGGGCGGTTACACCGTCACCGGCGTGGGCGCGCCGCCGTTCGCCATCGATTGATCACTCCCCCAGCGTCAGTTCCACCATGGGCACCGCGAGGCCGTCGGCGCCCAGCGCCTCCTGCATCACCGGCCCCAGGAACCGCCAGGCGATCCGGTGGCGACGCTGGTACTCCGCGAGCGTCTGCGCGGACTCCTCGGGGGTCATGGCCCGCGCGGTGGCGGGTACCTCGCGCCGACCCCCGACGCTGACCTTGACGTGCGGGTCGGCCAGCACGTTGCGATACCACTGGGACGTCTTTCCCAGCCCCGAGGCCACCACGTAGCGGTCCGGGCCGGGCCGATCGGTGACCTCCAGGACCACCTGCCGCGGCAACCCGGTCTTGCGGCCGCGGTGCTCGAGCATCAGCATCCGGTGCCCCAGCAGGAATCCCAGTCGGGCGCGGTACAGCGCGAGCGGCGCGCGCACCAGCCACCGCGTGCGCAACAGTCGGCCCGCCAACGTCGTGGGCATATTTCCACGTTAGACCCGGGCAAAACTAGAACGTGTTCTAGTATCGCTGTCATGCGATTCACCTATGCGGAAGCCATGACGGACTCCAGCTACTACATCCCGCTGGCGAAGGCGGCCGAGGCGGCCGGCTACCACGGGATGACGCTGGCCGACAGCGTCGCCTATCCGGCCGAGTCCGACGCGAAGTACCCCTACACGCCCGACGGCAACCGCGAGTTCCTCGAGGACAAGGAGATGATCGAGACGTTCGTCCTGGCCTCGGCGCTGTCCGCGGTCACCACGACGTTGCGGTTCAACTTCTTCGTGCTCAAGCTGCCCATCCGGCCGCCGGCGCTGGTCGCCAAGCAGGCCGGTTCGTTGGCGGCGATGTTCGACAATCGTCTGGGCCTCGGCGTGGGCACCAGCCCCTGGCCGGAGGATTACGACCTGATGGGCGTGCCGTTCGCCCGGCGCGGCAAGCGGATGGACGAGTGCATCGACATCATCCGCGGCCTGACCACCGGCGAGTACTTCGAGTACCACGGCGAGTTCTACGACATCGAGAAGACCAAGATGTCCCCGGCGCCCACCAAGCCGATCCCGATCCTGATCGGCGGCCACGCCGACGCGGCGCTGCGCCGCGCCGCACGCAACGACGGCTGGATGCACGGCGGGGGCGGCCCCGAGGAACTCGACGAACTGTTGGCCAAGCTCGCCCGCTACCGCGAGGAGCAGGGCCGCACGGGTGAGTTCGAAATCCACGTCATCTCCGCGGACGCCTACACCGCCGACGGCATCAAACGCCTCGAGGACAAGGGCGTCACCGACGTCATCGTCGGCTTCCGGTTGCCCTACATCGTGGGTGCCGACACCGAACCGCTCGACGACAAGATCCGCAACCTGGAGCGCTTCGCGGAGAAGGTCATCAGCAAGGTCTGATCGGCGCACCGCCGCCCACCTCGGCGTTGTACGGTTCCGTCATGAGCGCATACAGCGAGGCGTTCGGCGCGAGCATCGCCGACCCGGCCGGATTCTGGGGTGAGGCCGCCCGAGCGGTGACGTGGACGCGGGAACCGCAACGCATTCTCGACGACGCCAACCCGCCGTTCTACCGCTGGTTCCCCGACGCCGAACTCAACACCTGCGCCAACGCGCTGGACCGGCACGTCGAGGCCGGCCGCGGCGATCAGGCCGCCCTGATCTACGACTCCCCGGTGACCGACACCAAGCGCACCTACAGCTATGCCGAGTTGCTCGCGGCGACGGCACGCTGCGCCGGTGCGCTGCGGGGGCTCGGCGTCGGCAAGGGCGACCGAGTGGTCATCTACATGCCGATGATCCCCGAGGCCGTCATCGCCATGCTGGCCTGCGCGCGGCTGGGCGCGGTGCACTCGGTGGTGTTCGGCGGCTTCGCCCCGCACGAACTGGCGGTGCGCATCGACGACGTTCGGCCCAGCGTGGTGGTGACCGCGTCGTGCGGCATCGAGCCGTCCCGGATCGTCGAGTACAAGCCGATGATCGACGACGCGCTGGCCATGGCCGAGCATCCGCCCGCGCACTGCATCGTGGTGCAGCGCGAGCGGCAGCGGTGTTCGATGGTCGACGGCCGCGACCTGGATTGGGACGCGCTGCTGGCCGACGCCGAGCCGGCGGACCCGGTGCCGGTGGCCGCAACCGATCCGCTCTACGTGCTGTACACCTCGGGAACCACCGGCAAGCCCAAGGGGATCGTCCGCGACAACGGCGGGCACGCGGTGGCGCTGCTGTGGAGCATGCGCAACATCTACGACATCGCCCCCGGCGACGTCTTCTGGGCCGCCTCCGACGTGGGCTGGGTGGTCGGGCACTCCTACATCGTCTATGCGCCTTTGCTTTTGGGGGCGACGACGGTGCTCTACGAGGGCAAGCCCGTCGGCACCCCCGACCCGGGTGCGTTCTGGCGGGTGATCAGCGAGCACAACGTGAAGGCACTGTTCACCGCGCCGACCGCCATCCGCGTCATCCGCAAGGAGGACCCCAACGCCGAACACCTGGACCGCTACGACCTGTCCGGGCTGAAGTACCTCTATGTCGCCGGCGAGCGCCTCGATCCCGACACCTACCACTGGGCGGTGCAGAACCTCGGGATCCCGGTGATCGACCACTGGTGGCAGACCGAGACCGGCTGGGCCATCGCCGCCAATCCCATGGGCCTGGAGCAGTTTCCGGTGAAGGCGGGCTCCCCCACCAAGCCGATGCCCGGCTACGACATCCACATCCTGGCCGACGACGGCAGCCGGTGCGAGACCGGCCAAGACGGCGCGATCTGCATCCGGTTGCCGCTGCCGCCCGGCACGCTGCCGACGCTGTGGAACGCCGATGACCGCTACGAGGCGTCGTATCTGTCCGAGCATCCGGGCTACTACCTGACCGGTGACGGCGGCCGCTTCGATGAGGACGGCTACCTGTTCGTCATGGGCCGCATCGACGACGTCATCAACGTGGCCGGACACCGGCTGTCGACCGGCGCGATCGAGGAGGTGCTGGCAACGCATCCCGCGGTCGCCGAATGCGCGGTGATCGGTGTCGCCGACGAGATCAAGGGGCAGGCGCCGCGCGGGCTGGTGGTGTTGAAGTCCGGTGCGGCGGCCGAGGGCCTGGCCGATGAGCTGATTGCGTTGGTGCGCAAGGAGATCGGTGCGGTGGCGACGTTCCGGCTCGTCGATGTGGTGCCGGGCCTGCCCAAGACGCGTTCCGGCAAGATCCTGCGCAAGACGCTGCGGGGCATCGCCGCCGGGCGCGACGAGCCCGTGCCCTCGACCATCGAGGACCCCGCGGTGCTCGACGCGCTGAAGGGAATCCTGGGGTGAGCGAGTCCCCCGACGATCCAGTGGTCATCCACACCGACGGTGGCTGCCGCCCGAACCCGGGCCCCGGCGGCTGGGGCGCGGTGCTGCGACAGCGCCATCACGTGCGCGAGTTGTTCGGCGGGGAGCCCGGCCAGACCAGCAACAACCGGATGGAATTGACCGCGCCGATCATGGCGCTCGAGGCGCTGACCCGCCCCGTGGTCGTGCACCTGTACACCGACAGCACCTACGTCCGCAACGGCATCACCAAGTGGGTGCACGGCTGGGCGCGCAACGGCTGGCTGACCGCCGCGAAGCAACCGGTGAAGAACGTCGACCTGTGGCAACGGCTGCAGGCGGCGTGCGCCCGCCACGAGGTCGAGTGGTTCTGGGTGAAGGGCCACTCGGGGGTCACCGACAACGAGCTGGCCGACGTGCTGGCGACCCGCGGGATGCAGGAAGCGATCGACGCGGCCGCGCTCACGGCTCGCGTCTGACCTCCGCGGGCGACTTGTCCGGCCGCAGCCCCCGCCAACTGGGATGCCGCAGCCGGCCGTCCGAGGTCCACTGCCCGTAGCGCACCTCGCCGACGACGGTAGGCTCGACGAACGTGACGCCGCGGGCGTCAGGTCCAGAAAGCCGAGTGTTGAACGGGGATTCGTCGGTGTGCAACGGCGCCAGCAGCTTCTTGAGCTTGCCCAGTTCCTTGTCGGTGAACCCGGTGCCGACCCGACCCACGAATTCCAGCCCGTCCTCGGCGGGTATGCCCATCAGCAGCGCCCCGATGCCGGTCGACCGCCCGCCCTCACCCTGCCGCCAACCGCCGATCACGATCTCCTGGGTGTACCAGTTCTTGTCCTTGATCCACGCCGCCGATCGGCGACCGGGCTGATAGGTCGAATCCCACTTCTTGGCGATCACCCCCTCCCAGCCCTGATCCGCGGAATATTGCAGCGCCTCGGCGCCATCACCGGGGATGCGCTCGGAGACAATCAGATTCGTCCCGTCGGCCAAAGTCTCGAGTAGTTTGCGCCGGTCGCGGTACTTGACGTTGAGCAGCGAACGGCCGTCGAGATGCAGCAGGTCGAAGGCCCAGAACTCGATCCGGGTGGCCCGCGCCCGGTTCTGCATCTCGCCGAAGTTGGGCACGCCGTGCTCGTCGAGCGCGACGACCTCGCCGTCGAGCAATACATGGTACTCGGCGAGATCGGCGGCCAGGGAACGCAATTGTGGATACTCCTTGGTGACGTCTCGGCCGCTGCGCGACCGCAGCGCGAGCGTCCCGTGGTCGGAGTCGAACAGCAGCCGGTACCCGTCCCACTTGCCCTCGAACGCCCATTGGGTGGCCTTGAGCTTGGCGACCGAACCGTGGGTGGCCAGCATGGGGGCCAGATCCGACGGCAGCGGCTGGGGCTGGTCCTTGGTGCGGTGCGCCAACCAGTTCTTGCCGTCGGTCTGGATCAGCGCGTACCGGCCGGACACCTTGTTCCCGCGCAGCGTGACGATCACCTCGCCCTTCTGGCCGGGCTCGGGCGGGTCGCGGAACTTCTCGGCCTCGTAGGTGCCCGAATCCCACACGATGACCTTGCCGCCGCCGTACTCCCCCTTGGGAATGGTGCCCTCGAAGGTCGCGTACTCCAGCGGATGGTCCTCGGTGTGCACGGCCAGGTGATTGACCGACGGGCTCTCGGGCAGGTTCTTGGGTATCGCCCAGGACACCAGGACCCCGTCGCGCTCCAGCCGGAAGTCGTAGTGCAGCCGTCGCGCATGGTGTTCCTGGATGACGAACGTATTGTTCTCGCCCACAGCGGGTCTGGCCGACGGCACGGGCTCCGGGGTGCGGGCGCCATCGCGCATGGACCGGTAGGTGGTCAACCGATCCGGCATCGGCACCGCATCATCGAGTCCCTCGAGCAGATCCCCGTCGCTCGCCACCCGGTCGAGCACCTCGTCGAAGCGCAGCTGCCGCAGGCCCGGGTCGTCGAGCTCGTCCCAGCTGCGGGGCGCCGCGACCGTCGGCTGGGCCCGGCCGCGCATCGAATACGGCGCGATCGTGGTCTTGGCCGCCGAGTTCTGGCTCCAGTCCACGAAGACCTTGCCCGCCCGCAGCTTCTTGGTCATGGTGGCGGTGACCTGCTGGGGCATGGCCTGTTCCAATTGCTGTGCAACGCGTTTGGCCAGCACCGACGCGCCGCGCGAGCTGACCGGCTCGTCCAGCGGCACATACAGATGAATGCCCTTGCTGCCGCTGGTCAGCGGGTAGGTCCGCAGCCCGATGTCGTCCATCAGGGCGCGCACCTCGCGGGCCACCGTGCAGATCAGATCCATCCCGACGTCCTCGCCGGGATCGAGGTCGAACACGATGCGTGTGGCCGGGCCTGGTTTGTCGTCGACGAAACGCCATTGCGGCACGTGCACTTCCAGGGCGGCCTGCTGGGCGACCCAGGCCAGGCCGTCGACGCTGTCGATGACCGGATAGGTGGTGGTGCCGGACCGGTGCGTCACGCTGCCGCGGCTCAACCATTCCGGCGCCGACGACGCGAGTTGTTTCTCGAAGAAGTCGCTTTGCTCCACGCCGTTGGGCCAGCGTTTGCGGGTGACGGGGCGACCGGCGATGTGCGGCAGCATCACCTCGGCAATGCTGACGTAGTAGTCGAAGACCTCGGCCTTGGTGGTGCCGGTCTCCGGATACAGCACCTTGTCGGCGTTGGTCAGTTTGACCTGCGACTCCCGCGATCCCATCGAAGTCCAACGTATACCTTGCTAGCGTGGCGGGTATGGCACGCGCCGCTGTGTTGCTGGCCGCCGTAATGGCGGCGGCGGTGATCGGCGCGCCCGCCGCCTCCGCCGATCCGGACAATCTGCTGCCCTGGTGCTCGGGTGATCAGTCGCCGATGGACAACTGGTGCAAGGTCGCACCGTCGCAGGTGTTCACCCATGACCACAGCCCGGGCGCCAATCCCGAGACGCCGCTGGGACTTGATCCAATACCCCAATAGACCCGTTGGTCCATACTGGAGAAATGCGGTCCATCTGGAAGGGTTCGATTGCCTTTGGCCTGGTGAATGTCCCGGTCAAGGTCTACAGCGCCACCCAAGACCACGACCTGAAGTTCCATCAGGTCCACGCCAAGGACAACGGCCGAATCCGCTACAAACGGGTCTGCGAGGAATGCGGCGAGGTGGTCGAGTACCGCGACATCGCCCGCGCGTTCGAGTCCGACGACGGCCGCAGCGTGGTGATCACCGATGAGGACATCGCGACGCTGCCCGAGGAACGCAGCCGCGAGATCGACGTGCTGCAGTTTGTTCCGGCCAGCGACATCGATCCGATCATGTACGACCGCAGCTATTTCCTGGAGCCCGACACCAAGTCGACGAAGTCCTATGTACTGCTGGCCAAGACCCTCGCCGAGACCGACCGCATCGCGATCGTGCATTTCGCGTTGCGCAACAAGACCCGACTGGCCGCGCTGCGGGTGATGGACATCAACAAGCGTGAGGTCATGACGATCCACACCCTGCTGTGGCCCGACGAGATCCGCGATCCGGACTTCCCGGTTCTCGACACCAAGGTGGAGATCAAGCCGGCGGAGCTGAAGATGGCCGGCCAGGTGGTCGAATCGATGGCCGACGACTTCAACCCCGATCAGTTCCGGGACGACTATCAGGAGCAGCTACGCGAGCTGGTCGAGGCCAAACTCGAAGGCGGCGAGGCGTTCACCGTGGAGGAGCAGCCGACTGCGCTCGACGAGGCCGACGACGTCTCCGATTTGCTGGCCAAGCTCGAGGCCAGCGTCCAGAAGCGCCGCGGCGGCGAGTCTTCCGATTCCAAAAAGGCCCCGGCGAAGAAGGCCACCAAGAAGGCTCCCGCAAAGAAGGCCGCCGCCAAGAAAGCACCGGCGAAAAAGGCCGCGAAGAAATGAGCGCGGTCGGACCCGGGCCGCGGCGGCCGCCCCGGGCTTAACCCGCTTGCTGCTGCAGGCTGACCGACGCAGTGTTGACGTCCGCGTCGGCGGCGATACCCCATCCCTTGGCCGTGACAGCCAGGGCCGTGCGGTCACCGCGGAACAGGTCCCGGGAGTACTCACACGGCGTACCTTTTTGGTCGTAGGTCACGCGGGTGATCAGCAGCAGCGCCGCATCCGGATTGATGCCCAGTAGGGCGGCCTCGTCGCCGGTGGCATTGACGGCCTCGATGCGTTCCTCGGCGCGGCCGGTAACGAAACCGTAGTGAGTTTCCAGGATTTCGTAGAGCGAGCCGCCCAACTGTTGTTCCAGCAGACCGGGGAAGCTGTCGGCGGGGAACTGGGCGTTCTCCAGCGAGATCGGCGAGCCGTCGGCCAGACGGAGCCGCTGGATCTCGACGACGTAGTCCTTCTCGGAGAGGCCCAAGGCGGTTTGGGCGGGCGGTTCGGCGGGGGTGATGCGGGTCGAGAGCACCCGGGTCCCCGCGACGTAGCCCTGGCTGGTGAGGAACGCCGGTACCCCGACAACGTCGGAGAGGCTGCGCTCGACCTGGCCGTGGCTGATGAAAATTCCTCCGGCGCGGCCGATCACGCGGTGCACCAGGCCGGCTTCCTCCAGCGCAGCCAGCACTTGGCGCAGACTCGAACGGCTGGTGCCGTACTTCTCCGCCAGGTCCCGTTCGCTGCCGAGCTTCTCACCGGACGCCCCGGCATTGATGTCGGCGACGATCCGTCGGCGCAACTCCTCGCTGTGACCGGCCACGGCTCCCCCTCCCTGACGGCCTTATTGGTACCGCCAAATCTTAGCCAGCCGACCTCAGAGCTCGGCGAGCGCCTGCTGGGACTCGGGCAGGATCTGTCCGCCGTCGACAACCAGGCTCTGACCAGTGATGTAACCGGCCTCGTCGGTGGCGAAGAACAACGCCGCGTTGCCGATGTCGGCGACCGTGCCCAGGCGCCCGGTGGGCACCGTCGCGGCCATTTGGTCCAGGTAATCCTGACCCATTCCGTCCAGGCCCTCGGTCATGACGTTGCCCGGCAACACGGCGTTGACGGTGATGCTCTTGTTGGCCAGCTCCATCGCGGCGGTCCGCAGGAAGCCCAGCTGGGCGGCCTTGCTGGCGCCGTAGTGCGACCAGCCCGGGTAGCCGGTGAACGGCCCGGTGATCGAGGAGGTGATGACGACGCGACCGTGTCCGCTGTCGGTCAGGGCCGCCAACGCGGCCTGCACGATGTACACGGTGCCCTTGAAGTTGACGGCGAGGACCTCCTCGAGTTGCTCGGGCGAGAGGTCCTCGAGCCGCGCCGACGGGAAGATGCCGGCATTGGCGCACACAATGTCGAGGGCCCCGTGACGTTGCACGGTCTCGGCCACCACGCGCCGCGAATCCTCCGGGTTGGCCACGTCGGCCTGGCACCCGCTGACCGTCCCCGGCGCGTCGGCCAGGTCGGCGACGGTGCGGTCCAGGTCGCCCTGATTGCGGCCGGTGATCACCACGTTCACCCCCGCATTGGCGAACGTCTGGGCGATACCACGACCGATGCCCTTGCTGCCACCGGTGACGATGGCGGTGCGGCCTGCAAGCGAAGTGAACATTACGAACCCCTTCTCCAGATGTGGGCGGCCCGGCTCAGTACAGGCGCCGGCCGTTGGAACTCAGATAGTGTTCGGCCAGCGCACAGCTGCCGGCCGCGTAACTGATTGCCTTGGTGGCAGATTCGCGGGAGTGCGAATGGCTGCCCATCCACGCCAGCAACAGCAGCCGGCGCAGCAGCACGAAGGACGCCAGCATGTCCTCGTCGGCGGCGGACATCTCCCGGCGGCTGCGGTAGCCGGCGACCCAGGATTCCTGCCACTCCGGCAGCGCCGGATCGTCCTCGATGAACGACACCGCGGTGCCGAAATCGTAGAAATACCAGCCGAATCCGCAGTCGTCGAAGTCGATCACGGTGATCTCGGGCGGGTCGACCAGCAGGTTGGCCAGCCGCAGGTCCGCGTGGATCAGGCCGTAGCGGTCCGGCCCGCTGCCGTACTCGTCGAGCCGCTGCTTCAACAGCGCCTGCGCGCGCCCGAGCAACTCGGTCTCGGCCTCACCCACACCCTCGGCGTCGGTCCAACGGCCCCACCGCGGCTGATCACCCAGGCTGTGCTCCCAGTCCCAGGAGAACCGGCCGAAGCCAACCGGTCGCCGCCAGCTCCGCGAATGTTCGTGCAGCCCGGCGGTGATGGTCCCGAGGGTGTGGAAATCGTGGACCGTCAGCGAGTCCTCGTCGGGTTCGGCGCCGCCGATCATGTCGAAGTGCACCACGTACCGGTCCACCCCGCCCTCGGTCACGGTGACCAGCCGACGTCCGTCGCGGGCCGGCAGCACCGTGGGCACCGCGATGTCGCTGTCGACCTGCAGGGCCTGCAGCCAGTCCAGCTCGGACTCGATCTCGTGGGCCCGGTGGTAGTTACGTCGGTGCACCCGCAGGATCGACTTCGCGCCGCCGTCGTCCACCAGGTAGGTGGCGTTCTCCGACAGGTTCAGCAGCTGCAGCGACGCCTCCGCCGACATGTCGTATTCGACGAGGGCCCGCCGAGCGACGTCGATGTCGTCGGCGATCACGCCGTTGTCACTGCTCATCAGTGGTCCCGCCCTTCGATGTTGGCCAGCACCTCCGTGATCCGGTCCCGCGCCACGGTGACATCGGCGGTGCTGCCGCTGATGTAGAGCCGCCCCGCGGCACCGATCATCTGCACGTCGACGAGAGTGAGTCCGGGCGCGGCCCGCTCGGCCTCGTTGGCGGCCACCGCGGCGAACAGCGCCGGAGTCATCTCATAGACCAGCAGTGACTGGCCGGGCAGGATCATCGACGCCTGCCGGTTCCGGTTGAGGATCACCGCGTGCTGATCGGTGATGTCGGTGATGATGTCGTGGTAGAGCACCCGCGGCCGCAGCTGATCGGCGGCCTTGTTGCCGGTGCCGGCCAGGATCGCCTCGCCGGCCCGCTGCACGTCGGCCAGGCTGGCCGAGTGGATCTCCAAGACGCCGAACTGCCGCTCCACGTAGAGGATTCCGGGCTGGATCTCCGGAACCTCCCGCAGCGCCAGATCGATGACCCGCTCGATGGCGAGAGCGGGCGACACCTCGACGATCAGCGCGTGCTCACCCTGGTAAGGCGGATAGCCGCGGGCGCGCGTCGGTGTACCCAGGTAACCGGCGAACTGTTGTTGCAGGTCCTCCACCAGCAGGTACACCCGGATGTCGGTGCGTTGTGCTGTTTCGGCCTTGCTGTCGGGCGCAACCATTGTGCGCCTGCTACTTTGCGGCGACCGAGAAATGCGCCCCGAGCTCGTTGTGCGGCCGCGGGATCACATGCACACTCACGAGTTCGCCGACCTGGGCGGCGGTCTCGGCTCCGGCCTCGGTGGCGGCCTTGACCGCGCCCACCTCACCGGTGACGATGACGGCGACCAGACCGTCGCCGACCTGCTGACGGTCGGTGATGGTCACGTTCGCGGCCTTCACCATGGCGTCGGCGGCGGCGAGTGCAGCCACGTAGCCCTTGGTCTCGATCAGCCCGATTGCATTGCTGGACATGATTTCTCCTTATTTGTTGTGCGGCTACGAACCGCTGGGGTTGCTGTCGATGGATCCGATGATCAAGGCGTCGACCGGCGGCGGTGTCCCGGTGAACCAATTGGCGGCGACCGAGCCCTGGGCGATCAGGACGTGTTCGCCCACACCGCTGCCCAGCACGTCGAATGCGATCATCCGGGTGTCGGTGCCGTCGACCTGGACTTCCAGGAAGGCCCCGGCCGGGATGCCCTCGATGCGCCGCGACGCCCACACGTTGCCGGTCACAGTGGCTGCGATCATTTAGCGCTCCTTCTCGATCGTGATTCCCATGGCGCGGGCCTTCTCCCGGGCCAGCGGGGTCAGCACCGCGCGGCGGCCCAACACCAGGGTGCCGCCGGCCAGGTCGGCGATGTGACGTTCGGTGACCGCACCCCGATCGATGCGATGGGTCGCCCCTCCCCCGGCGGCCCCGGGGACGCCGGCCAGGCCGAACCGTAGCCGCCCGGCCTTCAAGTCGGCGCGGGTTTTCGGGTTTTCGAACAGCCGCAACAACTTCCGGATGAAGCCGTCCAGGTCGGCGTCGTTGGTCAGCCGCACTGCCTCGGTGCGGTTCTTACCGTCGACGGCGCGCGGGCCGGTGGGCTCGACCCCGAACTGCTCCGCAACAGTCACCGGCGGCGGGGGCGGCGGGGGCGGCGGTGTCGGACGCTGCGCCACGTTCAGGCCGGCCACCGCGTCGCGCACCACCTCCCGGACCAGTGCGCGCAACTCGTTGCGATCGATACTCACGGCGTGCTCCGCAGCAGCGCGTCGCGGGCGGCGTCGGCGGCCTGGCGGACATCGGCCTCGGTGCCCGACAGGTACACCCGCCCGGTGGCACCGATCATCCGGAAGTCGACGACCTTGATGTCGGCGGCCTTCTCGGCCTCGTTGGTGGCCAGGATGGCGTACGACGCGGGCTGCACCTCCAGCACGAACAGCGATTCGCCGGGCAGCACCATCGACCCGATCTTGTTGCGGTTGATCAGGAAGGCGTGCTGATGATCGATGCTGGAGATGATCCGCGAGGCCAGGATGGTCGGGCGCACCGCGGCGTCGATATCCCCACCCAGCGAGTCCAGCGCGGCGTCGGCCGCAGCCTTGACCGCGCCGGTCTCGCCATGGAACTCCAGATACCCGAACTGGCGCTCCACCACCAGGATTCCGGCCTTGACTTCGGCGTGCTTGAGTGCGACGTCGGTGACGCCCTCGATGTCCAGGCCGGGAGCCACCTCGATGATCTGGGCGGCCATGTTGGCCCGCGGCAGCGCACCCTTGATCCAGGTGCCCAGGTAGGACATGGTCTGCGGCTGCAGACGATCGATGAAGATGAAGGAACGCAATTCGGCCACAGCTGTCACCTCTTGATCAGTTGAGCGAGTTCTTCGACGACCAGTGCCCGCAGTTCGGCGCGCAGCGCGTCGAGGTCAGGGTCGGACCGCCGAGCCGTCGGGGTCGCGATCGGTTGCCCGCCCCGGTCGTTGGACGCGCGCGGGTACTGCGGCACCGGACCGGCCGGCGGCTGCCACGGGTTGATACCGGTGAAGTCGCCCATCGGCACGTCGGCGGCGCTGTTGTAGGCGATGCGCGCCCAGTTGATCAGGTTGTGCGGCTGCAGGTTCTCGCCGATGGAGCTGCGGCCGACGAATCCGGTGCCGATGGTCATCGACGGCGCCAGGTTGGTGTCCAGTCCGGAGCTGCCCGTGCTGTTGCCGACGTTGACCGACACCCGCAGCACCGGCACCTGGACGGTGAAATCGGTGATGACGGACGGGTTCTCACTGTGGATGGCCGCCGAGTGCCCGGCTCCACCGATCCGCACCACGGCCCGCGCGGCCCGGATGCCGCGACTCGCGTCCACCGCGGTCGTCATGCCCAGCACCGGCGAGAGCTTCTCGTGGGCCAGCATCTCCTCGGTGATGACGTCGTTGAACGGCGCGATCAGCACCCGCGTCTTCGGGGTGACCCGCAGGCCGGCCTGGCCGGCGATCCAGCTGGCGTCGCGGCCCACCACCTCGGTGTTGAGGTGACCGTCGGCGAACATGTAGGCCCGCAGCCGCCGCGCGCCGTCCTCGTCGAGGATGTGGGCCCCGGCGCGGGTCAGCTCCGATCGGAGCTTGTCGGCGATGGCCTCCTCGGCGATCAGCACGGACTCGTTGGTGCACAACACCGAGTTGTCAAAGGCCTTGCTGTCGACGATCCGCCGGGCCGCGGCGGCCACATCGGCACTCGCGTCGACGAACACCGGCACGTTGCCGGGCCCGACGCCCAGCGCCGGGTTGCCCGACGAGTAAGCCGCACGGACCACACCCGTGCCACCGGTGGCGACGATGACGTCGGTGCGGTCGTCGGCCATCATGGCCTGGGTCAGCTCGATCGACGGTTCATCGAGGACCTGCACGATGCCGTCGGGGGCGCCGGCGGCCACCGCGGCGTCGGCGAGCAACCGGGCCGCATCCGCCGAACACCGCTTGGCCCGCGGGTGCGGCGCGACGACGACCGCGTTGCGCGTCAGCAGCGCCAGCAGCACCTTGAAGTACACGGTGGAAACGGGATTGGTGGTCGGCGTCAGCGCCAGCACCACCCCGGCCGGCCGCGGGATCTCCACGATCTTGCGGGCGGCGTCGACCCGGGGCGACACGAAGTCCTCGCCGCGGTAGTGGTCCAGGATCCCGCGCGAGCAGGCCTGGTTCTTGATCACCTTGTCGGCGACGACACCCATACCGGTCTCGGCGACGGCCTCGGCGGCGAACCGCTCGGCCTCCGCGTATCCGGCGTCGGCGACGGCGGTGGCGATGGCCGTCACCGCGGCCTGGTCGTATTCGGCGTAGGCGGCGGCGGCCCAGCGGGCCCGCTCCAGCACCTGGCCGGCCTGCGCAATGCTGGTCATCGAGATCTCCGTCCGGTGGCGGCCACCCGCGCCCGGCCCACCGCGACTTCGAGGCGGTCCAGGACGTCCTCGCACAGCTCGCGTGCGAGCAGAAGGCCCGGTTTGAACTGCAGCACACGGGGATCCAGGGTCGAGAAGATCGCCCACACCCCGTTCTCATAAAGTTCACGCATGACGAACTTGGCACCCTCGGGATGGTCGAACTCCAACCCGATCACCACGCCGTTCTGCCGGATACCGACAAACCAGTCCGGGTAGTCGGCCTGGATGCGCCGCAAGCCCTGGTCGAAGATGTCGGAAATGTAGTGGACCATCGACCGCACCTCGGGGCGGCCGCTGATCTCCAGGGTCTTGATGGCGGCCACACAGCCCAGTTCGGCGCCACCGAAGGTGGAGATGTGACCGAAGCCGTCCTCGTCGAGCCACTGCGCGGCCCGATCGCTGAGCAGCGCCGCGGTGATCGGATACATGCCGCCGGACAGGCCCTTGCCGGTCACCATGATGTCGGGCTCGATGCCGTGCTTGGTGATGGCCCACATCTCGCCGGTACGCATCAGCCCGGTCTGTACCTCGTCGGCGATGTAGAGGGCGCCGTACTTCTCGGTGATGCCCTTGACCGCCTCGAGGTACCCGGGCGGGGGCAGCGGGAACCCGTAGGTGGCCGGGATGGTCTCCATGATCACCGCGGCGACGTCGTTGCCGGCCAGGGCCTGCTCCATGGCGGCGACGTCACCGAACGGGACCTGGATGAACTCGTCGGGCTGGTCGGCGAGAAACATCTTGGCGAAACGGTCGTCGCCGGTGGCCACCGCCAGACCGGTGTGGCCGTGGTAGGCCTTGACGATCGAGACGATCTTGCGGCGCTTGGTGGCGTGGCGCGCACTCTTGAGCGCGATGTCGATCGCCTCCCCGCCGCCGGAACCGAAGGCCACCTTCTTCAGCGAAGCCGGCGCGGACTCGATCAGGCGCTGCGCCAGCGCGGTGCGGGCCACCGACGGGAAGTGGTGGTTGCCGACGTCGAAGTGCGCCATGCCCTCCGAGATCGCCTGCATCACTTCGGGATTGCGGTGCCCGAGGTTGTAGGTGCCGCCGTTGAGGTGCATGTCGATGAGACGGCGACCGCCCATGTCCCACAGGAAGTACGCCTCGCGGCGGTCGATCACCAGGTCGACGCCCGAATCCGTCCAGAACTGGGTCTTGTCCGGGTTCCAGAACGTCTTGGCCCGGTCCAGCACCTGAGCTTTGGACTCGAACGCGAACGTGCCGTAGTCGTACATGCGGCTCCTCTTACTGTGGTCCCCACACCATAAATGGCTAGTCCATTTATCGCAATGGTTTCGCTGGAAGTTCACCAACCGCGACCATTGACCACCCTCGCTGACACTACCGTTTACATCGGCGTTACCTCACGGAAGCGACGGATTGCCAACATTAATCGTCGTCGACCACAGAGTGCACCCGGCATCCCGTCGGAAATCCGGACCACGCTAGGGGTTGCGACAACCTATTTGGTCATGCCAATATCCAACTGTTCTGGATGTGACGCGCACCATAGCGCGGCGCGCCCATGCACAAGCCCCGAGGAGTCCCTAGATGACCAGTCCCCACCCACACACCGGCTTCGGTGTGGAAAGCCACGTCGAATCGCAGGACTATCTGAAGAAACGCGAGCTCAGACGTGGCACCGCGGGCTGGCTGCTGCTCGCCGGCCTCGGCGTCAGCTACGTCGTCTCGGGTGACTACTCCGGCTGGAACTTCGGCCTGGGCCAGGGCGGCTTCGGCGGCCTGGCCATCGCCGTGGTCATCATCGCCGGCATGTACCTGGCCATGGTGCTGGGCATGGCCGAGCTCTCCGCCGCGCTCCCGACCGCCGGCGGCGGCTATACCTTCGCCCGGCGCGCGCTGGGCCCATGGGGCGGATTCGCCACCGGAACCGCGATCCTCATCGAGTACGTCATCGCACCGGCGGCCATCGCCACCTTCATCGGGGCGTACGTCGAATCGCTGAATCTCTTTGGCATCACCGATGGTTGGTGGGTCTACCTGGCCGCCTACATCATCTTCATCGGCATCCACCTGTCCGGCATCGGCGAGGCCCTGAAGCTGATGTTCGTCATCACCTCGATCGCCCTGATCGGTCTGATCATCTTCTTCGTCGCGGCGGCCGGGCAGTTCGACAGCGCCAACCTCACCGACATCGTCCCCACCGACGCCGCGGGCGCCTCGTCGATGCTGCCCTTTGGTTATCTGGGCATCTGGGCCGCGTTCCCGTTCGCCATCTGGTTCTTCCTGGCCATCGAGGGTGTGCCGCTGGCCGCCGAGGAAACCGCGAACCCGGAGCGCAACGTGCCGCGCGGCATCATCGCCGGAATCAGCGTGCTGATGGTCACCGCGACGTTGTCGCTCATCCTGACCACCGGCGCCGGCGGTGCGGAGGCCATGTCCGAGTCCGGCAACCCGCTGGTGGAGGCCCTCGGTGACAGCGGCTGGGCCAAGGTCGTCAACTACATCGGCCTCGCGGGCCTGATCGCCAGCTTCTTCGGCGTCATCTACGCCTACTCGCGTCAGCTGTTCGCGCTGTCGCGGGCCGGCTACCTGCCCAAGGCGCTGTCGATCACCAACCGCCGCAAGGCCCCGGTCCTGGCGCTGGTCATCCCCGGTGCCATCGGCTTCATCCTGTCGCTGACCGGCCAGGGCGACCTGCTGTTGAACATGGCCGTGTTCGGCGCCGCGGTCAGCTACGTGCTGATGATGATCAGCCACATCGTGCTGCGCATCCGCGAGCCGGAGATGCCCCGCCCCTACCGGACCCCCGGCGGCATCGTGACCACCAGCTTCGCCCTGGTCATCGCGGTACTGGCGGTGGTGGCCACGTTCCTGGTCAACAGCACCGCGGCCCTGTTCACCCTGGCGGTGTTCGCCGGCTTCATGCTGTACTTCGCCCTCTACAGCCGGCACCGCCTGGTCGCCAACTCGCCCGACGAGGAGTTCAACGTCCTCGCCGACGCCGAGGACGAGTTGCGCTAATCCGCGAGGGTGTTGACCGCACCGCGGAAGACGAACGGCAGGGCCGCCGATGCCGGCACCACGGCACGGCGGCCCGCCCTCGTCGCGGTGCCCAGCACCAGCGCGCGGGTCAGCCACCGGTACCGGCGCGTGATGCGGTGCCAGTCGCGTTCGTACTGCGCGGGCCGGTCGGCCACGATCGCGGCCACCGCAGCCCCGGCCTGCTTCACCGCCAGGCTCATCCCCTCGCCGGTCAGCGCGTCCTCGTAGCCGGCGGCGTCCCCGACCAGCAGCACCCGGCCCGCCACCCGGCGCGACACCACCTGCCGCAGCGGGCCGCACCCCCGTTCGGCGCCCCGCGGGGCCCCGGCCACCCGACGTTCCAGCGCGGGAAACCAACTCAGGTCGTGCCGATGGCGGCTCAGGATCGCCACCCCGACCAGATCGGGCTCCACCGGGGTCACGTAGGCCTCGCCCAGCGGGGACCAGTACACCTCCACGAATTCCGACCAGGCGGGCACGGTGTAGTGCCGGCGCAGACCCACGCGTCGGGGGGAACCCACCGTCGTCGGGATCCCGACCAACCGGCGCACCGTCGAGTGCAGCCCGTCGGCGGCCACCAGGTAGCGCGCCCGCACGCCCGCGGCGACCACCCCGACGGCATCCTGGTGCACCTCGGTCACCCGGGCCGGAATCCATTCGGTATCAACTTCTTTGGCGCGGCTCGCCAGGGCGGCGTGCAGCGTGGTGCGTCGCACGCCACGACCGGGACCGTCCCGGAAACAGGCCTGGACCCGATGCCGCTCGTCGAGATAGGTGATGCCCCGAAACGGCATCCCGGCGGGATCGACACCCAGTTCGGCGAGCACCGCGAGGCCACCGGGCATCAATCCCTCGCCGCAGGCCTTGTCGATGGGCGCGGTCCGGGGTTCGGCGACGACGACCGAAAGGCCTTGCGCCCGCGCGTGCAGCGCGGCCGCCAACCCGCCGGGGCCGCCACCGACGATCAGCAGGTCGGTGTCATAGTCGGGCATCGGTGTAACCCAGGGCCGCGTTCTCGACCCGGATCCGGACCGTCAGCAGCCACGCGTTGGCCACGGTGAAGACGACGGCGGTGAGCCAGGCCGAATGCACCAGCGGCAGCGCGATCCCCTCGGCCACCACGGCCACATAGTTGGGGTGGTGCAGCCAGCGGTACGGCCCGCTGCGCACCAGCGGCGCCTCGGGCAGCACGATCACCAGGGTGTTCCACCGCTTGCCCAGCGTGGCGATGCACCACCAGCGCAGCACCTGGGCCGCCACCACGACCGCCAGCATGGTCCAGCCCAGCCACGGCACGAACGGCCGGTCCAGCAGCCACACCTCCAGCACGCACCCGATCAGCAGGGCAGCATGGATGATCACCATCACCGGATAGTGCCCGCGGCCGAATTCCTTGCCGCCGTGGGCGAACGCCCACCGGGCGTTGCGCTTCGAGACGATCAGTTCGGCCAGACGTTCCACCGCCACCGCGGCGATCAGCAGGAAGTACACGCTCACCACCGCAGCAGGACGAGTTCGGCGCAGAAGCCGGGGCCCATGGCGATCATCATGCCCAACGACCCGGGTTCCGGCGGTTCGGCCAGCGTGGCGCGCAGGACGTCGAGCACCGACACCGAGGAGAGGTTGCCGTTCTCCCGCAGCGACTTCCGGGTCCGGTCCAGGGCTGTGGGCGCCAGATTCAGCACCTGCTCGACGGCCTCGATCACCTTCGGCCCGCCCGGGTGGCAGACCCAGGTCCCGACGTCCTCGGGGGTCAGGCCGAACTCGGCCAGGAACAAGCTGACGTCTTCGCCGAGATACTTATGGGCAACGCCCGGGACGTCCGCGGAGAGCACGATCTTGAAGCCGGAGGCGCCGATCTGCCAGCCCATGACATCCTCGGTGTCCGGGTAGAGCCGGCTCCGGGTGGCCAGCACCTGCGGCCCGGGGGCCCCGCGATGCGCACCGACGGCGACGACGGCCGCCGCACCGTCCCCGAACAGGCTGGAGGCCACCAGGTTTGCCGTCGAGTCGTCGTCCCATTGAATGGTCAGCGAACACAGTTCGACGGCCACCAGCACCGCCACCTGGTCCGGATAGGCCAGCAGATAGTCGTGCATCCGCGCCACCCCGGCCGCCCCTGCCACGCAACCGAGTCCGAACAGCGGCACCCGTTTGACGTCGGGCCGCAATCCCACGCGCGCGGCCAGCCGGGCGTCCAGCGTGGGGACCGCCAACCCCGTCACGGTGGTGGAGAAAATGACGTCGACCTCGTCGGGCCGCACGTCGGCCTGGACCAGCGCTTTACGTAGCGCCCGCTCCGACAACTCAAGTGCCACTTCCAGATAGATCTGGTTGGCCTCGGTGAAGTCGGACAGCTCGCGGTAGCGTCCGAGCGGCAGGGCGAGGTTACGCGTCTGCACCCCGCTGCTGCCCGCGAAGCGCGTGAAGGCCTCGCCGGCAGTCGCCGCCAGGAGCGCCGTAACCTCGTCCTGGCTGTGCCGGTGCGGCGGGAATTCCACGGCCGAGGCGGCGAGCGTCGGTACCGTGCTGGTTACGTTCATAGGATTAACCGTAGGCCTCGAAAGGCCCTCGCACAGCACTACGATTCGCCGCTATCGATGCAGTAAACGTCCGTGCGAGGTCAGATACCGCTCCGCGAGTTCGCAGCTACCTTCGGCATAGCTCGTCAGCTTGGTCCGGGACTCGAGCGCGTGGCGGTGCGTCCCCATCCAGGCCAGTAGTTTGAGCCGGCGCAGCAGGACGAATGACGCCAGCATGTCCTCGTCGGCGTCGGTCACGGTCCCGGCCTCGCGATAGCCCGCCAGCCACGCATCCTGCCAGCGAGCCAACGCCGGGTCGTCCTCGATGAAGGACACCGCGGCGCCGAAGTCGTAGAAGAACCAGCCGAATCCGCAGTCGTCGAAGTCGATCGCGGTGATGTCGCCGTCGTGCACCAGCAAGTTGGCCAGCCGCAGATCGGCGTGCACCAGGCCGAAGCGGTCGGCGCCGTCGCCGTAGTCGCGCAGGCGCCGCTCGAGCAGCTCCTGCGCGCGGCCCAGGAGTCGCCGCTGATCGCTGCCGACCCCGACGGAATCCTGCCACCTCCCCCAGCGCGGTCGGCGCCCCAGACAGGACTCCCAGTCCCACGCGAACCGATCGAAGCCCGGTGGCCGACGCCAGTTGCGCGCGTGCTCGTGCAGGGCGGCGGTGATGCGGCCCAGATCGCGGAAATCTTTGTCGGTCAGCAGGTTCTCATCAGGGTGGACGCCCGGCACCACCTCGAAGCAGACCACGTGGCGGGCCCGCTCGTCGACGCCGTCGACGGTGACCACCCGGGTCCCGTCGCGGGCGGGTCGCACCTCGGGGACCGCCACGACGCCGTCGCGGCGAATCGCCGCCAACCAGTCGAGTTCGGATTCGATCTGATGACGCTCGTGGTAGCGGTGGCGGTGCACCCGGACCATGAGCGGTTTGCCGCCGTCGGCGTCGGTCAGGCCGAAGACGGTGTTCTCGGAACGATTGACCAGTCGCAGTTCCGATCCCGGCGCCACGTCGTACTCGGTCAACGCCTTGGCCGCGATACGCGCATCGAGATCCGGACTCACGCGAAGAACCTACCGCCAGGAGCGCGGGGCCTTGCTAGCGTGACCGCGATGATCCTCGACAAGTTCCGACTCGACGACCAGGTGGCCGTGGTCACCGGGGCCGGCCGCGGCCTCGGCGCGGCGATCGCGGTGGCGTTCGCGGAGGTGGGCGCCGACGTCGTCATCGCCGCGCGCACCCGCCCCGAACTCGAGGCGGTCGCAGAACAGATCCGGGCAGTCGGCCGTCGCGCACACATCGTGGCGGGCAACCTCGCGCATCCCGAGACCACCGCCGAACTTGCGGCGGCCGCGGTCGAGGCGTTCGGTCGTCTCGACATCGTGGTGAACAACGTCGGGGGCAGCATGCCCGCGCCGCTGCTGAACACCTCGACGAAGGATCTGCGCGACGCCTTCACCTTCAACGTCGCCACGGCGCACGCCCTCACCTCGGCGGCGGTACCGCTGATGCTCGAGCACTCCGGTGGCGGCAGCATCATCAACATCACCTCGACCATGGGCCGGCTCGCCAGCCGCGGATTCACCGCCTACGGCACCGCCAAGGGCGCCCTGGCGCAGTACACCCGACTGGCCGCGCTGGATCTGTGCCCGCGGATCCGGGTCAACGCGATTGCCCCCGGTTCGATCCTGACCTCGGCGCTCGACGTGGTGGCCTCCAACGACGAACTACGCGTCCCCATGGAGCAGGCCACCCCCATGCGGCGGCTCGGCGATCCGGCCGACATCGCCGCCGCGGCGGTGTATCTCGCCTCCCCCGCCGCCGGCTACCTGACCGGTAAAACCCTGGAAGTCGATGGCGGCCTCACGTTTCCGAACCTCGACCTGCCCATACCCGACCTGTGAGCCGGTAGGGCTATACACTTCTCAGCAGACATCCAGGTTTCCAGTAGAGGGGTTCCTCCAATGCGCGTCCTGCGACTGATCGTTCCCGCCTTGATGGCGGGTGGTGCTGCCGCGGCCATCATCGCCGCGCCGACCGCGTCCGCCAACCCGCAGTGCGAGGTAACCAGCGAGGGCGGCGGCTTCGCCGGCGGCGCCACCACCATGTGCAGCAGCCCCGGTAACACCCAGATTGTTTCGCGGCCGCCCGTGTACGCCATGCCGTGGTACGGCGACCCGTTCTACGGCGCCGGGATGGTTTTCTAAAACGCAGTCCTCCCCGCCGGATTGTCGGCCCGCATCGTGATCCAACTCCGGGATTACCGATATGTCAGCGGTACCGCAACTGGCCCAACTGCTTCCGCGCACTTGCGGTCTTCGCAGAGTTTCCTGGGCTGCCGGGAATCAGCCGGTAGCATCTTGCGGTGATGACTGTCGACTTCCGCTTCGCCGTAGGAATCAACTCCGTGCAGTCGCGCGCGGCTCTGCGGGAAACCGCTTGGCGCTGTGAGGATTCCGGGTTCGACGTGCTGAACATCCCGGACCACCTCGGTGCCCCCGCCCCGTTCCCGGTACTGACCGCGGCGGCGCAGGCGACCTCGAAGATCCGGGTCGGCACCTATGTCATGAACGCGGCGTTCTACAGCCCGGCGCTGCTGGCGCGCGATGCCGCCGAGGTGCACACGCTCAGCGATGGTCGGCTCGACCTCGGTTTGGGCGCCGGATATGTGCGGGAGGAATTCGAGGCCGCCGAGATCCCCTTCCCCAGTGCCGGGGCCCGGGTCACCCATCTCGAACACGTCGCCAAGTACCTGCGCCGGCATCATCCCGAGATCCCGCTGCTGATCGCCGGCAGCGGCGAGCGGGTGCTCACGGTCGCGGCCCGGCATGCCGACATTGTCGGGGTGACCGGGACCGAGCGCATCGAGTTGGTGCGGGCCGCCGCCGAGGGGCGCCCAGTGGTGCTGGACCTGGCGATCACCGCGGCACCCTCGGGCGACTCAGGTCTGCCGGATCTGAAGATGCCGCGCCGCTACGCGCCCGGACTGTCCGATGCGGAGATCCTGGCGCTGCCCGGAGTGCTCTCGGGTACTCCCCGCGAGTCCGCCGACAAGCTGCGGGCGTTGCGCGATGAGCATGGGTTGACGTCGTTCTCGGTTCAGCTCAAGGACTCGGCGTACTTCGCGAAGGTGATCGCGGAGTTGCGGTAGGGCGTGATGTGTTCGGCGCGGCCTTCGACTGAATCTCGTCGTTCGATGACGGTTGTCCACAGGCGCGGTCCGTAACGCGTGGTTTCGCGCGCCAAGTACACTTCCACCGGTCCGCCCCCGTAGCTCAGGGGATAGAGCACGGCTCTCCTAAAGCCGGTGTCGCAGGTTCGAATCCTGCCGGGGGCACCCTGGTTTTTTGCGACTTCTTCGCAGTATTTTTCTTCACAGCAAACTCTCGACATCGTTTTGTGATGTCTCAGGACATCGGTGACAGTTTTGCGAGATGACACTGGACAGAACTTTCCACATCCGTGTAGAATCGAACGTATGTTCGAGTCATGCTCGCCCGATGAGCTGGTCGCGGTGGTCGAAGACACCCGCCGCGCCGAATCGGCGAACCATGCTCGACGTACGGGGGCGATCGCGGCGCTGCTGTGGGAACGCACCGCCGAAGCCGAAGGCCACGACCCCACCGACCCCGGCTACGCGTTGATCACCGGATTCAGCCGCACCTGCGCCGAAGTCGGCGCCGCGATGAACATCACCCCGCACCTGGCCCGCCAGCTCGTCGGCCACGCCGAAGCCCTCGACACCCGCCTGCCCCGAATCCACGCCCTGCTGGCCGACGGCAAGATCAGCTGGTCAGATGCCACCGCGATCAGCACCGGCACCGACTACGTCGAAGCCGAGCTGATGCCCCAGGTGGACGCGGAGCTGGCCGAGAAGATCAGCACTTGGGACTGCTGGTCACGACGACGACTGCTCAACACCATCGACACCACCGTGACCAACGCTGACCCCGAAGCCGCCAAAGAACGCCGCAAAACCGCCGACACCGACCGCCGCGTCACCCTCACCACCCAACCCAACGGCATGGCGCGCATCGACGGGAAACTCACCGCACCCGCCGCAGTACTGTTCGACCAACGCCTGACCCAAATGGCCCGCGGGGTCTGCTCCGAGGATCCCCGCACCCTCGATCAACGCCGCGCCGATGCCATGGCCGCCCTCGGCGAAGGCCACACCACCCTGGCCTGTGCGTGTGAGAACACCGACTGCCCCGCTCGCACCGCCGAAGCTGTCGGGCCCGCTTCGGGGCGGGTGGTCATCAACGTCATCGCCAGCGCCGAGACCCTCACCGGTACTTCCGAGGACCCCGGCTACCTGGATGGCTACGGCGTCATCGACGCCGTACAGGTCCGCGACCTCGCTGATGCCGGCGCCCTGCTGCGCCCCACCACCCGACCCGAACCCCACGTCGGAGCCGACGAACTGCTACGCCACCAACCCAGCGCCGCCGCCACCCGCTGGGTCCGATGCCGCAGCCTGACCTGCAGCTTCCCCGGCTGCAACCGCTCAGCCTGGCGCGCCGACCTCGACCACACCGTCCCGTTCGACCACCGCCACCCCTTCGGCGGCGGCTGGACCCTGACCGGCAACCTCGACCCGAAATGCCGCGAACACCACCGCCTGAAAACCTTCCACACCGGCCCCGAAGGCTGGCGCACCAAACAGTTGCACGACGGCACCATCGAATGGACCTCCCCGACCGGGCGGGTCTACCGCAGCACCCCTGATGGCGCCGAACTGTTTCCCGACATCGCCGCCTGCGCCGCCCCCGCCCCGCTACCGCGCAACCGCCACG
>JAEWRC010000158.1 GCA_023460175.1 Actinomycetes bacterium
GCTGGCCGCAGCCCAGAGCGCGGCCGGGGCCGAGCTCGCCCGCGGGGTGGCCACCCTCGCCGACCCGCACGCCGTGGCCGACCCGACGGGCGCAGAATTGGCCGCGTGGTCACTGGTGCACGGATTCTCGATGCTCTGGCTCAACAGTGCGGTGCCAGCTGAATTCCGTGATGTCGATCCGGTCGTCTCGACCGAGCGGATCGCCAACATGTTGTTTGACGGTTAGGTGGCCGGCCGATCCGCAATAGGTTGCGCACCAACAAGACTCGCGAGACCCGCCAACGCGACGTCGATGTCAACGAGATCGCCGCGGCCAGGTGCGTCCGGCGAGCTGTTACGCCGCCGTGGCTTGTTGGGCGCCCGCCTGATCAGCTCCTCTGTCCGGCGTCAGCATCCGCCGCCCCGGGGACGGAAGCCTCGTACCGGTGCAGGTACTCCTGAACCAAATCGATGGTCGCCTGATGACCGGTGGTGATGTCCAGCCCCTGCTCGATGACCAAGAGTCGGCCACTCGTCGCGAGGTCGCTGCGGCGTACCCCACCCTGCAGCGCTTCCTCGACCGCACCGCCACGATCCCCCTGTCCGAGAAACATCACGGCGCGACCGGTGCGCGACGATTCCGCCACGATCCGACCTACATCATCCGCGGATTGACCGATCTGCACCTCGAATTCACCCTCGCCGCGTAGCGAACAGCACGCCCACCAGAGCAGGATCTGCCACCATGACCATCATCACGACACCGATCTCGACCGCAATCGGCGTAGCGGTCGCCGGTTACACCAGCAGCGACTTCCTGACCCCGGATGCAGCCCGCAATTGCCAAGCGCTGCTGGACCGTTACGGCGGCGTGGTCTACCGCGAAGCCCACGTCACCGATGCCGACCTGGTTGCCTTCTCCCGCGCACTGGGGGAGGTCGTCGTGGCCGGCACCGGCGCACACCCGGACCACCCGGAGACCCGGCACGGGAGCACCCACCGGTGTGGCGGCGCCGCGATGGCCGCAAGTCTCTGCTGATCGGCGCCACCGCCGGCCAGATCGTCGGCATGCACCCCGACCGGAGCCGCGCGCTGCTCGACGGGATCCTGGCGTGGGCCACCCAGCCGCAGTTCGTCTTGCGGCACCAGTGGCGGGTCGGGGACCTGGTGGTCTGGGACAACACCGGTCTGCTGCACCGTGCCATCCCCTATGAGCCAACCTCGCGGCGGCTGATGCACCGCACCACTCTCGTCGGTGAGGAAGCCATCGCATGGGTCCGTTCCCATGCTCAGAGGAGGCCGGTGACATCACCGGCCAGGTTTTCGGCGTCAATCGCGGAAGGGTTACCTAGAGCCATGGCACGGGTCGATCCCTTGCCGCCCAAGGAATGGCCGGCGGAATTCCGTGCGGCGATGGCGGCGTTGCGTCCCCCGAACCCCCGTCATCAGCCGCTGAGCACCGAGGACCGGCCCAAGGCCCTCAACACCCTGGGCACTTTCGCCCACCATCCCGAGTTGGCCCGCGCCTACTTCACCTTCAACGGGCACCTCCTCCTGGGCACCACGCTGACCGAACGGCAACGCGAACTCATCGTGCTGCGCGGTGGATGCGCAGGTCGCGCGAGTGCGCGGACAACGCGGCGCCGGTGATCACGGCCAGGCGTACACAATGGCGGAGGTGGACGAAGACAGCGGCGCAATCAGGCAGGGCCCGGACTCGTACGTCCGCGTCCTCGCATCCCGGGTGCACAATCTGAAGGCTGTGGACGTCGCGGCCCCGCGCGACTCCTTCGTGGTGTTCACCGGGGTGTCGGGATCCGGGAAGTCGTCGCTGGCGTTCGGCACCGTCTACGCCGAGGCCCAGCGCCGGTACTTCGAGTCGGTCGCGCCGTATGCCCGCCGATTGTTGCTGCCCCAGGACGCACCGAAGGTCGACGACATCACCGGGCTGCCACCGGCCGTCGCGCTGCAGCAACGCCGCGGCTCGGCGACATCGCGATCGACCGTCGGGACCGTCACCACGCTGTCGAACCTGCTGCGGATGCTGTTCTCACGGGCCGGCACCTACCCAGCCGGTGCCACCGAACGTCTCGACTCGGATGCGTTCTCCCCGAACACCACCATCGGCGCATGCCCGCGGTGCCACGGCCTCGGCCGCGTCCACGAGGTGACCGAGCAGACGCTGGTGCCCGACCCGTCGCTGACCATCCGCGAGGGTGCGGTGGCCGCCTGGCCGGGCGCCTGGCAGGGCCAGAACCTGCGGGACATCCTCATCACGCTCGGTTATGACATCGACAAGCCGTGGCGCAAACTGCCCAAGCGGCAACGGGATTGGATCCTGTTCACCGACGACCAACCCACCGTCGAGATCGATCCGAGCCAGCATCCCGTCACCGCCGAGTACTACTACAACGGCACCTTCTCGAGTGCCGAGCGTCACGTGCGCCACACGCTGGCCAACTCGCAGAGTGCGACGATGCGACGCCGCGTGCTGCAGTACGTGAAGGGCGGATTCACCGAGAACGCCTCGACCAACGTCGACGTCTACTCGATCCGTCAGCCGTTGGGGCCAGTAGCCGTCATCTCCCCGTTCAACTTCCCCGCCATGGTGCCTATGTGGTTCTTTCCCATCGCCATCGCTACCGGGAACACGGTGGTGCTCAAACCGTCGGAGAAAGACCCGTCGGCATCGTTGTGGCTCGCCGAATTGTGGAAGGAAGCCGGCCTGCCCGCGGGGGTCTTCAACGTGTTGCAGGGTGACAAGACCGCCGTCGACGAACTGCTCACCAACCCCAAGATCGCGGCCGTGTCGTTCGTGGGCTCGACCCCGATTGCCCAGTATGTCTACACCACCGGCACGGCCGCCGGTAAGCGCGTCCAAGCGCTCGGCGGCGCCAAGAACCACGCTGTGATCCTGCCCGACGCTGATCTCGACCTGGCCGCCGACGCCATGGTCAACGCCGGCTTCGGCAGCGCCGGTGAGCGTTGCATGGCGATCAGCGCCGTAGTGGCCGTTGGACCGGTCGCCGACGCACTGGTCGCCAAGATCGCCGAGCGCGCCCACGGCATCAAAACTGGAGACGGCACCCAGGATTCGGATATGGGGCCGCTGGTCACCCAGGCGCACCGCGACAAGGTCGCGTCCTACGTGGACGCCGGTGAGGCGGACGGCGCCAAGGTTGTCCTCGACGGACGGGGAGTGGCGCCGCACGGCGGCCAGGGTGGGTTCTGGCTCGGCCCCACCCTGCTGGACGACGTGACCCCGGAGATGAGCGTCTACACCGACGAGATCTTCGGACCGGTGCTCTCGGTGCTACGAGTCGAAACTTACGACCAGGCCGTCGATCTGATCAACTCCAACCCCTACGGCAACGGCACCGCCATCTTCACCAACGACGGTGGCGCGGCGCGACGCTTTCAGAATGAGGTGACTGTCGGCATGGTGGGCATCAACGTGCCGATCCCAGTGCCGATGGCCTACTACAGCTTCGGAGGGTGGAAGTCCTCCCTGTTCGGGGACACCCACGCGCACGGCATGGATGGCGTGCACTTCTTCACTCGGCAGAAAACCATCACGCAGCGTTGGCTCGACCCCAGCCACGGCGGCATCAACCTCGGCTTCCCGCAGAACGGATAATCCATTGTCATACAACGTCACTCTTCCCCGGCACAGTAAGATCGGCGCCGGTGCCGCCGAGGAGCTGGGATTGCTCTGCATGCAGGTCGGCATTCGTCGACCGGTCCTGGTCACGGATCAGTACCTCACCGAAACCGGCAAGACTGATCGGCTGATGGGCATCTTGCGCTCCGCCGGTTGCGAGCCGGCCGCCTTTTCCGAAACGGTGCCGGACCCGACGTCGTCATCGCTGGTTCCCGGTCTCAAGGCAGTGCGAAGGCACAAGGCCGACGGTGTGATCGGTTTCGGTGGCGGCAGCCCGATGGACACCGCCAAGGCGCTGGCCGTGCTGGCCAACTCCGAGAACAGCATCGCTTCGTTCAAAGCGCCCAATCTCTACAGCGGTCCAGCGTTGCCGATCGTCGCAGTTCCGACCACCGCCGGGAGCGGTTCGGAAGCAACGCAATTCACGGTCATCACGGACGACGAAACCGACGAGAAGATGCTGTGTCCGGGATTGTCTTTCCTGCCGTTGGCCACGGTGATCGACTTCGAACTGACCGTGTCGATGCCCGCGCGACTCACCGCAGACACCGGCGTGGATGCGCTCACCCACGCCATCGAAGCCTATGTGAGCCGCCGGGCGAATCCGTTCAGTGACGGGCTCGCGCTCGTGGCCATGCGCACGATCGGCACACACTTGCGCAGGGCGTACGCGGACGGTGAGGATCGAGCGGCACGGGAAGCGATGATGCTCGCCTCGACCCAGGCCGGGATGGCCTTCTCGAACGCCAGTGTGGCCCTGGTGCATGGGATGAGCCGGCCCATCGGCGGGCACTTCCATGTGGCGCACGGACTCTCGAACGCCATGTTGCTGCCGGCCGTGACCCGGTTCTCCGCGGACGCCGCCACCGACCGTTATGCAGACTGCGCCAGGGCGATGCAACTGGCCGATGACTCGGCCGGCGATGCCATCGCCGCGGGAGCGCTGGTCGACGCACTCGATGTCCTTTGTGAGGACGTGGCGGTGCCCTCGCCGGCGGGGTACGGCATCAACGAGACAGACTGGAACTCGCGCCTCGAGGTGATGGCCCAGCAGGCTCTCGCCTCTGGATCGCCGGACAACAACCCGCGGATACCCGACACCGATCAGGTTATCGAGTTGTATCAGTCGATCTACAACTAGCGGATTCCAGGTGGGGCGCCCGGATGCCTTAATCTAGCGGCCCGAAAGCCGTTCACCACGGCCGAGATCGAACTGCTGACAGCAGAATTGGGCGCGGACGCAATCCTGGGCCGGGCAGCCACCGTGCTGTCGAGCCAGACCGTCGGCAGCTTGGTCCAGAGCAGAGGATCGGCGCCAGCTATGGCGGCTCTGCTGGCGGCAATCGGCGTCGGGCTGGTGCCGCCCGAAACCGACTGGACTGTGATCGCCTCGGAGGTCACCCCAGATGCCGACAACAGTGAAAGCTACGACCTCGTATACCCAACGTGGCGTGAAGTGTACGCAGCGACAGAGGATTTGGTGCACTGGTTATCAGCTGAACCGACGAAAGAGCGTTGATGTGACCAACCCCGGCCACTGTCGAAGGGTGTTGACCCGAGGCGACGACTGACAACGATCACGGAGCGGTCACGAGGAGGTGCCGTAGAGACGTTCGGTCTGATCGTCGGGGGCGCCGTCGAGGCGTTGACGCAACGCCCGCTGCCAGTGCGCCGGCAGCACATCGGCGTGGGCGAGAAGGCGGCGCGCAGCCGCTCGGTCAAGGCGGTCGATATTGAGGACGCGGTGCGTTTCGGCAGCAGTGATGCCGTGGCGAGGCTGGGAAACCAGCGCGATCGCGTCCCCGGCGCACACTGTGCCGGGCTGCAGAACGCGGAAGTAGACGCCCGTGCGGCCAGTCTGCTGGGTGCGCACCGCCATGTCTGGGCGTCGGTGAAACGCCGCCAGCTTGTAGCAGGGTTGGCGAGGCTGGGTGACCTGCAAGACCGTGGTGCCAATCTGGTAGACGGCACCGAGAACGATAGTGCTCTCCAGAAGACCTATGGTGGTGAGGTTTTCGCCGAAGGCCGGATAGGCTAGGTCGCCCAGCTGCTCGGACCAGGCGGTGTAGTGTTCGCTGGCGTACGCGAGCACTGCTTTGTCGGGACCGCCATGATGCACTGTGTCGCCCTGCTCGTCACCGGTGAGGCCGAGTCGTGTGACCGCCACCGGGTCCCTCGTCGGCGACTTCGCGATCGCCGTGGTCACAGTACGCCCTCGCCACGGTATCTGCCGGGTGCGGCCGACAGATACCGCGACAACCGCGGCTGCCGTCACGAGTTCGACACTGTTATTACGGCGGCGGCGGGGCCAGGGCCGTAGGCCGGACCAGCCGGCTTGCCGGGAGAATCCGATATGGCGCTTCTGGACTTCGGGGGCGGCGAGCCCATCACGAGCGCCCCGCGAGCATGGCCTCCAGTTCGGTCCGCCTGGTGGCGTCCAGCGGCAGCAGCGGCGCGCGCGGGTCGCCGACATCGGTGCCCAGCAGGTCCAGACCGGCTTTGATGGTGGTGGGCAGACCGCCGGCGACGATGAAGCGCAGCAGCGGAGCCAAGTCGTCGTAGATCTGCTCGGCTCGCTGCACGTCGTCGTCGCGAACGGCGGCGTAAAGGTCCAGGCACGGTTGCGGGCGCAGATTCGGTGCGGCGGTGCACCAACCGGAGGCGCCTTCGAGGAGGGCTTTCAGCACCAGTGGATTGCTGCCGTTGTAGAACGGCAGCGCGCCGCCGGAGAGTTCCTTGATGCGTTGCATTCGGGTGATGTCGCCGGTGGACTCTTTGACCATCTGAACGTTGTCGATCTCGGTGAACATCTGCACCAGTAGTTCGGGGCTGATGTCGATGCCACTGGTGGCCGGGTTGTTGTAGACCATGATCGGAAGGTCCACGGCCGCAGCCACCGCAGCGTAATGCTGGAAGATCTCGCGCTCAGTCAGCTTCCAGTACGAGATCGGCAGGATCATGACGACGTCAGCGCCGGCCTGTTGCGCGTACCGGGCGCGCCGAATGGTGTTGGCGGTGGTCAGATCTGACGCACCGACGATCACCGGGACGCGACCGTTCACGGTGGCCACGGTGGTATCCACGACGGTGTCGAACTCCTCCTCGGTCAGATAGGCGGATTCACCGGTGCTGCCGAGCGGGGCGATTGCGTGCGCGCCGGTGCTGACCAGCTGCTCGATGAGCGCGGCGAGCTTGGCCGTGTCGACCTTGTGGCCGCCTTCAGTGAACGGGGTGACGGGGTAGGCGATGATGCCTGCGATCGGGTGGTTCATGGGGCTGTCCTATCGGGGTGGTCGGGTCAGTTTTCGAGGGCGTCGGGGTGGTTGCGCAGCGCGCGGCGGGCGTAGTAGGCGAAGTTGGCCTGGCTGCGCTTGGGCCTCAGCGTCCAGTCGTGGGCCTCGCGCGCCAGCCGGTCGGGCAGCGGGGCGATGGTCCCGGCGGCCATGGCGGCAAGTTGGAGCTTGGCCCCCCGCTCGATCAGCATGGCCAGCGAGCAGGCCTCTTCGATGCTGGCGCCGGCGACGACGTGGCCGTGGTGGGCCAGCAGGATCGCCTTCTTGTCGCCGAGGGCAGCGGAGATGATCTCGCCTTCCTCGTTGCCCACCGGCACGCCGGGCCAGTCCGCAAGGAACGCGCAATCGTCATACAGCGGTGCGATGTCCATCTGGGAGACCATCAACGGGACCTCGAGCATCGAGAGCGCCGCAACGTGAAATGGGTGGGTGTGCACAATGCACTGGACGTCCGGCCGGGCGCGGTAGATCCAGGAATGGAATCGGTTGGCCGGGTTGGCCATTCCCGTCCCCTCGAGCACGTTGAGGTCCTCGTCGACCACGAGCAGGTTGCCCGCGGTGATCTCGTCGAAGCCCAGCCCGAGGCGCTGGGTGTAGTAGGTGCCGGGTGTTTCGGCGCGGGCGGTGATCTGGCCCGCCAGCCCGGAGTCGTGGCCGGCGTCGAACAGGGCGCGGCAGGTCAGCGCGAGCTTCGCCCGCGGCGTGAGTTCCGAGTCCGCGACATTGCGGCTCAGATCGTCGAGCGCGCGGCGCATCAGGTCGTCCTTGGAGTCCTGCAAAGTGCTGCTCATCGTTCTCCCTCAAGTTTCGTCTGGGACACGATAGGCACTCTAGGACACAAAGTGTCATATAGGCAAAGCGCGTATAGTGCGTTGACGTGAGTGGTTTGGTACGTGCGGTGCGGCAGCAGCGCGGGATGACGTTGGATGAGCTGGCGGTGGGCACCGGCCTGACCAAGAGCTATCTGTCCAAGGTGGAACGTGGGCAGAGCGTGCCGTCGGTGGCGGCGGCGCTGAAGATCGCCAGCGCACTCGATGCGGATGTCGCACAGCTTTTTTCGGACGATCCGGAGGTCACCACCTTTGCCGTCGGACGCGCTGCAGACCGCGGTTCGGCCCGGCACCACGCCATCGCGGAGCGAATGCTCGGCAAGTCGATGTCACCGTTTGCGGCGCGCCCGGGCCGGCAGTTCAGCGCGTACCCACAGCCGACGCATCCGGGTCAGGAATTCCTGTTCGTGCACCGAGGCGCCGTCGAGCTGAATTACAACGGGGAGGTCACTCGACTCGACACCGGCGACTGTGCGTACTTCGACGCCGCGGCGCCGCACAAGCTGCGGCAAGTGGGAGATGAGCCCAGTGAGGTAATCGTGGTCACCTCGGATGTCCCCGCGCCCGGCAGCGGCGGGCCCGACAAGCCCAGCTGCACGGCGCCGTACCGCGCGGCGAAGCTGACCCCGCCGCGCATCTGACGAATCCGCCCTCACGGGTGGACATCCCACCAACCAGTTCGTAGCCTGTCCGAGGACGTAGACAGCTGGGCCAAGAGCGGTCCTTGCAGTGAAGGACCGTGACAATCCCTATGACCTGGGCGCGCCGTTCCGTGCGGCGAGTGGTGTGCTGTTCGGCCACCGCGGTCTTGGTCCTGTCCGCTTCGGTCGCGAGCGTGAACGCCGATCCCGCCGCCGACGCGATGGCCAAACTCAAGGAGCTGTCGCAGCAGGCGGTGCAGACGCGCGAGGCCGTCACCGCAGCTCAGCACGACGCCGACGCCAAGCTCGCCGAGCAGGTCGCCGCCGAGGACCGCCACCGCGCGGACGCCGAGACGCTGGCCGTCGTCAACGCCGAACTGCAGCCCCATCAGGAGGCGGCCAACCGCGTGGCGGCGATGACCTATATGAGCGGACGCACCGGCGGGATGGCCGCGGTGCTGACCGCCGGCTCGCCCCAGCAGCTCATCGACCGGCTCTCGCTGCAGCGGGCCGTCGCCGACAGCACGGCCGACCAGCTGGCGGGCTTGCACTCGGCCCGCCAGCGTGCGGCCACCGCCGCCGCGGCCTCGGAGAAGTCGGCCGCCGAGGCCCGCGCCGCGGCCGAGCAGGCCACCGCGACGCGCGCGGGCCTGCAGGGAAAGTGGAAGGAACTGCTGCGGCAGATCGCCGCCGCCGAGGCGCAATACGCCGCGCTGACCCCGCAGCAGCAGGCGATCGTCGACAACGCGCCCCCGCCGGAGGCGGCACCGCCGGCACCGGAAGCACCACCGGCCCCGCCGGAGGGAGCGCCGCCCGCACCGCCGGAGGACCCGGCGATCCTCGCGCTGCCCGGCGAGCCGCCCGTCGAGAGCAACCCCCTGCTCACCGCGGCCCGCGTCGATATCCCCGAGATGTTGCCCGTCGGCGTCGCGCGCGAGGCCGGGCTGCAACCCAACTCCATCGTGGCCGCCCGGGCCGTCAGCGCCCAGTTCCCCCAGATCGCTGAGATCGGCGGGGTGCGGCCGGACTCCAAGCCGTGGCATCCCAGCGGCCTGGCCATCGACATCATGATCCCCAACCACAACACCCCGGAGGGCATCGCGCTCGGCGATGCGATCATGGCTTTCGCCCTGGAGAACGCGGGCCGGTTCGGGCTACAGGACGTGATCTGGCGTGGCACCTATTACACGCCGGCGGGCCCGCAGGCCACGGGTTACGGCCACTACGACCACGTGCACATCACCACGACGCCGCGCCGCTGATTCAGGGGTGCAGGTTCCACTGGCCGACGTCGGCGGCCAGCACGTCGTTGACGTCGACGCGGCTGCCGCCGACCAACGGACCCGGGTTCGACGCGGTGTCGATGATGCGCTGATAGAGGACGGCGGCGGGGTGGATCTTGCCGCGAGACCACGACCGGGTCTGCCAGGCCCACGCCTTGCCAGGCGTGCTCGACCGCCCGACGACACCGTCGGCGATCGCCCACTCGCAGACGTCGATGCCCCCGTAGACACCGGTGCGCAGTACCCCGATCACCGAGTTGATGCCGCGAAACCACGGCAGCGCCACGGTGTTCCAGGTGTTGCGGTCGATGTCGTCGTCGACACTGAAGTAGACCGGTGCAGTCTGGCCGCCGCCGGCCGCGGTATGCAGCTGCCAGCCGGTACGGGCGTCGGCGACGCCGCCGGCGAACCCGCGGGTGAAGTCCGACGGTGCGGTGCCGCCCGGCTTGCCGTACTGGAAGTTGCTGACGATCACCAGGCCCGCGGCGTGCAGGGAGCGGGCGTAGGGCAGCGTGATCGGCTTGGCGCCGAACGACGAGCCGGGTCGTGACGTCGACACGTAGTTGATCACCCCGGCGTGCCCGGCGGCGCGGATGGCCTCGGCCGGGATCTGTTTCATGGCGAAGTCGATCAGCGTGGCCCCGGCGGCCGACGCCGTGGGCGCCGCGACCCCGGCGGCCGTTGCACCCAGGCCGGCCAGCGCGGAGGCGGCCGCGGCGTAGCGCAGTGCCTCGCGCCGAGAAACCGCGCGCGACCCTGGGCCGCTCGGTGTGTCCCGCACGCCGGGGATGTTAACAAAGTGGCAGGTGTGAACAGCGGTGCCGCGCCGAGCGTTGACAGCGCCGAACGCCGAGCCTACTGTTTTGACTACATGGGTTGTCAGAATGAGTTCGAGGGGGCCTCCCGCCATGAGCGTGGCCATTCCGACGCGCCACCCGGACCGGCCGCGGCCGATTCCCGCCGGTGTGCGCGCCATCGCGACGGCGCTGGCCATCAAGGATCCGTCGCCGCAGCAGTGGCAGTTGCTCGGCGAGCGGCTCACCGTCGGCGACGAGCCGATGGACCGCCTCGTCGCCTGGATGGCCGAGGCGGGCATGGCGCAGGCGCGGCCGCTGTTCGAACGCGCCCTGAGCGACGGCATCGCCGCCGTTCCCGACGCCCCGCAACCGCTGCGCGAATTCTTCGAGACCTACGAGGCGCTGCCCGACTGGGTGGACCCCGACACCGTGCGCAAGGGGCAGCGCGCGCTGCGCCGCGGCGGCGCCGACGGCATGTACGTCGCGCGGGACGTCTCGCTGCTCGGCGGCTATCAGTTCTCCGGCTTCAACAAGACGCTGCTGCGCACCGGCGCCCTGGAGAAGGGCTCCAACAAGCGATTCGCCGAGACCATGCAGTGGGCCATGGACGTGATCTCCGAAGACGGCCTCGAGCCGCTCGGGCTCGGGTACCGGTCCACCATCCGGGTGCGGCTGATCCACTCGTTGGTCCGACGGCACGTCTCGGCCATGCCCGACTGGCGCGCCGAGGAGTGGGGCCTGCCGATCAATCAGACCGACATGGCCGCCACACTCGTCGGCGCCCTCGTCGCCCCGGCGGTCGGCGTCGCCGGCATGGGTGTGGTCCTCTCGCCCGGCGAGTACGGCGCCGTCGCGCACCTGACCCGCTATGTGGGCTGGCTGATCGGCGTCGAAGACCAATGGCTGCCAACGGATTTCCGCGACAGCGTCCGGGTGCTGGCCCACACGCTGTCCGCGCTGGCCGCACCGGACGAATCCAGCAGGCAGCTTGCGGTGCCCATGGTCGAGGACCCACTGGCCTGGCACTACGACATGCTGCCGAATCTGCGTCGCCGGCTCGCGCGCGCCCAGCACCTGTCGATCACCAGCGCCTTCCTGGGTCGGCGCGCGGTGCGTTCCCTGGGCCTGCCGTCCTACGCGCTGCCGTGGTACCCGGTGCTGCGGCTGCCGTTGAACCTTGCGCGCAGCCTCGCCGCACTGACGCTGCCGGGCGGCCTGGCGCGCGCCGATGCCCGCGGCCGCCGCGAGCACCAGCAGTTGATGCGCACCATGATCGGCGTCGGCACGTCGGCCACCATCGGCGAGTCCGCCGCCCACGTCGGCCAGGTCGCCTGATGTCTTGCGGAACGACTGTTCACATCGGCGAGGTCCTGAGCTAACGTCGAAATCAGTGCCCTATTACTCGGAAGAGGGGATTTACCGTATGACTGTCACCGGTGAACGTCCGGAAATCCTGCTCGAGGACGTCGAGTTCAACCGGCGCGATCATCCCGAGAAGCCGCTGCGCCCCATCCCGCCGGGCCGCGACCACTTCGCCGACCAGTGGCGGCACATGCGCGAATTCATGTTCGGCCAGTGGATCGACATCGACAAAGAGGTCGAACCCAACGAGATCACGAGGCTGCGCGACGACTACTTCTGGCAGCGCGACGAACACATGATCGGCGTCGTCGACGCCTTCGAGCGCATCGGCCACGAGAAGGGCCGCGCGCTGTTCGAGCAGGCGCTGACCCAGGGCATCGACACGGTCGAGGACCCGCCCCAGGAACTCGTCGACCTCTTCGAGCATCTGGATCAGCTGCCCGACCAGTTCGATCTGGTCTCCGCCGAGCGCGGCCGGATGCTGGCGATGGCCAGCACCAGGGCCGCCACCACGATCATCCAGGGGTGGGCGTTCTATGAGACCGCGATGACCGGCGACATCTCGGCGTCCACCGGCGCCACCGGTCGGTTCGCCGACGACGGCCCCCGCCGCTTCATCGAGACCGCCCGGGTGTTCTCGCAATTCACGCTGCCCGACATCTTCGACCGCAACTCGGAGGCCTTCCAGGATGTGGTGCGGGTGCGGCTCATGCACGCCCTGGTCAGCAGGGGGCTGCGGCGCAAGTGGGGCGACAAGGTCTACCTCAAGTTCGGCGAGCCCATCCCGGTGACATCGCTGCTCGGCTTCGGCAGCGGGATGCTGCTCGGCCGGCTCGTCGACCACGGCTTCGGACGCAAGCTGACCGCCCAGCAGCTCGAGGATCTCGCCGAATACTCGTCGTACTCCGGGCGGCTGTGGGGCGCCCCGGAACTGCTGCACTCGCCGAACGGGCTCGAGCTGATCAAGTCGTTGAACTATGTCCTGGCCCGGGGCGGCAATCCGTCGCCGTGGCGTGCCGAACTCGTCGACGCCATCGCCGGCCCCGACCACATCAAGACCCTGACCGAGACCATGCCCGGTTGGGCCAAGAAGCTGGTGGCGCGCTACGCCAATCAGCTCACGGCCACCATCGCGCTCGCCCCGGCCGGCGTCGTCTTCGGATATCAGCAGATCGAGGCCATGATCGCCGGTTCGCTGTTCGAACCGCTCGGCTACAACTTCGAGCGACGGGTGCGCATCTTCGAGAACTTCACCAAACTCAACGTCGCCCTCGCGCGGGTGGGCGACAAGCTGCCGTTCTCCAACCCGAAACGGGAACACCGCAAGCGCACGGGGGCCGCGGCCCGCGCGCGGATCGCGATGCTGAACAAGGTCGCCCGCGGCAAGCAGATCCCGCTGACCTACACCCACCACGACCAGTCCACCCAGGGTGAGGGTTTCACCGGGTAGGACCGCGGTGTCCGCAACCGAACCGAAGCTGGAAGAGTGGGGTCATGCGTGAGTATCTGAAGTTCTACATCAACGGCCAGTGGGTGGATCCGATCGAGCCCAAGACCCTCGACGTCGACAACCCGACCACCGAACAGGTTTCCGGGCGGATCGCGATCGGCGGCGCGGCCGATGTCGATGCCGCGGTCGAGGCGGCCCGCAAGGCGTTCACCACCTGGTCGCAGACCACCCGCGACGAGCGCCTGACCCTGCTGGGCGCCATCCTGGCCGAGTACCAGAAGCGGTCCGCCGACCTGGCCGACGCGGTCAGCGAAGAGATGGGCGCCCCGGCGTCGCTGGCGGCCGGCCCGCAGGTCCAGATGGGCATGGGGCATTTGGCCACCGCCCTCGAGGCGCTGAAGAAGTTCCAGTTCGAGGTGGAACACGGCAGCACCCTGGTGGTCAAGGAGCCGATCGGGGTCTGCGGCCTGATCACGCCGTGGAACTGGCCCATCAACCAGATCGCCTGCAAGGTGTTCCCCGCGCTGGCCACCGGCAACACCATGGTGCTCAAGCCCTCCGAGGTCGCGCCCTACTCCGCGCAGATCTTCACCGAGATCATCGACACCGTCGGGGTCCCCGGCGGGGTGTACAACATGGTCTACGGCGACGGCCCCGGTGTGGGTACCGCGCTGGCGAGCCACCCCGACATCGACATGGTGTCCTTCACCGGATCCACCCGGGCCGGCATCGAAGTCGCCCGGAACGCGGCGCCAACGGTCAAGCGCGTCACCCAGGAACTCGGCGGCAAGAGCCCCAACATCGTGCTCGACGACGCCGACTTCGCCAAGAGCGTGGCCGCCGGGGTGTCGGTGATGATGGTCAACAGCGGGCAGAGCTGCAACGCCCCGTCGCGCATGCTGGTGCCGAACGCCCGCATGGAGGAGGCCGCCGCCATCGCCCGCGAGACCGCGGCCGCGGTCAAGGTCGGTGACCCGGCGGAGAAGACCGCGATCGGGCCCGTGGCCTCGAAGGTGCAGTTCGACAAGATCCAGGGGCTGCTGCAGAAGGGGACCGACGAGGGCGCCACCGCCGTCGTCGGCGGCGTCGGCCGGCCCGACGGACTCGACACCGGCTACTACGTCAAGCCGACCGTGTTCGCCAACGTCACCAACGACATGACGATCGCCCAGGAGGAGATCTTCGGCCCGGTGCTGTGCATCCTCGGCTACGACGATCTCGACCAGGCCGTCGAGATCGCCAACGACACCGAGTACGGGCTGGCCGGTTACGTCTCGGGCACGGATCTGGACACCGCCCGCGCGCTGGCCCGCCGGATCCGGGCGGGCTCGGTCGCGATCAACCACAACTTCGACATCAGCGCACCGTTCGGCGGGTACAAGCGCAGCGGTAACGGCCGCGAGTGGGGCCACTTCGGGTTCGACGAGTTCCTCGAGACCAAGGCCGCGGTGGGTTACGCGCCGCAGTAGGTCCTGGTCCCGCGGTTGGACAAGGCCGCTGCCGCTTCCGTAACCTGCACGGCAACTACGCCAGATGACCAGGTAGTTCGACGGCTCAGACGTCGATATCGTCAAAGGAAACGCAGTCTTGCAGGTACACCCACGGACGGCGGCGAAACGCGGCGTCTACAAGCCGGTGATCGGTGCGCTCGTCGGATTGGTGGCGCTGAGCGCGGTGTCGGGCGGCGCGGCCTACGCCGAAGAGGCCGAGGACAGCGTGGCGAGAATCCACGAGCTGTCCCGCGAGGCCGAGCAGTTGTCCGAGACCATCCTCAACGCGCAGCCGGATCTCGACAAGAAGCTGCAGCTGCTCGGGGAGGCGGATCAGAAGTACGCCGCCGACCTGGCCGCGCTCGAAGCGACCACGACGCAGTTGGCCACTCACCAGGGTGCGGTGAACAAGTTCGCCGCCGCGATCTATATGGGCGGGCAGCCCGGCGACGTCAGCGCGATGCTGACCGCTTCGTCGCCGGCGGTCCTGATCGACACCCTGGCCACTCAGCGGGTGGTTGACAGCGAGATGTCAGAACAACTGCGGGGCCTCCGTCGGGCGAACGAGAAAGCGCAGGCCATCGAGGCGGCCTCGGCGAAGTCCGCGGCCGCAGCCAAGGCTGCCGTCGATGAAGCGGTTGCGGTGCGCGGAGATCTGCAGAACAAGCGGGCCCAGCTGCGGACACAGATGGCTGCGGTCAACGCGAGCTACGCCTCGCTCCCGCCCGCTGCGCAGGCCGGGCTGATCCTCCCGACGGCGGCCGTCACGGCAGCGTTGGGCCCGGTCGCGCCCATTCCCACGGTCGGGATGCGCGGGCTGGTCCCCAACGCGAGGATCCTTGCGGACTACATCATGGCCACCTATCCCGGCGTGCAGTCGATCGGCGGGGTACGGGCGGACCCGCTTCCTGATCACCCGAGCGGGCGCGCCGTGGACATCATGATCGGCTCGGACATGGGTCTGGGGGACGCCATCAACGCCGACCTGCAGCAGCAGGCGGGACGCTTCGGCATCAGCTACACCATGTGGCGAGTGGCAGCCCACTACGACCACGTCCACGTCACGGTCTCCTAAGAGCTCGTTCGCGCCAAGCCCTGCGAGTCGGGCGTCGGAATCCGTTGGTACGACGGCACTTCGGCGGCGGACCAGTGTGATTCCGCTGGCGCGGAACTCTTCGAGTGCGCGACGCTCCGGAATCAAACCGCCGGATGCCCTGTTGAAGCCGTGTAGCGGGCGGCAACCCGCGTTTGACTTGGCACGGAGAACTCGGCACGAGGAAGGGGCGATACGGATGAAGAGATTCGGAGCGGCGGGACTGGTGGTCGGCATGGTGTCGGCGGCGCTCGTCGGGTTCTCTGGTACCGCCCAGGCTTACGACGACCCGGGCAGCAGCCTCCGCGACCGGGACGCGGGCATCTACCGCGGCGACAGCAACAACCCGTGGCGGCACTGGATCGTGCCGCGGGTGCAGGTGCCGAAGGTCGACACCAGCGTGCGCACCTCGCCGTAGCCGCGTTACTCGGCCGGTGTCACGTCGCTGCCGGACCCCTTGATCGCCGCCTTGGCGCGGTTCTCCGCGCGAACGGTGCGCTTGCCGCGCACATACCCGGTCGCGGAGATCGTTACCGACACCAGGGCCGCCTCACCCTTGACGAAGGGGTGGAACCCGACGCCGGCACCGCCGCGACCCTTGACCGGGATGTCGGCGACTTCGGTGACCTTCCAACTCTTTTCGGACACCGACAGGATGGCCTCGCCGTTGCCGCACGACACCGGCAGCGCGGCGATCACGGTGTCCTCGGGGTCCTCGGCCGCAAGCTTCACGCCGGCCACGCCGTTGCCGGCCGCGCCCTGCGGGTTCACCGCGGCGGGATCGATGCGCAGCACCTTGCCGCGGCGCGTCACCAGGGCCAGGTGATAGCCCAGCGGGAGCACGCCCGAACCCAGCAGGCCGGTGATGTCCGGAGCCACCGGGATGTCGCGGATCTTGTACGGCAACCCGTTGCCGGTGGTGAACTTGATCCGGCCGTCGGTCCACACCGCCCAGCCCAGCCCCGAGGTGAGCAACTCGCCGTGGCTGTCGGAGAACACGCCCCGGTCATCGAGGCGCCAGGCGGTGTTGACCTTGCGCTCGCGGGGGCCGTCCTCGTCGGTGTTGGTGACCGGTGTCGCCTCGAGGTCCAGCACGGTGCGACGGTCGTATTCGGGGCCCTTGAACAGCTTTGCGGTCTCCACCAACTCCTTGTCGATCACCTTGCGCCGCGCGTCGGGGTTGGTCACCAGCTCGGTGAGCTCGGCGAACTCGGCGTCGAGCTTCTCGGCCTCGGCCTGCAGCTCGATGACGTCGAGCTTGGTGAGTCGCCGAAGTTGCAGTCCCAGAACGTAATCGGCCTGTAGCTCGTCGATCTTGAAGCGTTTCTGCAGGCCCTGCCGGGCGTCGTCGACGGTCTCGGATCCGCGGATGACCGCGACCGCGGCGTCGATGTCCAGATGGATGGTCATCAGGCCGGACACCAGGTGACGGCGCGCGGTGACCTTCTCCAGCCGGTACTCGCTGCGGTGCAGCACCACCGAGTCGCGCAGATGCAGGAACGCCGAGATCAACTCGCGCACCGACCACCAGCGCGGCACTCGGTTCTCGTCGAGCGCGACCAGGCTGGCCGCGAACGTCGACTCCAGCGGGGTCAGCGCCAGCAGCTGCTCGCGGATCTTCTCGGCATCGTGGCCGCGCTTGGCGGTGACGACGATGCGCAGCCCGTTGCGGCGGTCGGTCAGATCCGACATGTCGGCCACACCGGAGAGCTCCCCGGACTCGACCATGGCGCGAATCCGGTCCTGCACAGTGTTACTCGCGACGCCGGGCGGCAGCTCGGTGATGACGCAGTTCTTGCCCTCGACCGTGACCTTGCCGCGGACCGTGAAATGGCCACGGCCGGTGGTCATGTACTCCCGCAGTCCGGCGGTCCCGACCACCGAGGCCCCGCAGCCCCAGTCGGGGCCGGGGATGAGCTTCACCAACCGGTCGTCGGTCATGTTCGGGGTCTTCAGCAGCGCCCGGCAGGCGGCCATGACCTCGCGGGGGTTGTGGGCCGGTACTCGGGTGGCCCACCCCTCGGCGATTCCGACGGCGCCGTTGCACAGCAGCACCGGCCACTGCGCGGGCAGCCACGTCGGCTCCGTCCACTCGCCGTCGAAAGTCGGCACCATCGGCACCGCGTGGCTGTCGAGTTCGGCGGTCAGGGCCGCCCCGGGCGCCGACAGCCGCATCTCGGTGTAGCGGTCGGCGGCCGGGATGTCGCCCTGGATACGCGGGAAAGCGCCTTGGCCGTCAATGACTTTCACGCGCTGGAAGTCGGCGGCCATCAGCGCGGCGGCCCCGTACATCGACGCGCCGCCGTGCGGGTGCAGGTTGCCGGTGACCGCCGAGCACACCTTGGAGGACTTCTGCGGCTTGTTGCCGGGCAGCAGCCTCGAGTCGTGCATCTGGTAGAGCAGGCGGCGCTGACCGGGCTTGAGCCCGTCGTAGGCCGACGGGATGGCGCGGTCGCTGACGCTGTAGAGCGCGAAGGTCAGCTGGTACTGGTTCCAGTAGTCGTCGGCGCTCTGGTCGAGCACCAGGTCCGGATTCTGTTCGGGGATGTCCAGGGTGGCGGTCACAGTCTTCTACCTACGTCCTACGTCAGATCCAGCGCGGAGGTGTCGATGCGGGAGGCCACGTCGGCCATCCAGGTACGTCGACCCTCGGGCGGCCCGCCGAACAATGTATGGTGCAGCTTCTTCTCGCTGATGTCGGGATGCACCCGAATCACGGTGCGCCGCACCGGATCCAGCACGGTGTTCCAGAAGTCGTCGGCGTCCATCTCGCCGAGACCCTTGTTGCGCTGCACCTCCACCCGCTTCTTGGAAGTCGCCTTCAGTTGGGCCACCGCGGCGTCGCGCTCGGATTCGTCCTGACAGTAGATCCGCTCGTCCCCGCACTTGACGACGAACAGCGGCGGCAGCGTCACGTAGACCATCCCGGCCTCGACCAGCGGACGGTAGAAATCCAGGAACATCGAGATCAGGCTGGAGTTGATGTTGCCGCCGTCGGGGTCGGCGTCGGAGGCGAACAGGATCCGGTCATACCGGCACAGTTCCGGGTCGCACGCATCCCGCACCCCGCAGCCCAGGATGCGCTCGATCGAATCGAACTCGTCCTTGCCGCGCGCCTTGCTCAGCGCAAACCCATAAACGTTGGGCGGCTTGCCTTTCAGCGGGAACGCGGCCTGGAAGGCGGCGTCGCGGGCGGCCTTGATGGTGCCCAGCGCGGAGTCGCCCTCACACAGGAACAGCTCCGCCCCCGACCCGCGGCCGGTCTCGCGGCTGGGCAGCAACTTCGGCGGCAGCGACAGGTTGGTGCCCAGACCCTTGGCCTTGGACGCCGCGCGGGAACGGGCCTTGGCCCCCTCGGCGCTGCGCCGCGCGCGGGCGGACTCCAGCGCCAGCTTCGTCCACAGCGTGACGGCGTCGCCGTTGGCGGGGTTGGCCGCCCAGATGGTGACGCTGCGCGCCACGTCCGGCGCCATCGCCATGTTGAGCGACCGCGAGGACACCGCGGTCTTGGCCTGCGAGTCCCACGCGACATCGGGTGCGCGGGTGTCCACGGCCAGTGCGGTCACGGCCGCGAAATCCTGTGGCTCCGGGCCCTCTTCGCCCTTGGCCAGGCCCAGGTCGCGGATCCGGGAGGCGCGGTCGGCCAACGCTTCGGACATGCCCTTGATCGCGGCGGTCAGATGCGAGCCGCCGCCGGGAGTGCGCACGGTGTTGCAGAACGCGGCCACCGTCGCCGGTTCCGCCGGACCGGCGGTCAGCGACCAGCGGAACGGGGTCGGCCCGCGGCCGGTGGTGTATTCACCGCGGCCCTCCACCACGGCGCGGACCTCGGGCCGGGGAGTGCCGGCGGCGGTGCACATGAGGTCCAGCAGGGTGTCGCTGCCCCACGGCCCGGCGAACGGTTCGAGCAGCGCCGGCGGGATCTCCTCACCGGGCCAGCCCTCGTCGACGACCACCAGGTGCACCCCGGGCGACATCCGCGCGGCCGCTTGCGCGCGCAGCAGCACCTCGGCGATGTCGATGGTGGAATCCGGCACCACCACCGGGTCGAACAGGATGCGCACGGTGGTGCCGTGCGCGTCGGGCTTGCGGTTGGCGCGCCCGCGCAGCTTCTGCGCGTCGGCGCGGGTGAAGGGGGCGTCCGGATCGAACTCCTTGCCGTCGAACTCGCCGGGGTAGCCGCCGCCGAAGCTCTGCAGGTAGGTCTTGCCGGCGCGCTGCACCGTGACGTCGGTCCGCGCGGAGATGAAGACCGCCGCCGCGGCGCCGATGCCGTTGAGGCCGGCGCCGGTGCTGGCCGCGTCGGTGTGCGCGGAGAACTTGCCGCCTGCCCGCGCGGTGCCCAGCGTCTTGACGATGCCGTTCTTGCCGGTCGTCGGGTCGGTGTCGACGGGCAGTCCGCGGCCGTCGTCGGCGACGCTGACGGAGCCGTCGGCGTGCAGGGTGATCGTGACGGTCGAGCCGCCGTGGCCCGGTTCGGCCACTTCCTCGATCGCGTTGTCGATGATCTCGCGCAGTGCGGTGTTGAGGATGTCCAAGCCCAGGTTCACCGCCGGCCGCAGGCGCGTGTGCTGGACATCGTCGAGTTCGGTGATGTCCGCGGCGGTGTAACTCACTGCTCGTCCTCTCCCATTCGTGCCAGGTGTAGCCGGTGGAATGCTAATCGGCCGAGCTGACATCGCCGTCGACCCGAGTCGGAGAGTCCGTCAACTACCGCCGTGGTAAGACGACCCATTGCCGCCCGGACCTGCGCAGTAGCAAAAGTGCGCCGCTCACCAGGCCGCTGAACTGCGCTTTTGCAGTGACCAGTCACACACCCCCGACGGCCGCGGAGACCGCGTGGACGTTGCGGGAAGTGTCAGACCTTCCCGCCCGGGAAGATGGTACGGACAGCCTGGGTGATGTGCTCGCGGGCGCTGGCCTCGTCGGTGGGGTCCAGCGAACTGATCGCCATCACGTAGCGGTGGTCGGGTCCGATGATGCCGGTGGAGACGTGCAGTTGGTTGCCGCCGTTCCAGCAGCAGAACCAGCCCTGCTTGACGGCGACCTGCTCGCCGCTGAGGCCCTCGGGGATGCCGAACCGCTGCGGGTAGCCGTCGTTGCCGGTCGGGGTGAAGCGCGCCAGGTTGCCGATGATGACGCTGGATTGCTCGGGCGACAGGCCGCCGCTGCCGTTCAGGAGCTTGTCGTAGTAGCGGACGAGATCGGCTGCGGTGCTTTCGGTGACGTCCCAGTGCCCGTTCCAGGGCGCCGTGGTGCCGCTCAGCCCGTAGCGCGCGACGATGCGGGAGATGATGTCGTTCTGGCCGCCGCGGTCCCAGAACGTTTGGGCCGCACTGTCATCGGAGGAACGCAGCATGGCGTCCATGGCCTTGCGGTCGGCGTCGGAGAGTTCTGTCTCGCCCTGCGAGGCCCGCAGCAGCAGATCGTCGGCGATGAACAGCTTGACCACCGATGCGATGGGGAAGGCCTGGTTGGACCCGCTGGAGGCGAAGTGGCCGGTGGTGCGGTCCAGTATCGCGGCCTCGATGTCGGCGCCGGACTCGGCGGCCTGGGCGGTGGCCTGCCGGACGCGGTCGTCGAGTCCGGCCGGTGGCGTCGGGGGCACCGCGGGAGCCTTCGGGGCGACGGAGACCGGGGCCTGCGGCGGATCGTGGGCGGGCGGGGCGCCCCACACCTGGCCCGCACAACCGCTGACCAGCAGCGCCGCACCGAGAGCCGCCGCCGTTGCCATCCGCCTACGCATGAGTCTCCTTCGAGCAGATCCTGACCGGAAGTGGCTCCCCGCTGGATGCTTGGTACCCCAGGCTAAACCGCTGGCCGGCGGTCGCGCGCCGGACCGCTGGCAAGCTGGGGGCATGGTCGCCATCGGTATTGTGTTCCCGCCCCACCAGCCGCCCGAACGCCTCCGGGACCTCGCCCTCGCCGCCGAGGCCGCCGACCTCGAAGAACTCTGGCTCTGGGAGGACTGCTTCTACCACTCGGGTCTGGGCTCCGCGGCTGCGGTGCTGGCCTGGACGAACCACATCAAAGTCGGCATCAGCCTGATGCCCGTGCCGCTGCGCAACGTGGCTCTGTGCGCCATGGAGATCGCGACGTTGGCCCGGCTCTTCCCAGGCCGATTCCACCCGGGCATCGGCCACGGGATTCTCGACTGGATGGGCCAGGCCGGAGCCCGCGCGAAATCGCCCGTCACGCTGCTGCGGGAATACAGCAGTGCGCTGCGTTCGCTTCTCGACGGCCAGACCGTCACGACCACCGGTGACTATGTGCAACTCCGCGATGTGCGTCTCGCCTACCCGCCCGAGCACGTGCCGCCACTGCTGATCGGTGCGACCAAGCCCAAAACGCTGGCCGTTGCAGGCGAATTCGGCGACGGAGTCCTACTCGGCGGCGGCGCGGAGACACCCGACGACGTCCGAGAGAGCCTCCGCGTGGCCATGGCGGCGCGCCAAGCTGCGGGCATCGACGCGCCGTTCGACGTCATGACCCCCGTGATGGTGCCCGTCGGCGCATCCGCCGACGACATCGAAGATCGGGTTCGGAATTTTGTTGCGGCCGGGGTCACCCGAGTCACCATCTGCGGAACGGACGCCGACGGCACGCCTGACGGCAGCGATCAGGTGCTGCGGCTCGTGGACGCCGTCGCGGCGGTGCGCCCCCGCTTCACCTGAGCGGTCGAGGCCCTCCCGGTCCCTTCGGAGCCGTGGGCGCGCCTCCTCTTTCGATCCTGCGATTGAAACCGGCGCAGCGGGGTAGGTACGGAGTATGCAAAATCACACCCACACCGTTGCGGCGGCGCTGGCGGTGCCCGTCGCCTTCGCCTTCCTGGCCGGTTGCGCGCAGGGCGAGCAGGCCGCCGACGAGACGACGTCCCCCACGACCAGTCCCGCCCCCAGCGGCGACACCGTCAGCACCGAGTTGCAGACGGCCGATGGTCGGTCGGTGGCCAATGTCGACATCGAATTCGTCGACGACTACGCCACCATCACCCTGGAAACCACCGAAGCCGGCATCCTCACGCCGGGCTTCCATGCCTTCCACATTCACGCGGTGGGTCTCTGCGAGCCCAATTCAGTAGCCCCAGGCGGCGGTGAGCCGGGCGACTTCCTCTCCGCCGGCGGCCACCTGCACGGACCGGACAACCACGCCGCCATCGGTGACCTGACCCCCATCGACGTCCGCTCGGACGGGTCGGCGCGGTTGGTCGCCACGACGGACTCGTTCACCATCGACGACCTGCGCGGCCCGCAGGGATCGGCGCTGATGATCCACGAGGGGCCCGACAACTTCGCCAACATCCCACCCCGCTACACCAGCAATGGCGTGCCCGGCCCGGACGCCGAGACGTTGGCGACCGGTGACGCCGGCAGCCGGGTGGCCTGCGGCGTGCTCGCGCCGGCCAGCACCACTCCTGCCGGTACGACGGAAACCGCCACGGTCACGGAGACGACGGCGATGGTCCCGCCGCCGCCCGGCCCCGCCACGACGACGGAGATGCCCCCGGTCGAGACCACGACGCCGACCGAGACCACCGCTCCGACCGCGACTGAAACTGAGACCACCAGTCCGACCACGACGACGGAAACCACGACGGAGACCGCGCCGCCGGCCGAGGGCGAGGAGCTACCCGCGGAGTGAGCGTCCCATCCGAGTGAGCGCCTCGGTGAGGATCGCCGGTGAGGTGGCGAAGTTCAGTCGGACGTGACCGGCGCCGCCGGAGCCGAACACGTGCCCGGAGCTCAGCGCCACCCGGGCCCGGTCGAGGAACACCCGCGCCGGGCCGGCCAGTTCGCTGACGATGCCGGGTCCGTCGGCGCCGTCGGGATCGCGGCAATCGATCCACGCGAGATAGGTCCCTTGCGGCGGCGCGTAGCCGACCTGCGGTAGGTGCTCGGCGAGCAGTTGTCCCACCAGCTCGCGGTTCGCCGCCAAGCCCTGGAGTAAGGCGTCGAGCCAGGACTCGCCCTCGTTGAACGCCACCGTGTGCGCGAGCACGCCGAGGTGGCTGGGGCCGTGGCTGACCTCCTCGGGCATCCGGTCGAGGTCGGCCTGGGCTGCGGGGCCCGCGACCGCGAGTGCGGCCTTGAGCCCGGCGAGGTTCCAGGCCTTCGAGGCCGAGACGACGGCGAAGGCGTCCTCGGCGGCCGGAACGCTCAGATACGGCGTGAAGTCGGCGCCGGGTAGCACCAGCGGCGCGTGGATCTCGTCGGCGACGACGCGGACCTTATGCGCGCGGGCGAGCGCCGCGATGTGCCCGAGTTCGTCGGCGGAGTGCACGACCCCGGTCGGGTTGTGCGGATTACACAACAGGTAGGCGATCCGGTTACTGGTCTTGGCGGCCGAGGCGAACGCCTCCTCCAAGACGGCCAGATCCACCCGGCCGGTCCCGTCCAGGGGCGCCTCGATCACGCGGCGGCCCGCGTTGGTGACGAACGCGTAGAACGGCGGGTACACCGGGGAGTTGATCACCACCGCGTCGCCGGGGTCGGTGACGAGCTTCAGCACTTCGACGATGCCGAGCATCACATCCGGGACCAGCGCGGTGCGCCGCACCGTCACTCCGTCCCAGCCCCAACGCCGCGCGGCGAACCCGGCCAGGGCCTCGGCGTAGGCGCGCCGTCCCGGCGGGTAGCCGGTGTCGCCTCGCGTGACCGCCTGATGCAGCGCGTCGGCGATGGGCTCGGCCAGCGGCACGTCCATTTCCGCGACCCACAGCGGCAGCACATCGGCCGGGTACACCGTCCACTTCATGCTGGTCCGTTGCCGCAACTGTTCGACGGTCAGCTGCTCGAGAGGGTTCGCAATACTCGGGCTCATCAGGGGAACCTTAGCGTCGTGGGGGATCCGTTGTGGTGGTGGCGTTTATGGTTTTCCGGCGTCGCTGCGCCCTTCGAAATGCCCGGCTCTGAGCGACAGGGCTTTCGGGCTGTCGCTCAGAGCCGGGCAACTCGGCGGCCGATCCGGTCCCGGAAAATCCCGGAGACCCGACTAACGCCGTCGGTTCAGCGGGCGATACACCGGGTGTGAGTCAGTTCCGTCTGGTCGCCGCGCTCGGTGCCGCCGTGGCCGCGGCATGGTTCGGTACGGCCTCAGCGCAGGCCACAGCATTCGCGCAACTCGAGGCCGTGCCGGTGGTGGCGTCCCCGACGTGTGGCGGCACCGTCAGCGCGGAGGCACAGGTGACGCCGGTGCAAACCGGCGATCGGGTCGAGGACGGCGTGCGCGTCGTGATCAACTACGACGCCGGTGTTTACGACGGGTCGTGCACGCTGACCGTGACCGCCGCCTGGTCGAATCTCGACACCGGCGCCTCGGGCAGCGACGACATCACCGCGGTGTCGACCATCGACGGGCACTACGGCTTCATCGGCTACGCCAACACCACATTCACGACGGGTGCCGGCACCGTGCTGGTCACGCTCAGTTCGCATCCGGGTGCGGAGATGCGAATCACGACGTAGACCGCCCCTGTCGCGTTTCCCCAACCACTGTTCGGGCTAACCGTGAGCACACCCGGCGAGCAGCGGAGGATTCAGTGAGCGCGACGTCAGGACCTCCGACCATCGGGGTCGAAGAGGAGTTCCTTCTCGTCGACCCGGGCTCGGGTGAACCCGTCGCGCGCAACACCGCCGTCGCCCAGATCGCCGCGGCCAAGGGCGTGGAACTACAGCTCGAGCTCACCAGCTGTCAGGTTGAGACCGCCACCGAAGTCTGCACAGGCACAACGGATTTGCGGGCACAGTTGACCCGGCTGCGGCGCACCGCCGGCGAGGCGGCCGCCCTCGCCGGAACTCGGCTGCTCGCGGTGGGGCTGCCGCCGACCGTTCCGCATCACTTCCCGGTCACCGACTCGCCGCGCTACCGCCAGATCGCGGAGCGGTTCGGGATGATCGCCCACGAGCAGGGCATCTGCGGATGCCACGTGCACGTGGCGGTGCCGTCGCGGGAGGCGGCGATCCGTGTGAGCAACCGGCTGCGCCCGTGGCTGCCGCTGCTGCTGGCGCTGACGGCCAACTCGGCGATCTACCGCAACGCCGACAGCGGCCATGCCAGCTGGCGCTACGTGCTGTGGTCGCGCTGGCCTAGTGCCGGGCCGCCGCCGCACTTCGACTCGGTCGACGAGTACGACGCGGCGGTGCAGATGATGCAGGACGCCGGCGCGATGCTCGACGACGGCATGGTCTATTGGGACATTCGCCCCTCCGCGGATTTCCCGACGGTGGAGGTCCGCGTCTCGGATGTGCCCGCGACGGTCGCCGAGACGGTGCTGCTCACCGCCCTGGCGCGCGCCGCGGTGATGACGGCACTCGAGGACGATCGGCGGGGTCTCGAAGCGCCGCGCATCTCGGCGCTGGCGCTTGAGGCGGCGTACTGGAAGTCCGCGCACGACGGCCTTGACGGGCAGGCGGTCGACCTCCTCGGCGGTGGCGCCGCACCCACGGTCGAGGTGCTGCGGGCGTTCGTCGACCGCGTCACGCCGGCATTGCGCGCCGCGGGCGATCTCGACCTGGTGCGCTCTGAACTCGACCGAATCCTCGAGACCGGCAACGGCGCGATGCGGCAGCGCATTGCGTGGCGGCGGCGGGGCCAGGTCGCCGACGTGATCGATGCGGCCGCCGCGGCGACCGCCGAAGGATGCTGAGCGGTCAGGAAGCCATGTTCATGATCATCCCGACCGCCGCCGCGACGAAGACGAGGACGAAGAGCGCGACCGCGATCAGCGTCACGATCTGCGTTGCCGTGCAACGACGCCGGGGCCGCGGTTCCGGCTCCGCCAAACCTGACGTCTGGCCCGAGTCCGGCGGCGTCGCACCGGGGGAGACGCCGCCGCCGGGCTCCAGATCCGGCGTGGTCGCGGGGTCGGGATCTGGGGGCTGGGCGGTCATCGGGGAAGGCCTTCGCGCATTCCCTTTGGGTGCCCGCACCGCCCGGGGCCAAACCTCGCGGCGGAAAAGTCTTGACAACGTACAACCGATCGGTTGTATATTTGGGACGTGGCCGAGGATGACGAGGATCGGGCGGACGCCCTGTTCCACGCCCTGGCCGACCGGACCCGCCGCGACATCATGCGCCGGGTGCTGGCCGGGGAACACTCGGTCTCGGCGCTCGCGGCGAACTACGAAATGAGTTTCGCTGCAGTGCAAAAGCACGTCGCCGTGCTGGAAAAGGCCGGCCTGCTCACCAAGCAACGCAGTGGCCGTGAGCAACTGGCCAGCGGCGACGTGGCCGCCGTGCGATCGGTGGCGTCCATGCTGACCGAGCTGGAGCAGATCTGGCGCGGCCGCATCGCCCGCATCGACGAACTCATCGCATCCGACCCGACCGTGAAGGACTGACATCATGCCTGTCATCGACGCCAAGCACGACATCGACAACCTGACGCTCACCATCACCGCGCACTTCGCGGCGCCGGTGCAACGAATCTGGCAGATCTACGCCGACCCGCGCCAGCTGGAGAAGATCTGGGGTCCACCCACCTTCCCGGCGACCGTGGTCCAACACGACCTCACCCCCGGCAGCCGCACCACGTACTACATGACCGGCCCCGACGGCGAAAAGTACGGGGGTTACTGGGATGTCACCGCGGTCGACGAACCGAACAGCTTCGCCTTCGACGACGGGTTCGCCGACGCGGATCTGAACCCCGACCCGTCGATGCCGGTGTCCCAGTGCGTCTACACCTTCGCCGAACACGACGGTGGTACTCACGCCACCTACGTCAGCACCTTCGCCTCCGCCGAGGCGCTGCAGCAGGTGCTGGACATGGGTGTCGTCGAGGGATCGACGTTGGCGATCAACCAGATCGACGGGTTAGTGGCCGCCTGACCCTTCCTGCCGGCGCGGCGAAGGTAGGTTCTCAGCAACGGCTTTCACTCACGATGCGAAGGAGCCCACGTTGGCCTACCACCCGGAGATGCAGAAGGCCACGATGGCCGACATCCCCAGCGACGTCCACGGTCTGATTTCGAAGCGCACCGCGGAACTCGACGGGGTCGCCGTCACCGAGGTCACCTTCGACGTGGGCGCCCGCTGGTCTACCGATCTCAAGGACTACGCCGGGACGCAGCTGTGCGAACTGCCGCACGTGGCCTATGTCCTGGCCGGGACGATCGCAATTCGGATGACCGATGGCGCCGAGCAGACGTTCTCCGCCGGCGACGTGATGCTGCTCCCGCCCGGACACGACGCGTGGACCGTGGGCGATCAAGCGTGCACGTTCATCGAGTTCTCCCGCGGGAACGACTACTACGAGGCCTGAGGCGCGCTCGTCCTGTCGAAGCGGCCGAAGTCGTTGGGGTAGATGAGGATCGACCCAGTACCTTTCGGGGGAAAAGGTCGATCTGCCGAAGCCGTTGCACTACCGTCTTACCGGTTCGAACTCTCGGCGATACGGCGGTGCGATGACAGCTTTCGACGACGTCCTGGGCGGAATCAGTTCCTTCATCTGGGGTCCCTGGCTGCTGATCCCGCTGTTGCTGCTGACCGGCCTCTATCTGACCGTGCTGTTGCGCGGCATCCAGGTCCGTCGGTTTCGGTTGGCGTTCTGGCTGGCGTTCATCCGACGCAAGGACCTCGGTGCCGAGGGCGACATCTCGCATTACCAGGCGCTGTCGACGGCTCTTGCGGCGACGGTGGGTGTCGGCAACATCGCCGGCGTCGCGACGGCGATCGCGCTGGGCGGGCCCGGCGCCGTGTTCTGGATGTGGTTCACCGGGATGGTCGGCATGGCCACCAAGTACAGCGAGGCCTTTCTCGGCGTCCGGTTCCGCCGCACCGACGCCGCCGGGGAACAATCCGGCGGTCCGATGCACTACCTGCGGCACGGCATCAAGGGCCGGTTGGGCGTGGTTCTCGGCGGCTTTTTCGCCGTCGCGGGAGCGTTGGCGGCCTTCGGCATCGGCAACATGACGCAGGCGAACACCGTCGCGGCCAACGTCAGCGAGGAATGGGGGGTGGCCGCGCCGATCACCGGCGTGGTGATCGTGGTGCTGGCGGCCGCGGTGATCCTGGGCGGCATCAAGAGCATCGGCCGGGTCACCAGCCTGTTCGTCCCGGTGATGATCGTCATCTACATCGTCGGTGCCGCCGCCGTTCTCGCGTTCAACATCGGCGCCGTGCCCGCAGCGCTGGCCACCATTTTCAGCGACGCCTTCACCGGCACCTCGGCCACCGGAGGCTTCGCGGGAGCGGCCGTCGCCGCCGCGATCCGCTACGGCGTCGCGCGCGGCATCTTCTCCAACGAGTCGGGCCTGGGCACCGGAGGTATCGCCGCCGCCGCGGCGAAGACCACCCATCCGGTCCGGCAGGCGCTGGTGTCCATGACCCAGACGTTCATCGACACCCTCGTCGTGGTGAGCTTCACCGCGCTGACCATTGTGGTCACCGGCGTGTGGAAGGAGGCCGGACCCGACGAGGCCGCCAGTTTCACCGCCCGGGCCTTCGCACAGGGTCTGCCGGGGACGTGGGGCAGCGTGATCGTCACCCTCAGCGTCATCTTCTTCGCCTTCTCGACTCTGCTGGGGTGGTCCTACTACGGCGAACGCTGCGTCGAGTACCTGTTCGGGCGCAGGGCGGTGTTCCCGTACCGGATCGTGTTCATCATCGTGATCTACATCGGCGCCACCACCGCGCTGCAGACGGTGTGGACCTTCTCCGACGTCATGAACGGGCTCATGGCGCTACCGAACCTCATCGGTCTGATCATCTTGTCCCCCTTGGTGTATCGGGAGACCCGGGCCTACTTCAGGGGTGAGGAGCACGCGGCGGACATGGCCGCGCGCCGTCACTGATGACCGATCGGGCACACACCTGCCGTCGCGCCGTCGGTTACACCCGGCTGGCACCCGGCCAGCCGGCCAATGCGGCGTCGGCGACACCGTGTAGCTCGGCGCGGTCGGCCCCGCTGCGTGCTTGGACGGCGATCCCCTGACAAACCGCGGCGATCCAGCGCGCGAGCACCAAGGTGTCAACTCCGGGGAGTTCGCCATCTGCCACCGCGGCGTCGAATCGTTCAGCGAGCCGATGTACCGCGGCCTCGCGAATTTCGGCCAGGCCCGGCCCGTCATCGACGGTCAGACACCCGTGCGGGTCGCTGCTGACCGCGTCGGCCGCACCGTGCACCATGGCTTCGACCACCTCGCGGGCCGTCGGCAACGTGAGCGCCGCAACCAGGTAGGCGCCCGGACCGGCGAGGTAACGCTGGACGGCTCGTTCGTAGAGCTTCTCCTTCGAGCCGAACTCGGCGTAGATGCCGCGGCGGTTCACCCCGGTCGCCGCGGCGACATCGGAGATCGAGACGCCGTCGAAGCCGTGCGCCCAGAACAGTTTCATCGCCGCGTCCTCGACCTGGTCGGGGTCGAACTCCCGCGGCCGCCCCACCGCCATCCGCCACGCCCCTTTCTGTGACTCCGGTCACACCGGGAATGTATCGGTCATTGAACGGTCTTGACCTGAGCGTACTAAGTAACAGATCGGTTCGTAATTACCTGGAGAGGCGACGAGATGAGCACAGCAGCACCCTTGACCGGACGGCGGGCACTGGTCACCGGAGGTTCGCGCGGGATCGGCGCGGAGACCGTACGGCGATTGGCAGCCGACGGCGCCGCGGTGGCCTTCACGTACTCGGCGTCGAAGGCGGACGCGGACAGGTTGGTTGCCGATGTCGCCGCCAAGGGAGGAACGGCCGTCGCCATCCAGGCGGACGCCGCGGATCGTGCCCAAGTCGCCGCCGCGGTCGAGCGGTCCGTCGCCGAACTCGGCGGCCTGGATGTCCTGGTGAACAATGCGGCGGTCGCCCACATGGCGCCGATCGATGAATTCCCGGCCGAGCAGTTCGACCGGCTCGTGGCGGTCAACATCGGCGGCATGTACTGGGCGGTCCGCACCGCGGTGCAGCATCTGGGCGAGGGGGCACGGATCATCAACATCGGCAGCATCAACGCCGATCAGATTCCGAGCGCGGGCTTTTCGGTATACGGGCTGACGAAGGGAGCGGTCGCCTCATTCACCCGGGGACTGGCACGCGATCTCGGCCCCCGCGGCATCACCGTCAACAACGTGCAGCCGGGGCCGATCGACACCGATGCCAATCCCGACAACGGCGACGACTTCCCCGAGAGTCTGAAAAAGATGATGGCTCTCGGGCGCTACGGGCACGTGCGCGACGTCGCGGGCGTCGTGAGCTTCCTGGCCGGCCCAGAGTCCGGATTCGTGACGGGAGCGAACTGGAACGTAGACGGTGGCTTCACCGTCTAGCGGCATCTGATGGCGCTAGGCTCGACGACGACACCCATCCGCGCCGAACTCTGGCTGTCTCCTACTGACTGGCTTGCACCGAAAGCATAGTCCCGGTTTCCGTTTCGGCGAACTCGACTAACCGCGCCGCGGCGTCGTGATCTGCGAACGGATCCGGCCCAGTAGCAGGTTCGTCGGTGCGAACGGGCCCAGCAGGTTGGTGCCCAATCCGACGCCGTTGGTTGCACCCGTCACGATGACGCGCTCCCCGGCCAGGTTGCCCAGGCGGCACGGCGACCACGGTGCGCTCACGGGCCTCAGCGTAGCGTCGTCGCCAAGGAATGGTCGCCGTCGAGCCAAAGGTTGGAAACCCGCATGCACCCCGTCGATGTCCTGGTCATAGGCGCGGGGCAGGCGGGTCTCTCGGCGGCGTATCACCTGCAGCGGCGCGGGTTCGTGCCGGTGGGCCGCGCCTCGGCGGGGGATCGGACGTTCGTCGCGCTGGATGGGGAGGAGGCAGCGGGCGGCGCCTGGCAGCACCGCTGGCCGGCACTGAAGATGGGCAGCGTCAACGGCATCTACGAGCTCCCGGACCACGCCGTGCCCTCGACGGACCCGCAGGATCCCAGCCGTGAGGTGCTGCCCGCCTACTTCGCCGCGTACGAACAGCGGTTCGCGCTGGACGTGCGACGGCCGGTGCGGGTGCGCGCCGTGCGCCGGTCCACGCCGGACGACGACGCCGAAGACCGGCTGATCGTCGAAACGGACGGGGGAACATGGGCCGCGCGTTACGTCATCAACGCCACCGGCACCTGGACCCGGCCGTTCCGGCCGCACTACCCGGGGGCGGCGGACTTCCGGGGGCGCCAGCTGCACGTGCAGGAATACGTCAGCGCCGAGGAGTTCGCCGGACAGCGCGTCGTCATCGTCGGCGCCGGGGTCTCCGCTTTGCAACTGCTCGACGAGGTCTCGGTGGTCACCGACACCTTCTGGGTGACCCGCTCCGAGCCGGTGTGGGAGGACGACCTGTCGCCCGAGAAACTGTCCGCGGCCGTGGCCGGTGTCGAGGAACGCGTCCGGCAGGGCCTGCCGCCGACGAGCATCGTCCGGGTCACCGGGATGCACCGCGGCCCTTGGGTGCAGCGCGCCGAGGAGCGCGGCGCGCTGGTGCGGCACCCGATGTTCACCCGCATCGAAGAGCGCGGGGTTCGCATGCCCGACGGCTCCTTTGAACCCGCCGACGTCATCCTGTGGGCCACCGGGTTTCGCGCCGCGGTCAAACACCTTGCGCCGCTGCGGTTGCGGACCCCGCAGGGCGGCATCCGCGTCGCCAACGGCAGGTCGATGGACGAGCCGCGGCTGTTCCTGATCGGCTACGGCCCCTCGCAGTCCACCGTCGGGGCCAACCGCGCGGGCCGCGACGCGGTGCTGGCGATCCTGTCGGACCCGGAACCGCTTGGCGTCGGGGTTGTTTCAGCGTGAGTCGACGCCAGCCGCTGTCCCCAGCCAGTCGAGCACCAGGTCCCCGTCGTCGGCATCGACCGACCGCAACGCCGTGAGGGTGGGATGTCCCGCGGCGAGCAGCGCACTGTCGGTGCCCTCCTCGGGCTCATCTGACATCTCGACCTCGGCCAACCGCAGGTCACCGTCGCGGATCTCGTCGACCCGGGTCTGCACGGCGCCGCCGCGGGCCAGGCGCGCGTAGCGCAGCGGCCCGATCTCCTCGCCCGGGCGATCGGGCACGTTGAGGGACAACACGGTGTCCTCCGGCGCGTCGAACACCAACTCCAGCACCGGCGCCAGCAGACCCGCCGCGGCGGCCCAGTGCCGCTCGCCGGTCGGGCGCAGCGCCACGTCCAACGACACCGCCACCGCGCGGGTGCCGTTGATCTTCGCGGTCAGCGCGGCGCCCACGGTGCCCGAATGCAGCACGGCCCGACCGACATTGGCGCCGTGGTTGATCCCCGAGAGCACCAGATCCGGCGCCGGGTCGAACCAGCCGTTCAGCGCGGCGGCGACGATGTGCCCGGGCTGGGCGTGCACGGCCCACGCCTCGACGTCGAGGCCCGGCAGCTCTCGGCGTTCGACCACCGTGCGGCCGTCGCGGCGGAGCGCGCTCAACGCCGCGCTGGCGCCGCTGGACTGCTCGGCCGGAGCGGCCACGATCACTTCCAGCCCCGCCGCGCGCGCGGCGTCGGCCAGCGCGTGCAGGCCGGGGGAGTCGATCCCGTCGTCGTTGGTCACCAGTGCGCGTCGCACGTGTCGTCCTCCTTCACTTCCACGCTCGCAGTTCGACCCGTTCGGCCAGCGTCTCGACGGCGCGCGCGCCGCCGGTGCCCAGGCCGTGCCGCACGACGTTCAGCGCGCCGCACGCGGCCCCGATCCGCAGCGCCTCCCGGATCGACCGGCCGCCGGCCAGCGCGGCGACCATGCCGGCGGTCATCGAGTCGCCGGCGCCGGCGGGGTCGGCCGGTTCCAGCTTGGGCATCTCGATCTCCACGACGTCGGCCTTGGCGGCCGAGCCGTCCAGCAGCGCCAGCGCGGGGGCGGCACCCGAGCGGGAGACGACGATGGTGCCCGCGCACTCCTCGCGCATCGCGCGCATGGCCTTGACCAGGTCCTCGGCGTCGTCGGACTTGGCCTGGCCGTCGTCCAACAGCTCCTCGTGGCTGACCTTGATCAAGGACGGGTTACCGGACAGCACCGCTTGGAGTCGCTCGCCGGACAGGTCGGCGGCCACCTTGCAGCCGTTGGCGCCCAGGTCGGTGGCCAGGCGCCGATACAGATCGGCGGGCAGCACGTCGTCCTCCTGCGGCCCGGACAGCAGCACCCAGCCGTGCTCGAGGCCCTCGGTCAGGGTGAGTTCGTACAGCGAGTCGAGTTCGTGGCGGTCCAGCGGGCTGCCCGGGCTCTCGGCGACCACCTCGCGGGTGCCGGTGCGCCGGTCGTGCACATAGGAGCCGTTGCGCGCGCTCACCGGCACGATCCGCGCCGTCACGTCCTCGATGGGCAGCAGATGGTTGAGCACGTCGCCGGTTTCGCCGCCGAGGGCCGCGCACAGCACCACCGGCACCCCCAGCGAGGACACCATGCGGGACTGCCACACACCCTGACCGCCGGCGTGCACGTGGATGTCCGCCTCGCCGGAGCGGTCCTCCACCGTCACGGTCAGGACGGGCAGCGGGGCGAAGATCACCACGGCGTCGGGTCGCTCCTGGCCCGACCGAGCGGGGGTGTCGGCGCGGCTCTGCGTCTTCGTCATGCGGGAGGGAGTACCCACTCCGCGCGTTCGCGCGTCAATTGCCGTAAAGATGCAGCGCACGGGCGCTCGCCGTGGCGACCGCCCCGCTCAGTGTCGTGATCGGCGGGCCGCCGCGCACGTGGATGACGTTCGCCAAGACCACCACGTAGGTGTCCGAGCCAGGGTCGATCCACAGCGTGGTGCCGGTGAAGCCGGTGTGGCCGAAACTCCCGACCGGAAAGATCCGGCCGCGCGGCCCGGAGTGGGCGGTGTCGATGTCCCAGCCCAACCCGCGCCCGGAGCCGGGCTGCTGCACCGTCGTCATCAGGGCCGCGGTCTCCCGGGTCAGCGGGAACCGGCTGGGGCGGCCGGCGAGACGGTCGAGCAGGGCCTGGGCGTACAGCCCGAGATCGTGGGCGGTGGAGAACACCCCGGCGCTGCCGGCCACCCCGCCCATGCGGCGCGCGGTCGGATCGTGCACGGTGCCGCGCAGCGGGTGCCCGTAGTTCGGGTTGATGCCGGGGGTGTCCTCGTCGAGCGCGGTCGGTGCGACGCGCGCCAGCAGATCGGTGCTCCAGGTGCCGTCCGCGCACTCGTCCGGGTCGGGGCCGTCCGGGTCGGGAACGAGCGCGTTGCCCCGGATCCGGTGCGGGCCACAAACTTTGGCGACGGGCAGATAGTAGGTGTCCGACATGCCCAGCGGCGCAAACACATTGCGCTCGATGTAGATGTCCTCGGGCTCGCCGGTGACCTTCTCGAGCAACGCGCCCAGGATGATGAAACCGATGTCGGAGTAGTGGAAGCTCTCGCCCGGCTCCGCCACCACCCACGCGCCCAGGGCCCGGCGGATCCCCTCCTCCTTGTCGGCGCGGACCAGCCCCCAGGGCCCGTCCAGGCTCAGATCCCCCGCGATGCCGGAGGTGTGGGTGAGCAGCATCCGCACCGTCACCTTCGCGCGACGCGGGTCGCCGGTCGGATTGAAGTCGGGCAGATACGTCTGGATGGGTTCGTCGAGCCCGACCTGGCCGCGCTCGTAGAGCTGCAGGATCCCCGTCGCCGTGGTGAGCGGTTTGGTCAACGACGCCAGGTCGAACAGCGTGTCCTCGGTCATCGGTTCCGCCGGCGCGGGCGTCCCGTCCAATCCCGGTTCGCCGGCGAGCTTGCGGACGCCGAACGCCCCGCGGAACACCACCGCGCCGTCGTGGCCGACCGTGACCACCGCGCCGGGCAGTCGGCCGGCCGCAACGGCATCCTCGACGAGTTGCGCGACGGGGACGAACTCCGGCGCCGGGGCGACGGGGGAGGGCGTGACGGTCACCCGGGGTGGTGCGACGGTTGTCGACGTGACCGGCGGCGGGGTCGGGGCCCGGCCGCACGCGACGACGAGCGCGACGGTCCCGACGGCGCAGAGCCGGGCCAGACGCGAGCGTGACGTCGTCACCGCATCGACGTTAGCCGGGCGTCGGTGCCCCCGAGGTCTGTGTCTCCGAGGATCGGTTGACGATCCTCTGCACCGCCCACGCGCCCGGTCCGGCAAAGGCGATGTAGAGCATCGCGAAGCAGTACAGCACCGCACCCTCGCCGCCGTTGTTGATCGGCCAGAAGCCATCGGGGAAGTGCCGCCAGAAATAGGCGACGGCCATCGTTCCCGAGGCGAGGATGGCGGCGGGAACCGTGAACAGGCCGGCGGCGACCAGCAGGCCGGTGACCACCTCGATGACACCGGCGTACCAGGAGGGCCAACTGCCGACCGCGGCGCCGGTCGTGGAGGTCGGCCAGCCGATCAGCTTCGCGGTTCCGTGTTGCACGAACATGAGCCCGACGACGATACGGAAGACGGCGAGGGCGGCGGGGGCGAAGGGTGCGAGCCGGCCGCTGGTGAAAGTCATGGGCGCCAACGTAGGCGGACTGCGGTCCGCCTTCAACCCCTCCGTCGCTCGGTGTGATCAGGATCGCGTCAGGGTTCGATGACGAGTCGGCTGATCAACCCACCTGCCAGCGTGAAGCGGAAGTGCAGGTCGGCCACGCCGCCGGGGAAGTCACCTTCCAGGTGTTAGACCACGTCGGTCCGGGTTGCATCGATCCTGGTGGCACCGCGGAACTCGGTGGTGTAGGTGTATTCGCTGGCGCCGCTGCCGAGCCAGGTCTGGATCTCCTGACGTCCGCGATGCGTCCGGCCTTCGTCGGTCACGACCGCGTCCGGAGCGAACGCTTCGAGGGCGGCCGCCACGTCACGGGCCGGGTGCGCGGTGAGGTAGGCGGCGATTGCTGCGGGCAGTTCGTTCCAGTTACTTGTGCTCATGGCAGTCACTGTCGACCCTCTCCCCGGGAGAGGGTCAAGACGGGGCGAGGTGAAAGACCGGCCAACCGATCTCGGTGCGCCAGCGCGACGGGTCCGCGTTGTCGCGCGGCCCCACGGTGTAGGTCTCGTAGATCGGTCCTTCGACCGCCAAAGCGCGCTCGACCACCCAAGCGCCGAGACGGCCGTAGGTGACGTCGATGTCGTCGTGCGGACCGGAGTGGACGGTGACCGCGAGGTCGGCCGGGGGGAGCGTGCGGACATCGACGCGGCCGACGCGGCGCGGTGCGCGCACCGGTCGGAAGACGGTCATGGTGCCGGCACCGTGGGCGAACAGATCATTGGCGTAGTGCCCGCCAGGAGGTCCGGTGCGCTCCGCCGGCGGGAAGGCCGCGTCCAGTTCCGCCATCGCGGCGTCGTACCAGGCCAGGGAATCGTCAAGCCGGACATGGCCGCTGATCGCGGCAACCGTGCGGGCGGGCACCGACCGCAGCTGGACGTCGGTGTCGGCCGGTTCGGGACGCAGGAGCCGACGCAGCGACGTGACGGCGGCGCGGGTGCGATCGAGTTCAGACTCGAGGCGCTGCAGGTGGTCCTCGACCACCTCGGCGCGCTGGTGCGGATCATCGGTGGCCAGGATGGATGCGACCTCGGCCAAGGGCACGTCCAGCTGCCGGAGCCGGTAAATGACCTGGGCCGTCGGGATCTGCTCGCGCAGGTAGTACCGGTAGCCGGTGGCCGGGTCGACGGTGGCGGGTTCCAGCAGTCCGCTTTGGTGGTAGCGGCGTAGTGTCCGCACGGTCAGCCGCGTCAACGTGGCGAACTCCCCGATGGTCAGTGCGGAACGCATGCGGTCAGTATGCCGCCCGGCGGTCACGATCTGCCCGGTGGAAACTGACCGCGATCGCGCGAACTCGCCACGCGGACATGGCAGGATCGTCGCCTGGTCGAACCACGAGGCTCCGGAGGCGAGATGACCGTTCCCGACCCGTCCACCGCCGTGACCCGCATCGCGCGGCGGATGGCCAAACCGGGCCACGAGCGGGAGTACGAACACCTGGTCCGAGAGATGTTCGCGTTGATGAAGAAGCACCGCGGCTTCCGCGGCGGCGAGCTGATCCCGCCCGCGCAGCCCGGCGAGCCCTACCAGGTGGTGGTGAACTACGCGACCGAGGCCGACCTGGCGGCGTGGGACAACTCATCGGATCGCAACCACATCCTGGGTCGGATGCGCCAGCACGCCGAGAGTGAACCGGAGCACCGCCGACTCGACGTCCTTGAGGAGTGTTTCGTCGGCCCGTCGGTGCCGGCGTCGGTGCATCCACCGCGGTGGAAGACCGCGGTGGTGACGTGGATGGGCATCTGGCCGCTGGCCTCGATCGTGATCTGGCTGCTGACCCCGGTCTGGGAGCGGATGGGCATGCCGTTCCTGCTGATCACCGCCATCAACGTGGTGTTCATCGTCGTCTTCATGACGTTCCTGGTCGCGCCGGTGCTGACCCGACTGATGAAGTGGTTCCTGGTGCCCGGCGTCGGGAAGTAACACCCGAGCTCAGCTGGGGGACCGCTCGCCGGCGCGGACCGGGACGGTGATGGTGTTGCCGGTCACCGGCATCGGGCAGGTCGCGTGGTCGGTGAAGGCGAACCACATGTTGATCGCCCGGTTGAAGTCGAGGACGACGGTGCCGTCCGTGCCGGGGTCGTCGAACTTCAGTTGGCGCCACGGCTCGGTCTCGACGCCGTTGGTGGGGTCGTGGAACTCGATGCTCAGGCCGGTCTTGATGTTGGTGGCGACCAGCCGCTGGGGTTGGCCGTCGACGGTGAACACCACCTCGCCCATCGCCGGCAACTGCTGGCGCAGTTCGGGCTTGTGGGTGGCCACGTCGACCTTGCGCCCGTCCGGGTAGGGCTCGAAGGTGGCGGTGATGACCCAGGCGGGGTCGTAGTCGAAGGTGGGCACACCGGCGAACCTCTCTCGGTCGGGCGAGGTCTCGGCCCGCATCCGGATGGCCAGCCGGCCGCCGCGCCGCAGCAGTTCGATCTCGGTGCCACCGAACTCGACCCAGGGCGCGCGGCTGGTCTCGGCAACGGTCTTGCGGGAGCGGCCGTCGACGGGCGCGCCGTCGACGCTCAGCCCGTCCTGCGGCGCCGCGTCGAGGAATGCGTCCTGCCCGTCGGTCGACCAGCGCCCCGGCAGGTCGCCGAGCGTCGTCGGGGTCTCGGGCAGCCAGTGAAATCCGGTGAGCGTCAGCCATCCGCGCGGTTGGGTCAACTCGGCTTCCCGGGCGCGCCGGAACTCACGCCACTGCTCGATTCCCTCGGTCATCGCCACTCCTCACCGGGTCGAATCTCCTCGCATTCCACCACAGTTCTGCCGCCGAAACGCCCATGTCAGTGCGACGGGCGCAAACCGGCGCAGGAACTTCGGTGGGCTCTGAACCGTTACGTGCCATCGAGGCTGTGATGGCTTCGTTCCACGAAATCGCCTGACAGAAAGGACCAGAGTGCGCACCATCGGAACTTCTGGCATCGAGATCTTCCCGCTCGCGCTAGGCGCCAACACCTTCGGCTGGACCTCCGACGAGGCCGAGTCCCAGCAGGTCCTGGACGCCTTCGTCGCGGCCGGCGGGAACTTCATCGACACGGCGGACATGTACTCGTCGTGGGTGCCGGGGAACTCCGGTGGCGAGTCTGAGACCGTCCTCGGCCGGTGGGTGCGCGAACGCCGCAACCGCGACTCGGTGGTCATTGCCACCAAGGTGGGCGCCCACCCGGACTTCAAGGGGCTGACCCGGGCCAACGTGCAGGCCGGCGCCGAGGCGTCGCTGCAGCGCCTGCAGACCGACTAGATCGACCTGTACTACGCGCACTACGACGACGAAGACGTCCCGATGGCCGAGATCGCCGCGGTGTTCGACGGTCTGGTGCAGGCCGGCAAGGTGCGCCACATCGCGCTGTCCAACATGTCTCCCGAGCGCATCGACGAGTGGATCCGGATTGCGCAGACCGAGGGCATGGCAGTGCCGGTCGCGCTGCAGCCACACTACAATCTGGTGCACCGCAAGGACTTTGAGCAGAACTACGTGCCGCTGGCCCAGCAGCATGGGTTGGCGGTGTTCCCGTACTCGTCGCTGGCGTCCGGTTTCCTGTCCGGCAAGTACCGCACGGCGCAGGACGCCGACGGGGCCGCGCGCGGACCCATGCTGGAGTCCTACCTGACCCCGGACGGGTTCGCGGTGGTCGACGCGCTGGACAAGGTGGCCACGGCCCGCGGCATCTCGTTGACCACGGCGGCCCTCGCCTGGCTACTGACGCGCCCCACGATCACGGCGCCGCTGGCCAGCGCCCGCACAGTCGAGCAGTTGCCGGATCTGCTGGCCGCGGTCGAGACGGAACTCAGCGCCGACGACCGTGCCGTCCTGGAGGATGCGTCGAGTCCCTTCTCCTGACCGGTCCGTGCGTGCCATCCTCGGAGGATGGCACGCACATGGTTGTCGGTGACGGTGGAGTTGCTCGGTGGACTCGGCGAGGAACTTTGGCCGTGGCCCGGCCGGGTTTTCGCGGTCGGGCCATCGCACACCTTCATGGACCTGGCCGATGCCATCAACGATGGTTTCGGCCGGTGGGACAGAGCGCATCTGTCGATGTTCACCCTGGCCGACGGGCGCCTGGTCACCGACGAGGAGACCGGCGACGAGATGGCGGGGTCAATCGACGGTGCCATCACCGAGCCGCTGGATATCGAGCGCGCCAAGGTCTCTCGCGTGGTGTCCCCCGGTGCGGAGTTCCAGTTCGTCTTCGACCTCGGTGACGAGTGGACCCATCGCTGCGTGGTCGGTGACACCAAGATCGATCCGGAGGAAACGCTGGGGATCACGCCGCGAAAGCCGTTGCCGTACTGGGGCTGGGGCACCATCCCGGACCAGTACGGACGGCGCTGGGCCGATGACGACGGGCACAGTCGAATTCCGAGCAGGCCCACGGAGCCCCATCCGATGTTGCGCCACGCGTGGCCCGGAACAGTCGAGGCCCCGCCGATCGACCTGCATGAGATGCGCGTTGCGATAGCGGCAGCGGATGCGGCGCGCTTTCTCAGCGCGGTGGACGGCTGTGACATCGGAGATGCGCTGCAACAGGTCGGCGCCGGACTGCCGATGGCCTTGGAAAAGCGACGGAAGCAGGCAGAGTCGGTCGCACTGTCGGTGATCAACCGCCTCGTTCATCGCGCCGCCACGGGAGATGACATCTTGGCCGAAGACCTTCTCGCGCACCTGCGCGGGACGCCCCTTGCGGGACGCGCGGTGCCGGCCGACCTGGAGATGCTCGCCTCCGAGATGGAGGGCGATCCGACTGCGTCCACCGGGGGCTACGTGGACCTTGACACCGGCGACGTGCTGGATGACAGCAGCACCGACCCGGGCATGGTCGGCGAAGACGCCGCCATCGACGTGGAGGAGGAACCCGACCGTTGGCTCGGTTTCGACCGCGTCGGGTCCCGCGCCGGCTGGCGCGACATGGCGGATTTCGCTGCGCGGCAGTCCGATCCGGGCCTGCGGTCCCGTCTCGAACGCGCGATCGAAGCCAAGGGCGCGTTCCGGCGGTTCCGCGATCTTGTGCACGAAGAGGGACTCGCGCAACAGTGGTACGCCTTCTCCGAGGATCGCAAACTCGGCCGTGCCCGCGCATTCCTGGCGGATCAGGGCATCCGAGTGGGTTGAAGCCCTACCGCGTCACGGCTCCGCGTTGGGCGTGGGGCTCTGCGTGGACTCCCACTTGGCCTCCAGGGAACGCTTGACGGGGGTGCCGGCGGCCATCTCAAGCTGACACGTCTCACCGTCGTTGCCCTCGAGGGTGATGAGAAAACCGGCCTCGACCGGTTCTTTGTGGACCACCTTGAAGGTCTGCTCGCCGGCGCCGCGATCGAGGGCGAGGATGTCGCCGGGGGCGGCGTCGTCGATGCGGGCGGTAACAATTGATTGAGCCATTGCCGCAGGGTAACCAGTATTGCCCGACGCTAATCCTCAGCGGCAGTTGGGCCGCCGAGCAGATGGTTTCGCTCACCCGGAGCGGGGCCACTGGTCAGCGGTTGAGCCTTAGCGGTCCGGTGAATGGCCCATTGTCGCGTGCGTCCCCAGCGTGAGCAGATCGAGTTGGGCTGGCCGGACCTGAAACCATGTAGTATCCTGGATACAATTGTAGGTTCGAGGTACCCAGGGCGTGGCTGCGTCCTTCGACGCAGAAAGGGGATGGGGTGACGATCGCGCTTGGCGAGCGTCTCACCCAGGGCCGCCTATGAACGAATCGAATACTTCCGCCTTGCCGGCGGGCGTGGTGCAGTACGAGGTTGTCGAACAGTCCATTGCGGTGGTCCGGATGAACCGACCCGAGTATCGCAACGCCCAGCACAGCGCAATGACGTATGCTCTCGATGACGCCTTCTACCGCGCTTCCGATGATGATGCGATCAAGGTGATCGTGTTGGCCGGCAATGGGAAACATTTCTCGGCAGGGCATGACATCGGCACGCCTGAGCGTGACATTGACCAGCCGTATCAGCGGCGGGCCTCTATGTGGTGGGACCACACTGACAAGGCCGGCGCGGCGAGCCGGTACGCCCGTGAATCCGAGGTGTATCTAGGCATGTGCCGGCGCTGGCGGGAAATTCCCAAGCCGACAATCGCGATGGTACAGGGAGCCTGTGTTGCCGGTGCCCTGATGCTGGCGTGGTCGTGCGACCTCATTGTCGCCGCCGAGGACGCCTTCTTCGCCGATCCGACCGTACGCATGGGGATACCTGGAGTCGAATACTTCGCGCATCCTTGGCAATTGGGCCCCCGATTCGCCAAAGAGTTCCTGTTCCTCGGCGAACGCATCGATGCATCGGAGGCCCAACGTCTGGGCATGGTGAACCGCGTGGTGCCGCACGCCGAGCTGGAACCGACGGTCCTGGATATGGCGAGACGGATCGCGAAGATGCCGACCATGGGCCTCGCGTTGACCAAGCGTGCCATCAACCAATGTGAGGACCTGATGGGTGTCCGCGATGGGATGGATGCGGTATTCGCCCTCCATCACCTGGCACACGCGCACAACGCCGAACTCGGCCGGGGCTCACTTGCCGGCCATGATGCCCGCAGCATGCGCGACGTGGTCAAGGGCCACTAGCGGGCAATCTCAATCACCCTGGTTTCTGGTGGCTTTCAACATATCGGAGGTAAACACAGTGCAATTGACAGTCGGGGCACGGCTACGCAGCGCAGTTGACGACACGCAGGTGATCGTTGTTCGGGCACCCGCGGACTCGATTGACCTGACCTGTGGTGGACATCCGCTTTTGCCCATCGGCGCCGAGGCCGGTTCCGCGCTGACCGTGACGGCCGGGCATGATGGCGGGACCGTTCTGGGCAAGCGATACGTCGATGCAGATTCCGACCTGGAGCTGCTGTGCACCAAGGGCGGCGACGCAGCGCTGTTCCTCGGTGACACCCCGCTGTCCATCAAGGCCGCCAAGGCACTGCCCGCATCGGATTAGCTCAATGAACATTGCCATGATCGCCGAAATGGCAGCAGAAGCCGGAGCCAACCGAATCGCGCTGAGCGATACCTATGGTGTTCTCGCCTATGACGAGCTGTGGGACCGGTCTCGCCGGGCTGCCGGGCTGCTGGACTGCCATCCCCGAGACCATGTCGCGATGATAGGGGTGAACTCCCGACTGTTACCGATAGCCCTTTTCGGCGCCGCACTCGCCGACAAATCCTTCGTGCCGCTCAACTACCGGTGGACCGACGATCAACTGGTGACCGCCGTGCGCCGACTCGGTTCGGCGGTGTTGGTCGTCGATGACAACATGCTTGCGCGGTCGGCTCGGATGACAAGCGAGACCGACGTGACGATCATTGGCCGGGAGAAGTTTCTGGCTAGCGTCGAGACGAGTGAGCCGGCCGCCATCACCGGCACACCGGCGCAGCGTCCCGCCGTCCAGTTGTTCACCAGTGGCACCTCGGGCGCTCCGAAAGTGGCAGTCCTGGAGCATATGAACCTGGCCGCCTATATCTTTGGCACGGTCGAACTGATGGCCGCCCAGCCGGGGGACACCCAGCTGGTCAGCCTCCCGCCGTACCATGTGGGCGGGATCGCGAACCTCCTCAGCTCGTTGTACAGCGGGCGGCGGATGGTGCAGTTGGACGCGTTCGATCCGGCGGGATGGATCAAAGCGGTTCGCCAGCACGGTGTTACCCACGCGTCCGTGGTGCCCACGATGCTTGCTCGGATCCTGACGGCTTTCGCGGACGACCCGGCTGGCGGCTTGCCCACTCTGCGGCATCTGTCCTACGGCGGCGGACGCATGCCGTTGCCGGTTCTCGAAGACGCGATGCGGCGTCTGCCGGATGTCGGCTTTGTCAACGGGTATGGACTGACTGAAACCAGCTCCACCATAACGGTTCTCGATCCAGACGATCACCGCGCCGCGGTGTCGTCGGAAGATCCGACCGTACGGGCCAGGCTGGGTTCGGTGGGTCGATCGCTGCCCACCGTCGAACTGTCGGTGCGCGATCCGGCGGGCAAGATCGTCGCGGGCGGTGAGCTCGGCGAGCTATGGGTCCGTGGCGAACAGGTCTCGGGGCGGTATGCCGGCGCCGAAGCCGGACCGAACGATGACGGTTGGTTCCGGACAAAGGATGCCGCTCGAATCGATGAGGAGGGCTATGTGTTCATCGAGGGACGCCTTGACGATGTGATCGTGCGCGGCGGGGAGAACATCTCTCCTGGTGAGGTGGAGGACGCATTGATCGGCCACCCCGACGTCCTCGATGCCGGGGTGGTCGGGCTGCCCGATGACGATTGGGGCGAGCGGATCGCGGCGGCCGTGGTCGCCGCGCCGGGTCGCACACCGGACCCAGCCTTCCTGCAGGGGTGGGTCCGGTCTCGGTTGCGATCCAGCAAGACACCGTCGACGGTGGACGTCGTCGATACGTTGCCCTACAACGACAATGGCAAGCTCATGCGTCGGATACTGAGGGAACAGCTTTCCTCTCGCACCTCAGAGCTCCAGTGACTTGGCGATGATGGTCTTCATGATCTCACTCGATCCGCCATAGATTCGACTCACCCGGGCATCGGCGTACATCTTCGAGATCGGGTATTCGAGCATGTATCCGTATCCTCCGAACAGCTGCAGGCAACTATCCACCGCGCGGGCTTGCATCTCCGAGCAGAACAGCTTCAGGCGCGCAGCATCGGCGCCGGACAGCTGCCCTGCATCCAGCTCAGCCACCGCGCGCTGCAGCATCGAGTCGGCGGCCTCGATCTCGGCCGACACTCCGGCCAGTACGAACTTGGTGTTCTGGAACTGTGACAGTTGACGTCCGAACACCTGCCGTTGGCGGACGTACTCGACGGTGTCGGCCAGTGCGGTTCTTGCCATGGCCACCGAACCCGCCGCCACGCTGACCCGCTCCTGCGCCAGGTTGCTCGTCAGGTATTCGAATGCGCGCCCTTCCTCGCCCAACATGTCGTCGGCGCGGACGACGACGTCGGTGAAACTCAACTCCGCGGTGTCGGCGTAGTGCATCCCCAGCTTGTCGAGATTGCGGGTCTTGACGAAACCCGGGGTGCCGGCGTGCACCACGAAGAGTGAAAGGCCGCCGCGGCGATCGTCCAGACGCGCCGTCCGCGCCACCACGATGACCAGATCGGCGTTGATCCCACCGGTGATGAATGTTTTTGCGCCGTTGATGACGAAGTTGTCACCGTCGCGGCGAGCAGTCGTCTTGATACCACCGATATCCGAACCTGTTTCCGGCTCCGACATCGCAATCGATGCCATGCTCTCACCGGTGCCCAGTTTACGTAGCCAGCGGTCCTTTTGGGCGGCGGTTGCGTAACTGAGGAAGTAGGGGACGACGACGTCGATATGTACCCGTACTGGGGACAGCGACAGGTGAGCCCCGATCAGTTCCTCGGCCACCACCAGGTTGTAGGTGAAGCTGGTCTGGCCGCCACCACCGTAGTCTTCGGGAATCTGCAGTCCAAGGATGCCGAGTTCGCCTGCCTTGAGGTAGAACTCGGTGTCGACTCGGCACTGCTGTTCCCATCTGTCCACGTTCGGTACTGCCTCGCGCTGCAAGAATGCGCGGACGGCGGTTCGCAGCTGGTGGTGGTCGGGGCCGTAGAGCGTGTTCTGCATGTGACGTAACCCAATCTGTGGTGTGAGTGCGAGGCGTTCAGTAACGAGCGTCGAGTACTGCCGAGGCAACGATGTCCCCGTGTGCGGCCGGGGTTCCCCACGCGGTGCCCAAGGTCCACGCCCGCTTGATCCAGAGGTGCAGATCGTGCTCCCACGTGTAACCGATCGCTCCGTGGCACTGCAGGGCGGTTCGGGCCGCCAGATCCGCCGCCCGAGTGGCATAGAGCTTGGCGAAGCTGATCGCCAGACCGGGATCTGCGGCATCGGCCGCGAGCACCCAACCGGCGCGATAGACCACCGGCCGTGCATGTTCCAGACTGATGAGTGCGGTTGCCAGCCGATGCTTCACTGCCTGTTGGGAGCCAACCGGTTTCCCGAATTGGGTTCGTACCTTGACGTACTCGCCGGCCATCGCGATCATCCGGTCAGCTAGACCGATAAGCTGCGCGGCGGTTGCCAAGGTGGCGCGGTGGCGGAAAAGTGCGGCCTCGGCGCCGGGCAGCTCTCGAGTCCGACGGGGTGTCACCCGGGCAGACGGGACCGATCGATCGACCGAAGGCAGTTCAGGTCCCAGGTCGAAGTCTGTGCGGGCAGTCAAGCGGAGGCCGCCCTGGTCCGGATGAACGACAAAGTCAGCGGTCGTGATCCAACGCACGCGATCGGAGGTGGGTTCTCGCGCGGTGGTGATCGTTTCGCCAGTGATGGCGGAGGCTGCTTCCGGCGCTCCGGAGGTTGCCAGCGCGGGTACTGCCGCAGCAATGTGTTCACCCACCGGCCCCGGGACTGCGAACCGTCCACATTCTTCGAGCAGCAGCACCAGTTCGACCTCCGAGGCCCCCATTCCGCCGTCCTCTTCGTGGGCGAGCAAGCCGAGCAGGCCGACTTCCCCGAGTTGCTTCCACAACCGGCGGACCGGTTCGGGGCTGGGGGACCAGGCGGCGCGGACCACCTCGGGTGTGCATACCTCGATCAAGAGGTCGCGAAGGCCGCTATGCAGTCCGATCTGATCGGCGGTGAACGCAAAATGCATGACTATTACCTCGGCAATCCCAGTAGCCGCTCGGCGATGATGTTTCGCTGAATCTCGTTGGTCCCCGCGTAGATCGGGCCCGACAGAGCGAACTCGAATCCGCTCATCCAATCGTCTTCGAGGTCGGCATCGGACCCCTTCAAGGCGAGGGCCGCCTGGTGCAACTCGATATCCAGCTCCGACCAGAACACCTTGCTGAGACTGGTCTCGGCTCCGATCGGATGCCCGTCGAGCAGTCGGGTGACCGTCCAGTCGGTGGCCAGTTTGTAGGCTTGAGCGCCCATCCATGCCTCGGTCACCGCGCTGCGGCATCGGGCGTCATCACGCAGAGCCGCCGCCGCGCAGAATTTGTCGATTAAGCGATCCGCAGTGGCGAGGAATCGTCCAGGGCTACGCAGCGACAGACTGCGCTCGGACCCAGCGGCCGCCATTGCGACCTTCCATCCGTTACCCACACCACCGAGCACATCGGAATCGTGGACGAACGCGCCGTCGAAGTAGACGTCCGCGAATCCGTTCTCGCCGTCAAACTTCGCCACCGGGTGAACCGTTACCCCGGGTTGGTCCAGCTCGATCATGAAGTAGGTAAGACCCCGGTGTCGCTCGCCGGGTTCGCCGGTGCGGAAGATACCGAACATGTGCGTGCTGAATGCGGCGCGCGTCGTCCAGCACTTCTGGCCGGAAAGCCGCCAACCACTGGATGTTTCGTCGCGCACCGCCTTCGAGCGCACCGAGGCCAGATCACTGCCGGACTCGGGTTCAGACCAACCCTGGCACCAGATATCCTCAAGGGCGGCCATCCGCCGTAGGATTCGCTCCTGCTGATCTCGAGTGCCGAACTCCAGGACCGATGGTGCCAGTAAGAAGATGCCGTTTTGTCCGACCCGTTGAGGCAGTCCGACCCGGTAGTATTCCTCCTCGAATGCCAGCCAATGCCAAAGGTCGAGATCGCGGCCGCCAAATCGCCGCGGCCAGGTCACGACAGCAAGACCGGCATCGAACAGCTTCTTTTCCCAGGCGATATGGACCGGCACCCCGGCGCTCGAATCCCCCGATGGTAGCGGCAGTGCGGGCTTGTTCTCGGACAGCCAGTCGCGTACCTCGGTGCGAAACGCCTCAACGGCCGGCATTGGTGTCAGATCCATTCAGTCTCTCCGTAATTCGCCTGAAATCGGTCAGGCGGACAGCAGCTGTGCGCCCGATGCCCGATGGCCAAACCCCGACGCCGATATAATGTATCCAGGATGCCTGAAAAATCCAAGACGCTGATCGTTCCGCCGCCACGGCTTGGCGAGCGGCCCGTCTGCGGGGCGAGGCGGGGCGACGTGTTGCGCAGATGACTCCCGTTGACTTGGGCCCTGGGCGCCGGATACGGTGTAAGCATCCTGGATACAATCGCTCAAATGCGGCCGTCGGCGGCGGCTACTTAGGAGGCATGCGTGATGGAAGAGTTCGTTCCTCAGCTCCTGATCGACGGGCGCCTCGTAGGCGCCCGATCGGGTAAGACGTTCGCGAACATCGACCCTTACAACGAAACAGAGATCGGGCAGACCCCGGACGCCGGTGTCGAGGATGTGGATGCCGCGGCAAGCGCGGCCCAGCGTGCATTCGAAAGCACCACGTGGTCCAAGGATCACGCGTTCCGATCGCGTTGCTTGGGACAACTTCGGGAAGCGATGCTGAGCCACCTCGAGGAGCTCCGCGAGATCCTCGTAGCCGAGGTGGGTTGCCCGATCTTCATGACCGACTTTTTCCAACTCAACGATCCGGTGGACGAGATCACCGACTGGATGGAGTTGGCCGAAAGGTATGCCTTCGAACGGGACCTGCCTCCGCATCCGGCGATGTTGTCGCCCAACGAGCGGTTGCTGATCAAGGAACCCTGGGGCGTGACGGCATTGATCACGCCGTACAACTATCCGATTCAGCAGCTGATCTACAAGCTCGGTCCGGCACTGGCTGCGGGCAACACCGCGATCATCAAGCCGTCGCCGTTGACTCCGTGGACCGCCAATTTCGTGGGCAAGCTCGTGGCCGACGAGACCGATATCCCGCCCGGTGTCGTCAACGTCATCACCAGCTCGGAAACCGACGTGAGCGAGGCTCTGGTCGCGCATCCGTATGTCGAGATGATCAGTTTCACCGGCTCCACTGCGGTCGGGAAACGAATTATGGCCACGGCGGCCGAGCGGGTGAAGAAGGTAGCCCTGGAACTCGGCGGCAAATCGGCCACCATTGCGCTCGATGATGCCGACATCGACACCGTGGTCCGGTTCAATGTGCCTCGGATGGCCCGGCATTCGGGGCAGGGTTGCACCAACCTGACCCGTCTGCTGCTGCCCCGCGCGAAGTACGAGTCGGCCCTCGACCTTTCGGCGGAGGTGGCCGCACAGGTCATTTGGGGAGATCCCCGCAACCCCGACACTCACATGGGTCCGCAGATCAGCCGGGCGAACCAGCAACGGGTGCTGCAGCATATCGAGAAGGCCCGCGCTGAAGGCGGCCGTATCGTCGCGGGCGGTGGCGTGCCGGCGTCGGCTGAGACCGGATACTTTGTCGAGGCGACCGTGATCGCCGATGTGGACCCGGATTCCACGATCGCCCAGGAGGAAACGTTCGGGCCGGTACTCGCGGTCATTCCGTATGACACCGAAGAAGAAGCGGTGGCGATCGCCAACAATTCGTTGTTCGGGCTGTCGGGCGCGGTCTACTCGGCGACCGATGAGCGCGCACTTTCGGTCGCCAAGCGGGTCCGCACCGGCACCATGGATGTCAACGGGGCGACCTGGTTCGCTCGTGACACCCCGTTCGGCGGGATGAAACAGAGTGGTCTGGGCCGAGAGTGGGGCATGGCCGGCCTCGAGGAGTTCCTCGACACCCGCATCATCGGCTACCCGACGCCGACTTCATGACTAAGCAAGCCGGGTTGACGCACCGGACCGAGAGGCAGACCGATACATGAAAGTGTTCGAGGGTGTTCGCGTCGTCGAACTGGCCTCCTATCTGTTTGTCCCGGCGGCCGGAGCGATTCTGGCTGACTGGGGAGCGGACGTGGTCAAGATCGAGCATCCTGAGCGGCCGGACCCGCAGCGCAATTTCGTCATCGCGGGGATGAGCGTGGACAACACTCCGTTCGAGCCGCTCATGCAGCAGACCAACCGGGGCAAGCGAAGCCTCGGCATCGATGTGAGCACGGTCGCCGGCTACCAATTGCTCGGTCGGCTGATCACCACGGCCGATGTCTTCCTCACCAACCTGTTGCCCGACAGCCGTCGTCGACTCCAACTCGAGGTGGACGACGTTCGGGCAATGAATCCGAACATCGTTTATGTCCGGGGGAGTGGTTACGGCCCCGCCGGTGCGGATCGAAATATGCCCGGTTTCGACGGGACGACATTCTGGGCGCGCGGCGGGGCGGCAGACAACCTGACTCCAGCGGGAGCGGCCGCGCCGACGCCGCCGGCGCCGGCCATGGGCGATCTACCTGGATCGACGGCCGTTGCCGGAGCTGTCGCGGCCGGGCTGTTCCATCGCGAGCGCAGCGGTGAGCCGCCCGTGGTGGACGTTTCGCTGCTCGGGGTCGCCGTCTGGGGCAACTCGCCGGCGATCATTGCTTCCGCCCAACACGGCGGCCCGATTCGCAAGACGCTCCGCGAGGAGAACGTCAACCCGGCGACGCTGGCCTACCGCACCCGAGATGGCCGATTCGTCAAGCTTTCGCTGTTCCAGTCGGATCGATACTTCGGACAGCTCTGCGAGTGTCTCGGGGTGCCCGCGCTGGCGGCCGACCCGCGATTCGCCGACTCGCAGTCGCGGTCGGTGCACAACCGGGAATGCATCGCCGCGCTAGACGAAGCATTCGCCCGGTTCGACCTCCCGGATGTTGCCGAGCGGTTGGCCGACCTGGGCGGCCCGTGGTCGATCGTGCAAACCGTCTACGAGGTGAGCCGCGACCCACAGGTACTGGCGAATCGGTATCTGGACGGTCTCGACGTCGATGGACGCGAGATGATGGTCGCGGCCTCACCCTGGCAGTTCGGCGAAACGCGCTATCCGTTGCAGTCTGCGCCGGAACATGGCGCCGACACCGACGACATCCTGCTCGAACTGGGACTCGAGCAGGACGAGATCATTGCGCACAAAGTGGCGGGGACCGTTCTATAACCGGGAACCCAACGGCGCGCCGACCCCGCAAGGTTGACGGTCTTTCCGGACGGCACGTATCCTGGATACGTGCCGTCCGACGTGCGCTCGAAAGCTCGTAGCAGGAAACCGATGACGAAGACCCGCGCCACCGGTGGACGACTTGTGGACGGAATCACCGCAACCCTGCGCGAGATGATTCTCGACCACTCGATCGCACCGGGGACGGTCTTGCTACAGACCGAATGGTCAGAGCGCCTGCAGGTCAGCCGCACTCCACTTCGTGAGGCCTTTCGGATCCTGGAGCAGGAGGGACTGGTCCGGGTCTCCAATGGCAATCGCACCATCGAGGTCGCCCATTTCACCAGCCGCGCCGAGGAACTTCGCGGGCTCTACGAGGTCCGCGAGGTTCTCGATGGGCTGGCCGCCCGCTTGCTCGCGACGCATGGCCTTGCCGACGAAACCGCCGGGGAGCTCGAAGCGCTGCTGGATGAAATGGACGGTGCTATGAAGCCATTCGATTCGGGACGCTGGTTCTCGGCTCACATGGCTTTCCACGTGCGCATCGCCGAATCCTGCGGGAACAGCCGGCTCGGCCAGCAGTTGGACGTCATCAAGATGACCAGTGTTTCCCTGCATGCCTACCTCGGCGAGCTGTCGCCGACGGACGCCCGGCTGGTTGACGCTCTGACCATGGCGGGCAAGCAACACCGGGCGATTCTCGACGCGGTACGCAGTGGTAACGGCGACCTCGCCGAGATGGCGGCCTGCCAGCACATTCGGACCGTGCTGGACTCCGACCTCATCGAGGAGGCGGCTGGTCGCAAAGGTACGTGAGATACCTTTTGCCGCCGGCTTTTCGGTTACTTATTGACCATGCCGGCGTCGACCGGCAGAGCGATGCCGGTGACATAACGGGCGTCATCGGAGACTAGCCAGGCGATCGCGTTGCTGACGTCGCGCGCTTCGATCAATGAGACGGGCATCGGGTTGCCCAGCCCGCCCGAGAGGGCGGGGTCGGTCGCTGCGGCGGACTCGTGGAAACCGGCCAGCATCGGGGTGTCGACCCCCGTGGGGTGCACCGTGTTAACCCGGATACGCTGGGGCGCCAGGTAGTTGGCGTACATCCGCATCAACCCGACGACCCCGTGTTTGGCGGCCGCGTAACCGAAATTACCGCCATTGGTTCCCGCGACCATTCCCTTGAGCCCGTTCACGGAGCTGGTGATGACGATGGAACCGCCCTCATCCTGCTGCCGAAGCGTCGGCAGTGCGGCCTGAATGGTGTTCCACACGCCAACGAGCATGACGTCGAGGGCGTCACGGAACGCTTCGTCGTCCCGGCCCTCGCCGAGGCCCTGGAACATGATGCCGGCATTAGCGAGGACGATGTCCAATCTGCCGAGTGTGCTGATCCCCTCGGCCACTGCGGACTTCAGCGCAGCCGCATCGCGGACGTCGACCACGAACGACTCCATCCGTCGCCCGAGCTGCTTCACCAGATCGACCGTCTCGGCCAGGTCTGCGGTGGTGGCCATCGGGTAGGTCACGGTCGACATCTGTTCGCAGATGTCGACACCGATGATGTCCGCGCCCTCCTCGGCCAGCCGAATGGCATGTGCCCGCCCCTGCCCGCGTGCGGCCCCGGTGATCAGAGCGACCTTGCCGTCAAGTTTGCCCATGGAGTTCCTCGCCTTCGTGTTGTGACCGCGATGTTCGCGTCGGATCCGGATCAGGTTCCCATTGTGGGAGAGTGACGCCCGGTTCGATCTCCTCGAACCGCACGCGCATCGCCATGCCTTCGGAAAGTTCTGCAGCACCGTGTATCTGGCCGATGAATCGGATCGATGGATCCTCGTCCAAGGCGACCAGCACGATCGTGCATGGTGCGGGGAATGCCTCATGGATCGTGTGCTGCAGGACGGTCCAGGAATAGACCGATCCTCTCGGCTGCACCTCGCACCAGCCGACGTCCCACGATCCGCACCTATGGCAGTAGGACTTCGGCAGGTGGATCTTGACGCCGCAGGCGTTACAGGTCCGGACCACAAGCCGGTGTTCGGTGGCCGCCTGCCAGAATCCTGCGGTCTCGTCGTCGTCGACGACGGGCAGCGGGCGCGAGACAGATGCGGACACTACCCGGCCCGCAGGATCATCGCGCTGGTCATAGTCGGGGCCCCCGAGGTGACCAGACAGGTCTGTGCATCGGGCACTTGCGATGTCGACTGACCGCGCATCTGCCGCACTCCCTCCAGGATGTGGTTCATACCGTGGATGTAGGCCTCCGACAGGTTCCCACCCGCGGTGTTGATCGGCAGGCTGCCGGTCAGGTCGATGGCGCCGCTGGACGCAAATATGCCGCCTTCGCCGGGCGCGCAGAAGCCGTAGTCCTCGAGCTGTAACAGCACCGTGATGGTGAAGCAATCGTAGAGTTGGGCGACATCGATCTCGGTCGGACCGAGACCGGCGCGCCGGTAGAGTTCACGGCCCACGGACCGCGACGGGTTGGCCAGTAGCTCGGGGCGCATTAGTGCGGGAAACACTTTGCCGCCCTGCATATCCGGTACCGTCCCTTGCGATACCGCCCGCACCAGCACCGTGGGTTGGGGCGAGTCGGCGGCCCGCTGGCCCGTGGTGACGACCACCGCGCATGCCCCGTCGGACTCCAGGCAGAAGTCGAACAACCGGAGAGGGTCGGCGATCATCCGGGACCGGTAGTAATCGGCCATCGACATGGTGCGGCCGGCCATCATCGCGCGTGGGTTCGCGTTCGCCCGGCGTCGCACCGTCATCGCGATGCCGGCGAGGTCCTCGGTTGTGGATCCGTACTCGATCATGTGGCGACGTGCATACAGCGCATAGAGTTGTCCCGGTGCCATCAGGCCATAGGGCAAGAAGAACTCGTCGAGCGTGCCGCCACCACCGACCCGCCCGGCCTTTTCGGCCTGTTGCATCGCCGTGCCCTTGCCGAACCGCAGGCCGGAGCGGCCGTTGAGCGCGCGGTAGACCAGCACATTGCGGGCCTGGCCGGACATGATCGCGGCCACCGCTTGACCCACCATGCCGCACGGGGACGCGCCGCCCGTCCCGGTCACACCCCAAAACGTCAGCCCGCTCAACCCCAGCCAGTGGCCGATGTCGCTGTGGTGCACCGTGTCGTAGTCCGAGCGGACCACGCCGTCGATATCTGCCGGCGTCAGGCCGGCGTCAGCTATTGCGGCCAGGCTGGCCTCGGCGGCCAGTGCCGCAACGCTGCGGCCCGATCGCGCGGAGAACTCGGTGGCACCGATGCCGGTGATCGCGCACCGGTCCCGGTGGCTGTAGTCGATGGTGTTCACCCGGGATCCGCTCGAAGCTGACTGCTGTCAGTCCGATTCATCGGCACGCACGATGGTGGCATTGTCCTCGTACTCCTTGGCCTCCCGCCACTTGGCGAGAAGCTTCTGGTACTCGAAGGTGCCCCCGCCGTAGGCGTCCACCCAGATCGGGCGACCGTTGTCGAAACTCATGGTGGTGGCGTCGAAATCACCCTCGTTGTTGAAGTAGCCGGGCGTACAGGCCTGCACCGCGTCCGCGTTGAAAACCAGACCCACCTTCTCGTCCATGGTGTCGCACCACTGCTGTACCGCCGCCTCGGAAACCTCGAACCTGACCACTCCGTCGGCGCGCAACTGCGCGATGCTCTCGGCAATGTGCCGGGCCTGATAGGTGAACGCGTACGTGTTGTTGACCGTGACCGCGGTCTGGCGAAGTCCGCCGACGACGAACATGTCCGGGAATCCGTGGGTTTGGATGCCATGCACCGTCCGGACCCGATCCCGCCAGGCCTCGGCCAAGGTCAGGCCGTTGCAACCGACCACATCGAAGCCGCCCGACCGGTCCGGTGTCACCCCGGCCTCGAAACCGGTGGCATAGATGATGAGGTCGACCTCATACTCGGTGCCCTCGATGACGATCCCATTCTCGGTGATCGCTTCGGGCCCCCTGCCGTCGGTGTCCAGGAGATGGACATTCGGTTGGTTGAAGGCCTGCAAGTATTCGTCGTTGAACCCCGGCCGCTTGCAATGCGTTGCGTACCAGGGTTTCAGCGATTCGGCCAGGGCGGGGTCCTGCACTATCTCGTCGACTCGGGCCCGGGCGCGCTCCATCTGCTCGATGTCGTAGTCCTCGACCGTGCGCAGATAGGCTTCCATGTCGGGCTCGGAGCCGTCGTCGAGCACCTCCAGCGGCGGGATGCCCCACACTTTGGTCCATTCGTCGTCGACGATCTTCTCTTCGACCGGTATGCCCAGCATCTGGGCTTCGAAGTTGGCCCAACGCTTCTCCTGCCAACCGGATTCCTGGCTGGTCAACCACTCCTCGTCGGTGGGGGCGTTGTTTCGTGGCAACACGATCGTCGGCGTACGTTGCACCATGTAGGTTGTATTCGCGCTCCTGGCTACGTGCGGAAAGGCCTGCAACGCGGTCGGTCCGGTGCCGATGATGGCGACCCGCTTGTCCTCGAGTTTGTGCAGGTTGCCACGTGAGTCACCGCCGGTGATATCGAAATCCCATCGACTGGAGTGGAACCAGTCACCCTTGAACTTCTCGAGTCCGGGAATGCCCGGAAGTTTCGGGCGGTGCAGGATGCCGCCGGTCGCCAGAACGACATAGCGAGAGCAGATTTCGTCACCGCGGTCGGTGGTCACAGTCCACCGAAAAGTGGTGTCGTCCCAAGCCGCGCCGGTGACGCGCGCCTGGAAGACCGCGCTCTGATAGAGGTCGTACTGCTTGGCGAGCGACTTGGCGTAGTCGAAGATCTCGTCACCGGGGGAGTACCGCATCGTTGGCACGTAACCGGTCTCTTCCAGCAGCGGCAGGTAGAGGTACGAATCGGTGTCACAGGCGATGCCCGGATACCGGTTCCAATACCAGGTGCCGCCGTAATCTGCCGCCTTGTCGATGACCGTGACATCTTCGACCCCGGCTTTTATCAGGTGAACTGCCGTCAGCAGGCCGGCAAAGCCGGCGCCGATGATCGCAACCTCGGTTTCCTTCTTGATCGGTTCCCGCGGGACGGTCTCCACGAAGGGGTCCGCCTCGAGGTCGGAGCCGATATCGATGGGGACGTACTGTCCCGAGCCGCGGGCTCGGATCCGTTTGTCGCGCTCCTCGGCGTACTTTCGTGCCAACTGCTCGGCATCAGCCATTACGGGATAGCCTCCTACGGATTCGTTATGGAGTCGGAATCGCCCTTACTTGAGGGCGATTGGATTGACGGGTGAGCCGACTGCGCCGGTCACTCGCAGCGGCGGCGCAACCAATTGGAACTCGTAAACGCCGTCGGCGGCACAGTCGGCCGCCAGATCATCGAGGAACCAGAACTCGCCGAGCATCATGCCCATATCCCGCAGGGTCAGCAGGTGCAGTGGGTTGAACATGCCCTCAACACCGGACTCCAGACTTTCGACCTGGATGTTGTCTGCGGCAACGGCTGCGACCTCGTGATCGTGCAGCCAGGACGCGACGGTCCAGGACAACCCCGAGGACGGTTCCATGGGGTTGCCGGTCTGCCGAAACCTGGCGATCCAGCCGGTCCGGACGGCAACGATGTCGCCGCGCTGCACCCTGACGCCTTGCGCGGCGGCGGCCGCGTCGAGTTCTCCCGGCGTGATGTCGTTCCCGGGTTCGAGAAAGTCGACTCCGCGGTGCTTGACCATGTCGATCAACACACCGCGTGTCGTTATCCCCTTCACGTCGACCTTGTCGATCGAGCAGTGGAATGCGCCGGCGCTGGTGACCGAGGAGGCCGGGAAGCCGTTGTAGAGTTGGCCGTCGTAATAGACGTGTGACAACGCATCCCACTGTGTCGACGCTTGCAGAGGCATGATGATCATGTCGTCGTTGAACCGGAACGGGCTGGCTTCGAAGTACTTGCTGATCTGCTGTGCTGTGCCGTTGGCGGGCCACCGGCTGCCGTATTTGGCCCATGCGGTCTCGTCTCCGCCGTCAACGGTCATCAGATGCACCGGCTTGTTGCGGAAGTCGAGGGTTCCTTGCGGGCTCGAGGTGCCGAACTCGATACCGAGCGGAAAGACCTTGCCCTTTTTGACCAGCGCGGCAGCCTGTTGCACCTTGGCGTCGTCGATGAAGTTGAGCGTGCCAAGCTCGTCGGCGCCACCCCAGCGCCCCCAGTTCCGTACATCGGCCGCAACTCGATGGAACTCGTTCAAACTGTCCACAGTGACTCAATCTTCTCGATCGTGAGGGTCGGCGAGAGCGCTGGCGGGGGCCATCCAGGCCGGGGCATACGCAGTATTGCATCCAGGATACTAAACAACAAGACTAAGGCCGGAATCCCTGTTCTACACTGGAGTCACCAGCGCCAACGTCCTCGCCGACCGCGGGACCGGCGCCCGTCAGGAGGAATGATGACCGCCGATCCGTCAACTCGCATGGGATTGCTCAGAAGGACGCCACGGCTGGTCGACGAAGTGGCCGACCGGCTGCGGGAGAGCATCGTCGACGGCACGTTTCCGGCCGGGACGCCGCTTCCGCAGGTTGCCATGGCGGCGCAGCTGGGCGTCAGCCGCACACCGCTGCGCGAGGCGCTGCGGGTGCTGGACAGCGAAGGTCTCGTTCGCAGTTCGGATAACCGCACCGTAGAGGTGGTCGAGATCGGTCCCGACGATTTGCGCGAGATGTACGAGTTGCGCGAGGTCATCGATGGTCTGGCGGCAAGATTGGCCGCTCGAAAGGGGCTGTCTGCGCAAGACGAACAGCGGGCCCGGCACCTGCTCGACGAGATGGCCGGCTCGTCCGATCCTTACGACCCGGTGCGCCGGAACCGCGCGCACGCGGAGTTCCACGAGCTGTTCGCCTTGGCGTCCGGCAACGCCAAAGTGCAGTCCTTCGCCTCACTGATCCGAACCAGCTCAGCCATGCTGTACCTGCCGCTGGTGCGCGATATCGCCGCCAAGAACCTTGCGGCCGCCAATCCGGACAAGACGTACAAGAAGTTTCTCGACGACGCGCAGGCGCAACATCGCGATATTCTCGAAGCGGTCGTGGAGCGCAAGCCTGCCGCCGCCGAAGATGAAGCCCGGCGGCACATTCAGCGGACGCTGCGCTTTACCCACTATTTCGGCTGACCTGCTCGCATTGCGCCGGAATCATTGACGGCGGTTCATCGGGTCCGCTAGCCTCGACTAGTTCCTGTATCCAGGATGCTGCAGCGGTTTGGTGCCGGAGCCTGAACACCACGGGCTGCCGAGACCAACCGCTGCACCCAAGTGTCGGAGAACAAAGGACATCAAACTGATGAAGGTTCGAATCGATGAGAACCGCTGTCAGGGACATGGGCGCTGCTATTCCATCGAGCCTGAGATGTTCGAGCCCATGGATGATGATGGCCACGCGGCCTTCCTCCTCCACGAGCAACTCGCGGATGACGCTGATCTGCTGGCCAAGGTAATCGAGGCCAGTGCCAACTGCCCGGAACATGCAATCACGATTGACGAGAGTGGGAGCGCGCAGAGATGACCGAGATGACCGAATCGGCCGTATGCCCTATTGATTACTCAGATTTCGACCACATGGTGGCGGAGCCCAACGGCGCGAACCCATACCCGGTCTATCGCCAGCTTCGCGCTGGTTGCCCGGTCGGGCGAAGTGCGGAGTACGGCGGGTTCTGGGTGGTCACCGGCTATCCCGAGTGTTACGAGGTGCTCCACAACCCAGAGATATTCTCCTCGCGGCGTATCACCTTCCCGGCGTTCCCGCAGGATGCGCCGATGGTCCCGATCGAGTTGGACCCACCAGATCACGCGCTGTACCGGTCGCTGCTTGCCCCGGCGTTCTCCCCACGTCGAACCCGCGAGATGTGGGAGGACCCGATTCGCAAGGTGGTCAACGAGCTCATCGACGGGTTCATCGAAAGCGGCCGTTGCGACGCGTACAAGACGCTGGCGGAGCCGGTTCCGTGCTACATGGGTACGACGCTGTTGGGTGTTCCGGCCGAAGATGCCCCCCGCCTGTTGGAATGGGTCTCCGCAGTGGTCGACAACTCGCCGTCGGACCCTGAGGCACCCAAAGCGGCGATGCAAGCGCAGTACGAGTACTTCGCCGGCAAGCTCGAGGAACGGCGCGCCGATTCCTCTGGGGACGACGTGCTGTCCAGGCTGGTTCGGGCCGAGGTTGACGGCAAGCGCCTGACCCAAGAGGAGTTGTTGGGGTTCTGTCTGTTGCTGCTGCTGGCGAGCATCGACACCACACAGAAGGCCATCGGCTCCATAATGTGGCATCTGGCCAAGGACGCGGATCTGCGCCACCAACTGGCCGCCGACCCGTCGAAAATTCCCACCGCGGTCGACGAGATGCTGCGGTTCTGGTCCCCGTCGCAACCGAGCCGAGTGGTGGTCCGCGACACCGAGTTGGGTGGCCATCAGCTGAAGGCGGGTGACATCGTGTTGATGATGATCGGCGCGGCCGATCGCGATGAGCGGGAGTTCCCGGACGCAGAGACGTTCGTGCCTGACCGCAGCCCTAACCGTCACCTCACCTTCGGCGGGCATATCCACAAGTGCATCGGTGCGCACATCGCCAGGCTCGAGATTCGCATCCTGCTCGAGGAATTCCTCCGCCGCATCCCCGACTTCGAGATCGAGGACGATTCGAAAGTACGGTGGAATCCCGGTCAGGTGCAGGGCTACAGCTCGGTTCCGATCACGTTCAAGCCCGGATCAGCACAATGACGAGGCTCGAGTCCAAGGTTGCCTTGGTGACAGGGGCCGGCAGAGGGCTCGGCGCCGCCGTCTGCAAGTGGATGATCAATGAAGGTGCGACGGTCGTCGCGGCCGACATCGATCCGTCCCATGGCCAGAAATGCGGGGATGAACTCGGCGAGCGGGCGTCGTTCATCGAACTCGACGTGACCAATGAGCCATCCTGGGACAGTGCGGTTTCGGCAATCATCGAAAAGTTCGGGCGAATCGACGTGCTAGTGAACAATGCCGGATTGGTCTGGATCGCACCGTTGATTGACACATCCTTGGAGGACTACCAACGGCTCGTCGCAGTCAATCAGACCGGTCCGTACCTCGGTATGCGGGCCGTGCTGCCGGCGATGATCAAGGCGGGGCGCGGATCGATTGTGAATGTCTCATCGATGAACGGAATCCGGGGCATGCCGGGCGAGTCGATATACAGTGCCACCAAACACGCTGTTATCGGGATGACTCGCTCGGTAGCCCTCGAGGTAGCCGAGTCGGGAATCCGGGTCAATGCAGTCTGTCCAGGAGCCATGGACACGCCCATGCTCGAAGAGGTCGACCTCGGGGCGGATGGCAAGAGCACCGTGGAGGCGTTGGCACCACTGGTCCCGTTCAAGCGAGTGGCCACGGCGGCTGAGGTCGCCGAAGTGGTGGGATTCCTCTCATCCGATGCTGCTTCGTACTGCAGTGGAGCGGAATTCGTCGCCGATGGCGCATGGACTTCGGGATTGTCCTTCTCGTGACTGACCGCGGCCGTGCAGGGCAGAGTAGTCCAATCCCGAGCAGTCATCGGAACTCGTGCGGCCGCACCGCGGTGGCTTTGGCGGCCGTCTAAACTGTTGCCGCGATGGGTAATCAACGGGATCACCACCCTGTCGGTTGCCTGATCTTCTGGCGGGTATCTGTGCAGGCAAGAGATATCGCGTGCGTACTGTCCTTCTCGGCAAGCAGCCCATTGCGTTAGCAGGCACTCTCCGCTTTGCCGGCGATCTCGTTGCCGAGAAACGCACCCCTGGATCCTTCTGGATACAGCGAGTAAAAGTGTTATTTGCCTGGGTGATTGGCTCGCCGAAAGTCGCTGCCATCAGGCAGGCACCCTTTGGGCGCGCCAATACCGGCACCGACAGATGGATATCGAATGTGACGTCGCGCCACCGAGCGCTCTATGTGTAATTGAGCAAGTGCCACAACAGGTTCTGCGCTACAGATCGTTGGCGGGGCCGTGCCGCCCGCAGAGGGCATCTGGTCAAAATGCGGGGGATTGACGACAGTCGTCGCCGTGTTGTAGTTTGAGCCAACTCCTGTATCCAGGATGCTATGGCGACTGTTGTTCGCTGCGAAGGAGAGGCCTTGCCGGCATGGCAGCACTGACAGAGGTCCAGAAAAGTCGCTCAACGGCGGCAATTGAGGTGGCAGCCAAGCCGGCCCGCGAGATCGGCAACTTCTTCGCGGTTTCGCTGGATATCTTCGTGCAGATGTTCCGCCAGCCGTTCGCTTGGCGTGAATTCGTCGACCAGACCCTCTTTGTCGCCCGGGTCGCGATTCTCCCAGCCATCCTGCTGTCGATCCCGTTCAACGCCTTCGCGGTTTTCCAACTGAACGCGTTACTCGTCGAACTGGGGGCAGCGGATCTGGGCGGCGCCACGGCCGGCGTCGCCTGCGTAACCCAGATCGCGCCGATGGTAACGGTGTTGGTCGTCGCGGGTGCGGGCGGCACAGCCATGTGTGCGGACCTGGGGGCGCGGACGATTCGCGAAGAGATCGATGCTCAGCGGGTCATGGGTATGGATCCGGTTCGCACTCTGCTGGTTCCGCGTGTAGCCGCATTGACGGTCAACGCGCTACTACTCAACTCCATCACCACGGCCACCGGTCTGACCGCGGATTACGCGTTCACCGTCTACCTGCAGGACGTCACACCCGGGGCTTTTGCGTCCAGCCTGACGCTGCTGGTCGGACTTCGGGAATCGGTGATCGCGATCATCAAGGCAGTCCTTTTCGGCATCGCAGCCGGGCTGATCGCCTGCTATAAGGGCATCACCGTGGGCGGTGGACCCCAGGGCGTGGGAAACGCCGTCAATGAAACGGTGGTCTTCTCTTTCATGACGCTGTTTGCGATCAACATTGTGTTGACGGCGATGAACGCGCAGATGGCCTCATGAGCGCGCCATCGCACGATCGGTTCTCGCGAATCACTCATGTTGCCAAAGGCTTCGGTGACAAATGGAACCATGGCGGTACCCAAGCGGCGTTCTACGCAAAGTCGATCAGACTGATCCCGAATGCTCTGGTTCGCTACAAGGTGGAGACGCTGCGGGTGATGGCTCAGACCAGCCTAGGTGTCGGTGCCCTGGCAGCAATAGGCGGAACCGTCGTCGTCGTCACGTTCTTGTTGATCTCCCTTGGCGCCCTCAACGGGCTGGAGGCGCACCGGTCGTTGAACCACGTCGGGGCGGACGCGGTGGGTGGCTTCTTTTCGGCGTATGTCACGACCCGGGTCTCCGCGCCACTGATCGTGAACATCGCGTTGGCCGCAACCATCGGTGCCGGTGCCACTGCGCAACTCGGTGCGATGCGAATCAACGAAGAGATTGACGCGCTCGAGGTGATGAGCATCAATGCGATGTCGTACTTGGTGTCCACGCGGGTGATCTCCGGCGTGATTGTCACGATCCCGCTGTTCTGCCTGTCCGCCGAGGCGGCCTATCTCACTACTCGCTTCGTGTACACCTTCGTCTTTGGCCAGTCGGCCGGCATCTACGACCACTATTTCAACACCTACCTCAAGCCCCTCGACTTGATCTGGGCCCTGGTCCAGGCGGTCGGGACGGCGGTCGTGGTGATGTTGTTGCACACCTACTACGGATTCACCGCCAAGGGCGGGCCGGCCGGTGTCGGTGCTGCAGTGGGGCGTGCGGTTCGGGCTTCGCTGGTCGTGTCGGTGGCGACCACCTTGATGATCGGCATGGCCGTGTACGGATCTACCGGCGACTTCAACCTATCGGGATAGCGATGACGAAAACGAAGCGGCGAGAAAGCGGCCTGCATCCGGCGATCTGGATGGCCATCGAAGTGGCGGTGATCATCGGGCTGATTGTGATCACCGTGGGGATGTTCAATCGAGACTTCCGGCCCTACGCCAAGGTGACGTTGACGACCGACCGGGCTGGCCTGGTCATGGAGACAAACGCCAAGGTGAAGATGCGCGGTGTCCAGATCGGTCGGGTGTCATCGATCCAGTTGGACAACCCGGTGCGGCTCGAACTTGAGCTCTATCCCGAGCAGCTGAAGTATATTCCGGCCAACGTCGAAGCCCAGATCGCGGCACCGACGGTCTTCGGCGCCAAGTTCGTCGAGTTGCTGCCCCCAGAGAATCCGAGTCCGACACGGCTTGTTGCCGGTACCGTCGTGAACTCGCGGAACGTCAGCATCGAGGTGAACACGGTCTTCCAGAACCTGGTCGACGTGCTCAACCAGGTGGACACAGCGAAACTCAACGCGGTGTTGTCGGCCCTGGCGGAGGGGTTTCAGGGCAAGGGTGAGGGACTCGGGGGAATGGTCACCGATCTCAATGAGGTGCTGACAGAGATCAATCCACGCAGCGAGACGATGCGAGAAAACTTTCGCTCGCTGAAGGCAGTCGCCGACACATACGGGACCGCCGCGCCCGACATTTTGACGACGGTGGACGCGCTGAGCACCACCAGCGCGACCATCACGAAGTCTGCGGAAGCGTTGGACGCGTTTCTACTCAACCTAATTGGGCTATCGCGCAGCGGTATCGACGTAATCGGCCGCAGCAAGGACGACCTGGTGAACGGCGTCAACACGCTGGAGCCGACTGTGCGGCTATTGAAGAAGTACGACCCGCAACTTACCTGCACGTTGGTCGGCGCGAAGAAGGCCATGGACATGGGCTGGGGTGAGGTCGCAGGTGGCCACAATGGGAAGTCGATCATCCTCGATGTTGCCCTGCTACCCGGTGACGACGCCTACCGCTATCCCCAACACCTTCCGATCAACGGCGCCAAGGGAGGCCCGGGAGGTGAGCCCAGTTGTGGTTCTCTGCCCGACGTTTCGAAGAACTGGCCGCAGCGGTACCTGGTGACAGACACCGGCTGGGGCACCGGACTGGACGTTCGGCCGAACCCGGGTATCGGTTTCCCGGGATGGGCGAACTACTTCCCGGTGACCCGCCCGGTCCCGGAGCCGCCCAGCATTCGCAATCGCGATGGTCCGGCACCCGGCCCGATCCCGTACCCCGGCGCGCCACCGTACGGTGGGCCACAGTACGGACCCGATGGCACGCCGCTGTACCCGGGTCTGCCCCAGGGCGTCGAACCTGGCCGACCGCGTGATCCGGGTCCGCCGCCGCAGGGAGCAGAGCCGTTCCAGCCGGCCCATCCAGGAATCCAGCCGACACCCCTGCCGCCGATCCCGGCACCGGTCCCCTGACGACGGAACAGGCACACGAATATGCAAAAAGGTCTGCTTTCAAAGATATTGCGTCTCTCCGTTTACGTGACGGTCTGTACGGTGTTGACGTTTGCGCTGATCGCGATCCTGGCTCAACTGCGATTTCAACCTCAGTCCAGTTATTCGGCGGTTTTCGCGAACGTATCGGGTCTGCGGCCCGGCAACTTCGTTCGGGTGGCCGGTGTCGAGGTTGGCAAGGTAGAGCGGATCACGGTCCAGCGGGACTCAACGGTTGTCGTCGAATTCGGGGTGCAGGACTCAATCGCCTTGACCGACAGCAGCCGCGTCGCCGTCCGGTTCAGCGACCTGATCGGAGGCCGATTCCTGGCTCTCGAACAGCGGCCGGGGGGAGGCGAAGAACTGGATCCCGGCACCACGATCCCGCTCAGCCGCACCGAGCCGGCCTTGGACCTGGAGGCCCTGGTGGGTGGCTTCCGTCCGCTGTTCCGCGCGCTCGAACCCGATCAGGTGAACGCTCTGACTCAGCAACTCATTTCCGCATTCCAGGGCCAGGGCGTGACCGTGAGCTCGATCCTCACCCAGACCGCAGCACTGACCAATACGCTCGCCGATCGTGATCATCTGATCGGCCAGGTCATCACGAACTTGAATACGGTCCTGACCTCAGTCGGTGATCAGACCGGCCAATTCGCCAAAGCGGTGGATTCGGTATCTGAACTCGCCGACGGCCTCGAAGCCCGTAAGAAGGACATCAGCAACGGGATCGCCTATGCGAATGCTGCGGCGGCGTCGATCGCCGATCTGCTGAACCAATCCCGTGCCCCGATCAAGACGCTGGTGCACGAGAGCGACCGGACCGCGGCAACGGTGCTGGCGGATCACGAGTATGTCGACGAACTGCTCAGAACGCTGCCGGATGCCTACCAAAACCTCAACCGGCTGGCGCTATACGGCGACTTCTTCAGCTTCTACATGTGCGACGTGGTGCTGAAACTCAACGGCAAGGGCGGTCAACCGACCTACGTCAAGGTGGCCGGCCAAGACACCGGGAGGTGCACTCCGAAATGAAAAGCATCACCGAACACAACCCCTACGCAGTCTGCGCCGTCGGCGTCGGCGTCATAGCGGCCGCGGTGGTGGTTGCCCTCAACTACGCGAAGTTGCCGTTCGTCAACGACGGCCGGGATTACGCCGCCTACTTCACCGAGGCGGGCGGCCTGACCCCCGGCAGCCCAGTTGCGGTGTCGGGCTACGACGTCGGAAAGGTATCCAGCGTCGAACTCGATGGCCCGGGTGTACTGGTGAAATTCCGGGTCGCCGGTGTGCACCTGGGGGAGCGGACCGAGGCGTCGATTCGGCAGGAGGGCCTACTGGGTACCAGACACCTCGGGCTCACCTCATTCGGGGACGACGAACTGAACCAGCCGATCCCACTGGAGCGGACCACATCGCCATACGAGCTGCCGGTTGCCCTGGGCGATCTCACGAAAACCATCAGTGGCTTGGACACGGATCAGTTGTCGGATTCGCTTGCCGTGCTGTCGGAAACATTCTCTGACACCGCTCCGGCTTTGAAGGACGCGGTCAACGGCGTAGCCAGGGTGTCCGAAACCTTAGAGAAGCGCGATGACCAGCTGCGGAACCTGCTTAGGCACGCGAACAAAGCGACGACGGTGCTGGCCGACCGAAGCGACAAAGTGGTCTCGCTCGTGCACGACACCAATGCGTTGCTGCTCGAACTGCAATCGCAGAGCCGCGCCCTGGACCACATATCGATCAACTTGACGGCGCTCGCTAGAGAACTGAAAGGTGTTGTTGCCGACAACAATCAAACGATGAAGCCGATGCTGGACAAGCTCAACGGCGTGCTCGCCATCGTCGATAATCGGAAGGACGACGTGCTCGGGGCGCTCAAGAAGCTCAACTCCTATGCACTCGGGTTGGGCGAAGCGGTCGCATCGGGCCCATTCTTCAAGGCGTATGTGGTAAACCTGCTGCCTGGTCAGTTCGTGCAGCCCTTCGTCGACGCAGCATTCTCCGACCTCGGGCTGGACCCGAATGTGCTCGCGCCGACGGAGCGGGCCGATCCGCAGACCGGCCAACCGGCGACGCCGCCGCTCCCGGTGCCATACCCGCGAACAGGGCAAGGCGGCTCGCCGCACCTGAACCTCCCGGATGCGATCACCGGCAAGCCGGGCGATCCGCGCTATCCGTACCGGGAGCCCTTGCCCGCGCCGCCGCCCGGCGGACCCCCGCCGGGACCGCCCGCGCTTCCCGCCAACAGTGCACCGCCGGCCGCCGATGGCCAGCCTGAGTCCGTCGATCGTCCGCAGTATGTGCCAGGGGGTGAGCAGTGAAGTTCCTCAGATCCCGATACTCGATGATCGGAGCGGCCGTCGTTCTGATCGCTGTGCTCGCCGCCGGATTCACCGTCGCGGTGCGGGCCGCCGGTGGTGCCGGCCGCACCCATGTCGTCGGATACTTCGACAACACCAACGGCATCTACGTCGGTGACCACGTGGTGATCCGGGGTGTACCGGTCGGCAAGATCGACAAGATCGAGCCGGAGCCCGACCGAGTGAAGGTCTCGTTCTGGTACGACAGCAAGCATCCGGTGCCGGCCGACGTCAACGCGGCGATCCTGTCACCGACCCTGATCACCGCGCGGGCCATCCAGCTCACTCCCGCCTACGCCGGCGGTCCGACGATGCAGAACCATGCGGTGATTCCGCAGGAGCGCACCGCGGTTCCGGTCGAGTGGGACGACCTGCGGGTGAATCTGGGGAAGTTGGCCGAAACCCTGCAGCCGACGGAACCCGGCGGGGTCAGTACGTTGGGTGGCTTCGTGAATACCGCGGCGGACAACCTACGCGGCCAAGGCCAGGACATCCGCGACAGCTTGACGAAGTTGTCGCGGGCGCTCTCCACTCTCGGTGATCACCGCGACGATCTGTTCTCCACGATCAAGAATCTGTCAATCCTGGTGTCTGCCTTGGAGGGGAGCGGTGACCTGCTGACGACACTGAACCAGAACCTTGCTTCGGTGACCGGTCTGGTGGCCAACAATCCCAACGAAATTGGCGACGCAGTGCAGGAGCTCAGTGAGGTCGCTGGTGATGTCACAAGTTTTGTGGCCGATAACCGCGAAGCGTTGGGCACCACCTCGGACAAGCTGGCGTCGATATCCACCGCGATCGTCGACAATCTGGACAACGTCAAGCAGGCGCTGCACGTTTTCCCGACCACAGCCCAGAACTTCGTGAACATCTACCAACCCGCACAGGGCACATTGAGCGGCATCCTGGCGGCCAACAACTTCGCCAACCCGATCCAGTTCTTGTGCGGGGCGATTCAAGCGGCTTCGAGGCGAGGCGCCGAGGAATCGTCGAAGCTGTGCGCGCAGTACCTGGCGCCGATTGTGAAAAACCGCCAGTACAACTTCCCCCCACTCGGTCTGAACCCGTTCGTGGGGGCGACGGCACGCCCCAACGAGATCACGTATAGCGAGGACTGGATGCGTCCGGATTACATTCCACCGGTAGCGCCACCGCTCGCGCCGGCTCCCACCGACAACGAGTCGCTGGCGGCCGAGGCAGGCGCCTTGCCGCTCCCTCCCGCACCGGCGGAGCCGGACCCGGCAGACGGTCTGGCGGGATTGATGGTTCCTTCGGGGGCGGGGTCATGACAAAGTGGCGCCCTATCGGCCTGAAACTGCTGGCGGTCGTGGCCGTCGCCGGGTTGCCGGCATGTAGCGACTTCCAGGGACTGAACTCGGTGACGCTGCCCGGCACCAAGGGTGGGGGCCCCGGCTCGTACACGATCCAGGCGCAACTGCCAGATGTGCAGAACCTGGAACGGAACTCCCGCGTGCGGGTCAACGACGTGACGATCGGCAACGTGTCGAATATCGAGGTGCAGGACTGGCACGCGTTGGTCACCATGACGCTCGACGGCAACGTCGACCTGCCCGCCAATGCCACCGCCACCCTCGGCCAGACCAGCCTCCTGGGTTCGGTACACATCGAGTTGGCGCCGCCGAAAGATACCCCCGGCGAAGGAAAATTGAAGGACGGTTCCCTGATCTCGCTGGAGTCGGTTCGGTCCAACCCGTCCACCGAACAGACGCTGGCTGCGCTTGCCATGGTGCTCAACGGTGGCGGAGTGGGCCAGATCCAAGACATCGTCTGGACCATGAGCACTGCGCTCGATGGGCGCGAGGAGGAGCTGAGAAGCCTGCTCGAGCAGTCCGACACCTTCGTGGGCTATCTCAATGACCAGAAGGACGACATCATCGCGGCGACGGACAGCCTTGACAAGTTGGTCGGCCAATTCGCCGATCAGAAACCCATCATCGACCGGGCACTGCAAACCGTGCCGGACGCGCTTGCGGTGCTGCGCGATGAGCGCGACAACATCACCGAGGCCGCCGACCAGGGCGGAAAGCTCAGCGCATTGTTGACCGATACCGTCGATAAGACCAAGGAGAACCTGGTCAAGGAGTTGGCGGATCTCGGCCCGGTGCTGAAGTCTCTGGCAGATGCCGGACCGGCACTGACCCGGTCGTTGGACCTACTCTCCACGTTGCCGTTTCCGAAGCCCACGCTCGACAAGTGGATCCGGGGTGACTACGCGAATCTCACCGCCGTCGTCGACCTGACATTGAGCCGGATCGATGCGGCGCTGTTCACCGGCACCCGTTGGGAAGGCAATCTCACCGAACTGGAGATGCAGTGGGGCCGCACCATCGGTCAGATGCCCAGTCCATACACCGCCGTGAATCCGCTGGTCGTTCCCTACAATTTCGATCAAGGGCGCTAACATGCGGCTGAAACGAGCAGTCAGAATTCAGTTGATCGTGTTCGCAGTGATCTCCACCATCGGGGTTGCGTTCATGTTCTTCGGCTACATGCGGATACCGTCGGCGTTCTTCGGCGTTGGTCGATACACCGTCACGGTGGAGTTGCCCAATGCCGGCGGGCTGTACCCCGAGGGAAACGTCACCTACCGTGGCGTGTCGGTCGGGCGGGTCGTGGACGTCCGGTTGGAGGACAGCGGTGCCGCTGCGGTGCTGAGTCTCAAGTCTGGCATTGACATCCCGGCCGACCTCGACGCCGAAGTGCACAGCGTTTCGGCGGTCGGTGAACAGTACGTCGCACTGCTTCCCCGGAACCGGAACGCGACACCGCTGAAGGACGGCGACGTCATTCCGGCCAGTCGCACCAGCATCCCGCCGAACATCAACTCTCTGTTGGCCGAAGTCAACACCGGCCTGAAGGCGATCCCCAACGACAATCTGAAGACCGTGATCGATGAATCCTATCTTGCGGTAGGAGGTTTGGGTCCGGACCTGTCTCGGCTGCTGAACAACTCGATCTTGTTGTCGCGAGGAGCCAGGGAGAATCTGGACTCCTTCGTGAACTTGATAGACAAGTCAAAGCCGTTGCTGGACACCCAAGTCCACTCTTCCAACGCGATTCAAGCGTGGGCGTCCAATCTGGCCACCGTAACGACTCAGCTGAAGGACAATGACTCCTCTGTGGAAGGCCTGCTGACCAAGGGGGCCAAGTCGACCGATGAGGTGCGGATGCTGGTCGACCGATTGCAGCCCACGCTGCCAGTCTTGTTGGCCAACCTGGTCAGCGTGGGAGACGTGGCACTCACCTACCGAGACAACCTCGAAACGTTGCTTGTCGCGGTGCCGCAGGCGGTCGGCAACGTGCAGGGGATCCTGACGGCCAACACCGGCACCAAACAGGATTACGTCGGCGCATACTTGAGCTTCAACCTCAACTTGAACTCGCCCCCGCCCTGCACCACCGGATTCCTGCCGGTCCAACAGCAACGGGCGCCCAGTTACGTAGACGCCCCGGATGTTCCGGAAGGCAGCCTCTACTGCCGGATACCGCAGGATTCCAACCTCACCACAGTCCGTGGCGCCCGTAACCTGCCCTGCGCAGACCGGCCGGGTAAGCGGGCACCGACGGTGAAGATGTGCGAGAGCGATGAGGAGTACATCCCACTCAACGACGGCTTCAATTGGAAGGGAGATCCCAACGCGACGTTGTCAGGCCAGGGGGTTCCGCAGTTCGCTCCAGGAGAGGCGCCGTCCGAACCCGCCGGCGTCGGCATTCCGCCACTGGCGGTCGTCGAGTACGACCCGGGCACGGGCAGTTACCTCGGACCGGACGGGATGCGTCACACCCAACGGGACCTGGCCCAACGCCCCGGAGAGGAGGAGTCATGGGAGGACATGTTGATACCGCCGACGGGGCGATGAGCGACACCTCCGAAACCGAGGACTGTGAACGCGAGCTTCCGAGCGGTGCTGACGGTGAGTCGGATCCAGCGGCGCCGGACACCCGTCCGACCTCGCACCGGCAAGTAGCGGCGGCCGTCGGCCTGGCCATCGTGGTCGCTCTGGGCGCCCTGGTTGGATGGCAGGGTTTCCGGTTGCACCAGGCGTACAACGACAATGCCGAGCGGGAGATGTTCGTGCAGGCGGCCCGGCAGGGGGCCCTGAATCTGACCACGATGGACTGGGAACACGCCGACCGTGATGTTCAGCGCGTGCTGGATTCCGCGACGGGCGCTTTCCGGGAGGACTTCGCCCAACGCTCACAACCATTTGTCGACGTGGTCAAGAAGGCACGCTCGCGGTCGGAGGGCGCCATCACCGAAACAGCGTTGGAATCGCAGTCCCCGGACACCGCTCAGGTACTGGTTTCTGCCCGTGTCGCCATCACCAACGCCGGTGCGGCGGAGCAGGAACCACGGCGATGGCGGATGCGGATATCCGTCCAGAAGGTTGGCGACGAGATGAAGATCTCCCAAGTCGCTTTCGTGCCATGACAACGACCCAGATTGGTAGTGCGGTGGAAACGACCGAGGAATGCAAAGTCGATGCCGGCGCCGAGCCAACGCTGTGCGAAACTGAGGAGAAGGGCAGTTCGCCGGGCGATGTCGAGGACGCTGACGACGTTGTCGACATTGCAGAATCAGCGCCAGACGAACGTCGGCCCAACTGGTCCCGAATGATCAGCTACGGTCTATTACCCGGCTTGGCGTTTCTGTTGGCGATCACGGCGGGCTGGCTGAAGTGGCAGGACTCCGTAGTTCGGGACTCCGAGAACAGCAGGGCCGATATCGTGGCGGCCGCCACCGAGGCGACCACGGTCATGCTGTCCTATCAGGCTGACTCGGTCGAGCAGGATCTGCAGGCCGCCCAGGACCGGTTGACAGGGACATTCAAGGATTCCTATACCCAGTTGGCCAACGACGTCGTGATTCCGGGGGCCAGGGCGCAACGCATATCCGCCGTGGCGCAGGTCCCGGCCGCGGGCGCGGTGTCGCTGACGCCGAAGCACGCCGTGGCTCTGGTGTTCGTCAACCAGACCGTGGTCATCGGAGATGAGGCACCCACCGATTCATCGTCGGTGGTCCGGGTGTCTATGGACCGCGCGGGTGACCGCTGGCTAGTGTCCGGATTTGAACCCACTTAGGCGATCGACCCGCAGGAAGTGACCATGAACGTCGGATATTTGGGTGCGGCATCCGTACTTGTTGCCGTTGTGGCCGGGTGCGCGTCGGGACCGGAAACGGGGAACTGGCAGGCCGGCGGGATGGCGCCGGGTACGGCGCAGCTGTCAATCGACGGTGCCACCACCGGCCAGGTGGAGGCGGTGAAATGCATACAGTCCAAGCACACGACGGCAATCACGATCGGAGCCGAAGACCCGGTCGCCGCCGCGACGATCTCAAACCTGGATGACCTGACGGTCGACTGGGTCCGACTCCGGGACGAAAATGGCTTCACCGGCAGCTACAACGCCGGCCTTGGCGGGCAGGCGCAGGTTGCGCTCACCGGATCGGCGTATCAGATCTCCGGTGTCGCAAGTGGTTTCAACGTCGTCAATCCGAGTCGGCCGACTACCGCAGAATTCGTGATTGAGGTGGCCTGTTAACTGACTGAGGAAGGTCCACGCAGCAATCACCGACATGACGTATCCCTCGGACAACACCAGACCGCTATCGAGTGCGAAGTCGCTAGTCCTCACCATCCGATTAGCCTTCCGGGCAGGTGTTTTCGCTCATCTGACCGCAGGTTCGAACCGGTCCTCCAGATACCGGCCGGGCTTGCTCATCATCCACGCGCCCAGCAGCATCGGGACGCCCATCAACGCGTACACCAGCAGCGGCAGCGTCCAGCTACCCGTCGCCGGGTTCAGCCAGCCGCCCAGCAGCGGGCCGACGGTGCCGAACAGGTAACCCACTCCCATCGCGAACCCGGACAATGCCCCGGAGCCGTGTTCGGTGCGGGTGCGCTGGTTGAACATCGCGATGGCCAGCGGGAAGGCGCCGCCGATGAGTCCGATCAGCGTCGCCCACAGGAACGGAATCCCGGGCGCCAGCACCACCCCGATGAAGCCGAGCGCGGGGAGGACCGCCAGGGCCGCCGCGTACGGGAACGGGTTTCCCATCTTCGACCCGATGATCGGACTGACGACGGCCATCGGCAGCGTCAGGAACGTGAAGATGGCATAGGCCGCGGCGGCGGTCTCCGAACTGTGCCCGTTGTCCTGGAAGATCGTCGGCATCCACGACAGCATGGCGTAGGTGTTCAGCGACGCCATGGCGTAGAACAGCGCGGTGCCCACCGAAATCGGGTTCCTGAGTAGCTGACCCAGGCCGTATGCGCGCCCGCCGGACCGCGCCGGACCATCATCCGCGTGGTCCTCGCGAGAAACCTTGAGCAACTGGATGACCCACGGGACGGCGGCCACGATCGACAGCAGCGCCCACGATCCGATCGAGAATCGCCACCCACCGCCGAGGTCGGCCAGCGGCAGCGCCAGCATCGCGGGAATCGTGGCGCCGGCCTGCATCAGCAACGCGAACGCCGTGAGCATCGGTGCCGGCCGATCCGAGAAGTACTTCTTGACCAGCGGCGCGCCCACCACGTTGCCCATCCCCATGCCGAACAGCGCGACCGCGGAGAGCACCAGGAACAGCGGGACGCTGTCGAACAAGGGACGCAGCGCCGTGCCGGCGGCGGCCAGGCCCATCGCCGTCACGGCCGTCAGTTCCAGCGAAGTACGTCGCATCAGCACCGGCGCGCAGAAGCCGGCCAGGCCGAAGAACAGCGTCGGCAGCATGGTCAGCAGCGTCAGCGGGGCGTCGCCCATGCCCAGGTCGGCCTGGATCTGCGGCAGGAACGGCGACAGGCCCGTCACCGCGTAGCGCAGCGAGACGCCGAGCAGGACGATGCCGACGATCAGCAGGATGCGACCGCGCCACAACGAGCCGGGCGCTTGCCCCGTTCCGTCCGGCGCGTCGAGTGTCATTGGGCCGCTTTGGAATCGCCGTCGATGCTGAACTGCTGGCCCGAGATGGTGCGCGCGGCCGGGCTGGTCAGGAATACTGCGAGGGCGGCGATGTCCTCGGGGTCGGTGAACTCCTTGATGGCCTGATTGGCCAGGGCGCTCTCCCGCTCCTCCTCGACGGTCCTGCCGGAGACCTCGGCGCGGCCCTCGAACACCTTGTCCAGCCGGGGACCTTTGACGCCGCCCGGGTGGATCGAGTTGACGGTGATGTTGTGCGGGCCCAACTCCAGCGACAGGGTCTTGGTGAAGCCGACCAGCCCCCACTTGGTGGTGGAGTACGCGATCCGGTTGGGGTAACCGAAGCGGCCGGCCAACGACGACATCACGATGATCGATCCGCGGTCGTTGGCCTTGAGCAGGGGCACGGCCTTGCGGACCACTTCGAAAGATCCGTTGAGATTGACGTTGACGACGGCGGCCCAGGCCTTCGGGTCGTACTCCTCGACCGGGGCGGTCGGGCCGGCGATGCCGGCGTTGCTGACCAGGCAGTCCAACCCGCCCAGGTTGGACTGCACATCGGCCATCATCGCGTCGACGTCGTCGGGCGAACTGACGTCGCCCACGGATGCGGTGAAGCCCGGATTGTCGGCGACGGCGGCCTCGACGGCCTGGGCGTCGATGTCGGCGATGTGGACCTTGTTGCCCTCGGCGGCGAACGCTCGGGCGATGACCAGGCCGATCCCGCCCGCTCCGGCGGTGACCAGTACGCGCTGTGCCATGTTGTGACTCCTCGTCTGTTGGCGGGCCGTCGGGCAGGTTCTTGGTGCGGAGTACCCGAAGTGCCGACCGAGAAACGCCCAGCGCACGGGCGATGGCGGGGGCAACACCGTGATCCTGGGTGGTCGCCGCAGCGCGGAACTGGACCGGCTCACCGCCGAACATCCGGGGCTGGGCGCGGTCACCATCGACACTGCCGACCCGGCCAGCATCGACCGCGCTGCGTCGCAGGTGCTGGCCGAGCATCCCGACCTCAACGTGGTGATCGCGATGGCCGGCATCATGCAGACCGAGGATTGGCATCGACGCTCCGACTTCCTCGACACTGCCGAGTCGATCATCACCACCAACGTGCTCGGGCCCATCCGGTTGATCGCCGCGTTCGTCGAACACCTTCAGTCGCAGCCGGATTCGGCCATCGTCACGGTGTCCTCCGGCCTGGCGTTCACGCCGCTGCGGGTCACCCCGACTTACAACGCGTCCAAGGCGGCGATCCACATGCTCAGCGAGTCGCTGCGCCAGCAACTGTCGGATACCAGCGTGCAGGTCATCGAACTGGTCCCGCCGTCGGTGCGCACCCCGCTGATGCCGGGGCACGAGGACAACGCGCACGGCATGCCGCTGCAGGAGTTCATCGACGAGGTCATCGCGCTACTCGAAGCCGAACCGGACGCGCACGAGATCCTCGTCGAGCGGGTCAAGTTCCTACGCCACAGTGAGGTCCGCGGGGAGTACGAGCAGGCCGTGGCCGTGCTCAACGTCAGCGACCCCCATTAAGGTCTTCTTGCCCGCCATGCGCGTCCTCGAGAGGCGACGGTAGGCCGCCGTCAACGCGCATCGGAGAGGAAACAGATGTCGGGTCTGTCCGCGGCGCTGTTCGGTCAGCTGACGGCGCCGGCCATGGTGGTCGCGCTGTCACCGGTGTCGATCGTCGCGGTGCTGGTCCTGCTGCTGCACAACGACCGGCCCCGTCCGGCGAGCCTCGCGTTCCTGCTCGGACGCCTGGTGGCCCTGGCGGCCGCGACCGCGGTGTTCCTGCAGGTTCCCCGGTTGGCGGACCGGTTCGCCGAACCCAACCCCGCCGCCACCGCCTGGTTGCTCGGAATCTTCGGCGCGGTATGCGTCGCGCTCGGGGCCGTGCTGTGGCTGCGCCGCGATCACGTCGGCGCCCAGCCGCGGTGGGAGGCCAGGATCGCCCGGCTCGGCTGGGTGGGGGCGGCCGCCATCGGCGCCATCTTCGTGCTGGCGAATCCCAAGATGATGGCCGCCAACGGCGCCGCGGGAGTGATGATCGGGGCCACTGTCGTCAGCGGTGTCGCCGCGGCGGTGGCCATCGTGTTCTACACGGTGCTTGCCAGTTGCACCGTCACCGCGCCGGTACTGGCCTACGTGCTGTTCGGGGCGCGCATCGATCCCGCGTTGGCCAGGATCAAGCTGTGGATCCAGCGCCGGCGCAACCTGGTGACCTCGATCGTGTTGCTGGTCGTCGGACTGGCGTTGCTGGTCGCCGCGCTACGCGGGGTCTGACAGCGGAGACCATTGCGCGCCAGTAGGGTTCATGGGGCGGGGGATCGACTCCGAATCTGAGAGGCGCCACGATGAGCAAGAAATACGCCACTGCGGACCACGTCGACCGGGGCGCGCTGCTCGAGTTCGTCCGGCCCCGACACAAGATGATCCTGACCACGTACCGGGCCGACGGGACACCGCAGAGTTCTCCGGTGGCCGGCGGGGTGGACGACGACGGGCGCATCGTCATCGCCAGCTATCCGCAGCGCGCCAAGTCGGTCAACATCGGCCGGCGTCCGCAGGCCAGCGTCGTGGTGCTCTCCGATGAGTTCAGCGGCCCGTACGTGCAGGTCGACGGCGACGCGGAAGTGATCGCGTTGCCCGACGCCGTCGAACCGCTCGTCGAGTACTTCCGCGCGATCGCCGGCGAGCACTCGGACTGGGACGAGTACCGCCAGGCGATGCGGGACCAGGGCAAGTGCCTGATCAGGGTGACGCCGACACGGTGGGGTCCCGTCGCCACCGGTGGTTTCCCGCCGCCGAAGTAAGCTCGGCCGCAACGAAATCGGCGGTTGCGGCGTCATCCCGCTGAGCAGCCACCTCGATCAGTCGCCGGCTGAGGGACTCGGTCATCAGTGTCCACGCGTCGGAGCCCAGCACCAACCGTCGCGGCGGTTCGCCGGATTCGGCGGCCCGGATGATCGCGGCGACCGCGCGTGCGGGGCTCACGGGCATGTCCTCGGGGGTCACTGGCGCCCGGTCGGCCGGCCCGCCCCGGTAAGCCGCGCTGGGCGGCACGTGCTCGGCCGCGTCGAAGAACCCGGTCCGGACCACCCCCGGCTCGATGAGTGTGGTGCGGATACCGAACGGCTCGACCTCGGCGGCCAACGCGTCGTAGAAGCCCTCGATGCCCCATTTCGTCACGTGGTAGAGCGAGAAACCGGGAAACGTGAGATGCCCACCCATACTGGACATTTGCATCAACAACCCACTGCCCTGCGCCCGAAAATGCGGAAGCACCGCCCGGGCGAGGTGGATCGATCCCGCGAGATTGGTCGCGATCATCCGGTCGATCTGTGTCGCGGTCAGGTTTTCGGCGGCCGCGAAGACCCCGTAGCCCGCGTTCGACACGACGACGTCGATGCGCCCGAACGCGTCGAATGCCGCACCGACGGTCGCGTACACCGCGTCACTGTCGGTGACGTCGAGGGCGCGTCGCCATAACCGTTCGCCGTAGCGTCGCGCCAAGTCATCGAGCTCTTCGGGACGTCGCAGTGTCGCCGCCACCGAGTCGCCGCGGTCGAGCACCTGATCGACCAGTTCGCGTCCCATGCCCCGCGAAGTCCCCGTGATGAACCACGTCCTTGCCATGCAGATCCCTTTCGTCGTCTGGTGGGGTCAACGCGGGGCCGCGACTGAACGATCCATGCGCGGTATGCACACTTCGCGTCGTAGCCATATGAAAGACGCATGGCTATGGTGAGGCGTGGCCGAAGTGACGCTGGAGGGCCTGCGCGTGTGCCGGGAGATCGCGCTGCACGGATCCTTCACCGCAGCCGCGCGCTCCCTCGGCTATTCGCAACCGGCCGTTTCCCGGCAGGTGGCGGCAATCGAGTCGGCGGTGGGTTACCGCTTGTTTGTTCGCGAGTTGCGCGGAGTCAGCGCGACCCCCGCCGGTCTCCGGGTCATCGAACACGCCGCGCGCATCCTCGAGGGCGTCGCGTCCCTGCGTGAGGATCTGGCCGCACTGGGTGACCGGCTCAGCGGCCGCGTGGGTCTCGGCGCCTTTCCGTCGGCGATGTCGGTGTTGGTGCCGCGGGCCATCGCGCGTCTGGCGGTGGACCACCCCGCATTGGTGGTGAAACCGATCGAGGCGGCGACCCCGTCGCTACTGCGGGATGTGCATGGCGGCCGCCTCGATATCGCGCTGATCGGCATGGGAAGCGGACTGCCGGACTATGACCTCGACGGCCTTCGGCAGTACCGGGTGTACGCCGGAGATCTCCGCGTCGCCGTACCGGACGGGCATCGGCTCGCGGGCCTGAGCCGCGTCGCCGTGGCGGAACTGGTGCACGAATCCTGGGTCGCCGGAGCGGGTTCGGCCGGTGATCCGCAGTTCGCCGCCTGGCCGACGCTGGCCGATCCGGTGATCCGCTACCGGGTTCGCAGCTGGCCCGCCCGGCTCGGGTTGGTGGCTGCGGGCCTCGGGGTGTGTTTGCTCCCGGCCTTGGCGGCTCAGTCGGTGCCGCCCGGTGTGCGGTGCATCGATGTCGAGGACCCGGCGTGGCTGGGGCGGCAGACCGTGGCGGTCCTCGGCGGGCAGGCGGGCGACCCTGCGTTGGCGGTGGTCGCGGCGTTGCGGGCAGTCGCGGCGGAGTTGGGCGAGTAGGAACATTAGGGCGCCCGCCTCCGGTCGATCGCACGCGCCGTGATGGTGCGACGATGTGGCCATGACCGCAACCCTTGTCGCCAAGGACGTCGCCGGTGGGTTCGCCCACCGCACGCTGTTCGAGGGCGTCGACCTGACCGTGGGCCCGGGGGACGTCGTCGGCGTGGTGGGGGCCAACGGCGCCGGCAAGAGCACGCTGCTGCGGATCCTGGCCGGCGAACTCGAACCGCTCGACGGGACGGTCAGCGTCGCCCCGGCCGACGCGTTCGTGGGCTGGCTGCCCCAGGAGCACGAGCGGATCCCCGGCGAGACGGTCGCGGCCTACATTGCGCGCCGCGCCGGCTGCACCCAGGCCACCGAGGCCATGGAGGCCGCCGCCGCGGCGTTGGCGGATCCGGCGCCCCGACAACCGGATCCGGCCGAGGCCTACGCGGTGGCGTTGGACCACTGGTTGGCCACCGGCGCCGCCGACCTCGACGAGCGGCTGCCGGCGGTGCTGGCCGACCTCGGCCTCGACACCGACGCGGTGCGCCCGGACACCACCGAGATGACCGCGTTGTCCGGCGGGCAGGCGGCGCGGGTCGGGCTGGCGGCCTTGCTGGTGTCGCGCTTCGACATCGTGCTGCTCGACGAACCCACCAACGATCTGGACCTCGACGGGCTGGAGCGCCTGGAACGCTTCGTCGGTGAACTCCGGGGCGGGGTCGTGCTGGTCAGCCACGACCGGGAGTTCCTGGCGCGCACCGTGACTCGCGTGCTGGAACTTGACCTGGCGCAGAACACCACCACGGTCTACGGCGGCGGGTACGAAAGCTATCTCGAGGAGCGCGAGGTGGCGCGGCGGCACCGCCGCGAGGAATACGACGAGTTCGCCGAGAAGAAAGCAGACCTGGTCGCCAGAGCCCGCACCCAGCGCGAGTGGTCCAGCCAGGGCGTCCGCAACGCCATCCGCAAGGCCCCCGACAACGACAAGATCCGGCGCCGCGCGGCCACCGAATCCAGCGAGAAGCAGGCCCAGAAGGTGCGGCAGATGGAGAGTCGGATCGCGCGGCTGGAGGAAGTCGCCGAACCGCGCAAGGAATGGACGCTGCAGTTCACCATCGGCGCCGCGCCCCGATCGAGCGCCGTGGTCGCCACCCTCGACAAAGCCGTTGTGCGGCAGGGCGATTTCACCCTGGGTCCGGTGTCGCTGCAGGTGGCCGCCGGCGAACGGATCGGCATCACCGGGCCGAACGGCGCCGGCAAGTCGACGCTGCTGCGGCTGCTGCTCGGCCGCCGCCAACCCGACGAGGGCCGCGCCAGCGTCGGATCCAGCGTCGCGATCGGCGAGATCGACCAGGCCCGAGCCGAATTCACCGGGCCGCAACGACTGATCGACCGGTTCGAACAGCACGTACCGGACTGGCCGACCGCCGACGTGCGCACCCTGCTCGCGAAGTTCGGCCTGGGTGCCGACCACGTGGAACGCGCGGTCGACGACCTGTCGCCGGGGGAGCGGACCCGGGCCGGGATGGCGCTGCTGCAGGCGCGCGGCACCAACGTGCTGGTGCTCGACGAGCCCACCAACCACCTCGACCTGCCCGCCATCGAACAACTCGAGCAGGCTCTCGACAGCTACGACGGGGCGCTGCTGCTGGTGACCCACGACCGCCGGATGCTGCAGAACATCCGGCTGGACCGGTCGTGGCGCGTCGAGAACGGCGCCGTCACCGAGCGGTAGCCTGACCGACGACTCGCCCCGCCTGCCTGGAGAACCCCGATGACCGACCTGTCCGCCCCGTTGGACTTCGCCCGCGGGCCCGCGTGGCGCAACCGACTGGCGTTGGCGCCGCTGACCAACATGCAGAGCAACGACGACGGGTCGCTGCACGACGACGAGTACCGCTGGCTGGTCCGTCGCGCCGAGGGCGGCTTCGCGATGGTGATGACGTGCGCGGCGCACGTCAGCCCGGCCGGGCAGGCCTTCGACGGACAATTGGGCATCAGCGACGACCGGCACCTGCCCGGCCTGAGCAGGCTGGCCGCGGGGTTGCGCGCCGCCGGCGCCGTGTCATCGGTGCAGTTGCAGCACGGCGGCCGCCGCGCCGAGACGCGGCTGACCGGTCTGCCGGTGGTGGCGCCGTGGGACGACCCGGACAAGGGCGCCGTCGCGCTGACGACGGCGCAGGTCGAACAGGTGGTCCAGGACTTCGTCGACGCGGCCGTCCGCGCGGAGAAGGCCGGCTTCGACGGCGCCGAGATCCACGGCGCCCACGGCTATCTGCTGGCCCAGTTCCTCGACACCCGCCGCAACCACCGCACCGACCGCTACGGCGGGTCGGCCGACAACCGGTTCCGCATCATCCACGAGATCATCGCCGGCATCCGCGCCGCCACCGTCGCCAACTTCCAACTCGGCCTGCGTCTTTCGCCGGAGCGCTACGGGATCGTGCTCGACGAGGCACGCACCCTGGCCGGCGACGTCCTGGCCGACGGGCACCTGGACTACCTCGACCTGTCGCTGTGGGACGCGTTCAAGGAGCCCTACGAGGAGGCCCACCGCGGCCGCCGTCTCGTCGACGTGTTCATGGACCTGCCGCGCGGGGCCACCCGGGTGGGTGTGGCGGGCAAGATCACCGATGTCGCGTCGGCCCAGAGCTGCCTGGACAGCGGCGCCGACTTCGTGCTGATCGGCAAGGCCGCGATCCTGCACCACGACTTCGCGCGCCAGGCACTGGCCGACCCCGCGTATCGGGCGACCGCGTTGCCGGTGTCCCGGGAGCATCTGGAGGCGGAGTCGGTCGGCCCGCGGTTCCTCGACTACCTGGCGACGAACTGGGACGACTTCGTCGCCTGAGCCGCCGACCGACCTCCCGCTGAACGGGCCAAAATGGCGACTCTCGCGGCTCCCAACCAACCGGTCGGCTAACCTGGTCCCATGCAGCTGGCACTGACGCCGGAGGAAGCCGCTTTCCGCGACGAACTCCGCACCATCTACACCACCAAATTCCCCGCTGACATGCGGGAACGTGTCCGACAGGGCGGTCACCTCAGCCGCGAGGACATCGTCACCAGCCACAAGATCCTGCACGAGCACGGACTGGCGGTGCCGAACTGGCCGGTGGAGTGGGGCGGCAAGGACTGGACGCCCACCCAGCACCAGATCTGGCTCGACGAGATGCAGCTGGCCTCGGTGCCCGAGCCGCTGACCTTCAACGCCAAGATGGTCGGACCCGTCATCGCCGAGTTCGGCTCGCAGGAGATCAAGGAACGCTTCCTGCCGCCGACGGCCGCGCTGGAGATCTTCTGGTGCCAGGGCTTCTCCGAGCCGGAGGCCGGCTCGGACCTGGCGTCGCTGCGGACCACCGCGGTGCGCGACGGCGACAGCTACGTGGTCAACGGGCAGAAGACCTGGACCACGCTGGGGCAGTACGCCGACTGGATCTTCTGCCTGGTGCGCACCGATCCGCAGGCCCCCAAGCGTCAGGCCGGTATCTCGTTCCTGCTGATCGACCTCGACACCCCGGGCATCACCATGCGGCCCATCAAGCTGATCGACGGCAGCTTCGAGGTCAACGAGGTCTTCTTCGAGGATGTCCGCGTCCCCGCCGACCAGCTTGTCGGGCAGGAGAACCAGGGCTGGACGTATGCGAAGTTCCTGCTGGGCAACGAGCGCACCGGCATCGCGCACATCGGCACCACCAAGGTGCGCCTGGCCGAGGTGAAGCGCCGCGCCAAGGAGACCGGCCTGCTGGACGATCCGCTGTTCGCGGCCCGGCTCGCCGAGACCGAGAACGACCTGCTGGCACTGGAACTCACCCAGATGCGGGTCGCGTCCGGATCCGCGGATGGCCAGCCGAACCCGGCGTCGTCGGTGCTCAAGCTGCGCGGCAGCCAGCTGCAGCAGATCACCACCGAGCTCATGGTGGAGGTCGCCGGCCCGGACGCGTTGCCGTACGAGACCGATGACATCGTCTCGCCGGAATGGGCGCAGGGGAGCGCCCCGCACTACCTGAACTACCGCAAGACCTCGATCTACGGCGGCAGCAACGAAGTGCAGCGCACCATCATCGCCTCCACCATCCTTGGATTGTGAGTTAACACATGGACTTTCAACTCAGCGACGAGCAGGAACTGCTGCGCGACACCACCCGGGATCTGCTGGCGCACCACTACGACGCCGAGCGGCGCAATCAGGTCATCGAGACCGACCTGGGCTGGAGCCGTCAGGTGTGGGGACAGCTGGCCGAGACCGGCATCCTCGGGCTGGGCTTCGACCCCTCGGAGTCCGGTCAGCTCGAAATCATGTTGGTGCTCACCGAGATCGGTCGCCGGCTGGCGCCGGAGCCGGTGCTGCACGCCGCCCTGGCGCCCGGGTCGATCATCGCCGAGCAGGGCACCGACGAGCAGAAGCAGCTTCTCGACGAGGTATCCGAGGGCCGGCTGCTGCTGGCCTTCGCGCACACCGAGCCGGGCATGCGCGGCGCCACCGCCACGGTGAGCACCGCCGCCCGTGCCGACGGTGACGCCTGGGTGCTCAGCGGCCGCAAGAACCCGGTGCTCGCCGGGGACACCGCCGACACGTTGGTGGTCACCGCGGCGCTGCCCGACGGCGGCACCGGCCTGTTCCTGGTGCACGGGGATGCGGTGAGCAAGAAGGGATTCCAGACGTTCGACGGGCTGCTCGGCGCGCAGATCGACCTGGACGGTGCGCCGGCAACGGCCCTGGGTTCGGCCACCGACGCGACCGCGGCCATCGAGCGCGCCCTGGTGCGCATCCAGTCGGCGCTGTGCGCCGAGGCGTTCGGCGCCATGGAGGAGTCGCTGCGGCTGACTTCGGAATACCTTAAGAGCCGCAAGCAGTTCGGCGTCACGCTCAACACCTTCCAGACGCTGACCCAGCGCGCGGCCGACATGTACGTTTCGCTGGAACTGGCCCGCAGCATGAACCTCTACGCCGCGATGTCGATTGCCGACGGGGTGCTCGACCCCACGATCGCCGCCCGCGCCAAGCTGCAGATCGCCCGTTCGGGTCGGCACATCAGCCAGGAGTCGATCCAGCTGCACGGCGGCATCGGCATCACCGCCGAGTACCCGATCGCGCACTATGCGGCACGGCTCACCGCGATCGACAACACCCTGGGTTCGGCTCAGGATCAGTTGGGTGTGTTGCGCGGTCAGGTCGGCGACTACGACATCGCCATGCTGTAGACACACCCCACCATTTCGCCGGAAGCCCGTGGCGCTGATCAGGAGGACTTGTTGTCATGAGTAATACCGACATGGTGGCCGCGGCCGCCGGGACGGGGGCGGCGATGGGAGAGGCCGTCGGCATCTTCATGCTGCACCCGGAGACCTTCGCCGGCAGCGTCGCGGCCGGTTATCAGAATCCGCTGGCGGGGTACGTCGCCGGCCGCGCCGGGGTGCTCGGTGAGGCCAGCGGCGCCACCGTCGGTGCGGTGCTCGCGGTGTTCGAACCGGCCACCATCGCGGCCCTGTGGGACGAGGGTATCGCGGTGCGCGGGGCTCTCGGTGCCTCCCAACAGTATTGGGAACAGACCGCCGAATTTGGCCGCAAGTACCTGAACGGCGCGCAAGGGCTCGACCGGATCGCCACGCTGGGCGAAAAGGTGATCGCGAGGGCCGCCACTGCGGGAACGCCGATGTTCGCGGGCTGGCGGGCAATGCCGCTGGCCGACGACGCGCCGGCGCGGGCCCTGCAGGTCATGCTGGTGCTGCGGGAATTGCGTGCCGACGTGCACTTCAACCTGCTCACCGTCTCGGGGATCGCCCCGGTCGAAGCGCACATGCTGCACAGGGGCGTCGAGTACACCAAGATGTTCGGCTGGCCCGAGCCCCTCGCCGACGGCGCGGACAAGAAGGAGCGCTACGCCGAGGTCGAGCAGGCCACCAACCGGCGGATGGCCGAGATCTTCGCGGACGCACTGGATCCCGCCGAGGCCGACGAACTCGCCGGGCTCAGCGCCGCGGCGCTGGACGTGCTCAAGGCCAACGTCCCGGCCTGATCAGATCCGAGGTGGGCGACCCTGCCTCACCCGAGCCTGCCTCACCCGACCCCGGCGCTGACCTCCTTGAGCGCCGCCAGGTATTCGAGGTACTCGGTCAGCGAATCCTGCGCCCGGCCCACGGAGATGATCGTCGCGCCCGCAGCCACGGTCGCGGCCAGGATGTCCACGGTCCGAGCGGGCTCCTTGACGGGATCCAGCGGCTCGACCGGCGGCAGTACCACCTCGAAGTCGGCCGGCACCTCGACCCGATCCAGCCACTGCCGGGCGGTGTCCGGGGTGACGGCGAACGGCGTCCACCCGTCGCCGAGGGTGACGGCGCGACGCAGCGAGCGCAGCGTGCGTCCGCCCACCCAGATCGGCACCCGCGGCTGTACGGCGCACGGATCGACGACCATGCCTTCGAAGTCGTAGTAGTCGCCGTGGTAGGCCGGGGTGCGCTGGGACAGCGCGGCGCGCAGCGCGCGGATCCCGTCGTCGGAACGCGGCCCCCGATCGTCGAACGGCGCCTCGATCAGCTCGAACTCCTCCTTGAGGCTGCCGACGCCGACCCCGAGGATGACGCGCCCGTTGCTGATCAAATCCAGTGTGCCGTAACGCTTCGCGATCTCAAGCGGGTGGTGATAGGGCAGCACCAGCACGTGCGGCACCAGCCGGATCTGCCGGGTACGCGCGGCCAGGTACCCCAGCGTGGCCAGCGGATCCCAGTACCGCGGGCCGCGCCGCGCGAGTTCACCCGCGGGCAGGGCGATGTGCTCGCTGCAGGTGAGGTGGTAGTAGCCGAGCTGATCCGCGGTCTCGGCGACCCGGGCGAGGTCGTCGATCGTCGCGGTCTCTTCCCACGGCCCGTGCGCTCCGGGATGTAGGGAGACGACGGGACTGGCGATCGACAGCTTCATACTCTTGTCCATTTCTCTCGCGGCGCATCGGAATACCGTTGATATCAGGTGAACTCCGCACGCGTGCGGTCAGGCCGAGGTGTGGATGCTGGAAACGACCAGTTGTAGATAGGGGCGGTAGAGGTCTTGGCCGTCGAGGTGGCTGTCGAGGGTGATGCCGTCGTTGGCGGCGAGCACCACCCGCGCCAGGGTGTCGGCGTCGATGGTCAGCACCCCGCCGATCCGCGCGACGTTCTTGCTGATGAACTCGCCGAGGGCCCGGATGGTCTCCAGTCGTTGGGCGGCCACGGCCTCCCGCGCGCCGGGATTGCGCAGCAGGTACAGCGTGAGTTCGTAACCGAGTGCCGCGCGGTCCGTGCCGCTGCTCAGCTGCCGCCACCGGTCGGCGAGTTCATCGATGTCGACGTCGTCGAGGCGGTGGAACGACATCATGACCTCGGCGAATCCGTCGAGGAACCGTTGGCGCTGGCGGTCCACCACCGCCAGGAACAGCTTCTCCTTCGCGCCGAACTGCGAATAGATCGCGCCGCGGGTGAACCCGGCCGCGTCCGCGATCTCCTCGAGCGCCGCTCCGGTCAGGCCCTTCCGCGCGAAGACCTCCTCGGCGGCATCGAGCAGCAGCCCGCGCAGATGCTCGGCCCGGCGCTCCTTGGTCCAGCGTTCCACCACCGGTGCATCCTCCCATCACGACACAAAGTGTGACGCCAGCCACTTTAATACAGTCTTGTATCGGCGATACGGTCATGTATCGTGAGGCCCGTCACATCATCGGATCCGGAAACTCGGCAGGCCCTCGCCGGCACCGGACCGCTGCACGTGAGTCGCTGACGACTTCAAGGAGGACTCCAGTGATGCCAGCAACGCGCCCCGGAGATTGGCTCGACCCCGACTCGGGCCTCGGCCTGGGCCTGGACGACGTGCAACCCGGCACGTTCAACATGACGATCCCGACCGACCGCTACACCTGCCCGGACTACGCGGCGCGGGAGCGCGACGCGATCTGGTTGCGGTCCTGGCAGATCGCGGGACGGGTCGACGAGATCCCGAAGCCCGGCGACTGGAAGCGCTACGAGATACTCGACCAGTCGTTCCTCATCGTGCGCGGAAAAGATGACGTACTAAGGGGTTTCGTCAACTCCTGTCGACACCGCGGCAACGCGCTGTGCATCACCGACACCGGTAATGCCAAGCGGGGCTTCCTCTGCCAGTACCACCTCTGGTCCTATGACCTGGAGGGCAACCTGAAGGGAATGCTGCGGGAGAACCTGGCCGGCCCGATCGACAAGACCGAGAACTCGCTGCTGCCGGTGTCGGTGGACACCTTCGCGGGGTTTATCTTCCTCAACCCGGACCCCGACGCGGTCCCGCTGCGGGAGTACCTCGGCGAGGACGTGGTCACCCTGCTCGAGCCCTACAACATCGAGCAGTTCACCGTCGTCATGGACGTCAAGGAAGCCATCGAGTGCAACTGGAAGGTCGTCATGGACGCCTTCGAGGAGGGCTACCACATCAACGGTATCCACCCGCAGCTGTTGCAGGTCCTGCACATCAACCCGGCGACCGCCCGGTACCGCTTCTTCGAAAACCACAGTGTCGCAATGGCTCCCTTCGAGGTCCAGGGCGCCAGCACCCAGGAACAGGTCGAGGGCATGCTGGCCCTGCCGGAGACCTTCCCCGGCACGGTCGCGGTCATCCCGCGCTTCCAGGAACTCCTGGCCCCCTACCGGGACGACGACGGCAAGTTCGAGTTCCCCGACGGCGTCACCGCCCGCGCACTGCTGCAACAGGCCACCCGCGAGGTGCTGACCGGCATGGGGTTGGACGTCAGCGACCTCACCGACGACCAGATGGTCGACAACCAGGGCTGGGTACTGTTCCCGAACTACTTCATGACGGTGCGCGCCGGGGAATGCCACGTCATCATGTCGGCACCGCATCCCGACGGCGACCCCAACCGCTGCATCTGGCACGTCGCCAGCTACATGTTCCTGCCCGAGGAGTTCCGGGACGCCGTGCGCGCCGAGGCCATCGTCGTCGACACCCCGGGCAGCCACAAGTACTTCGAGGCGCTCCAGCAGGACTACGAACAGATGCCGCGCCAACAAAAAGGCCTGCGCAACAACCGACTCGACCACCTGTCGCTGGTCAAGGAGGAGGTCGTCGTCGCGCACTTCCACTCCGTCGTCGACCGCCACATGGCCGCCACCCGTAGCTGATCCACCAACCAACCCCGGAAAGAAGGACATTCGTGAACCTCGAAGAGCGCATCGCCCACCACGTTCGGATGGCGGAGGCCTACCGCGACGCCTACCTGGACCAAAGCGTCAAGGACGGCGCCGCCTTCGCCGACGCCTGGAAGTTCGCCGACGACGGGGTGTACGTGTCGCCGTACTTCACCGGTGATCAGGTCTTCCCGTTCAGCGAGTTCCCCACCGACACCGCCCGCGCCTCGACGATGGAGGCCAAGGCCTACTCGCTGACCTTCCCGGACTGGAAGCCGGCCAGCTTCGACTACTGGCCCGCCAGCAACGGTGTGGTGATGAAGACGCGCTGGGAGGGCCACACCAAAGACGGTGTGAAGATGGGCTTCTACTCCTACAGCTTCATCCAGACCAACGACGACGGGCAGTTGACCCGGTGGGAGACCCACGTCAACGACGAGTACAACGCCTTCCTGGACGTGGCGATCGGCGTACACGGCCCGTTCAACGGCACCAGCGAATACGTCGAGGCCCTGGAGCGCACGCTGGCCGCCGCCGGGGTGACGGTGTGACCACTCTCGACGACGCGCTCGGTGCGGTCACCGGGCGGTCGCGGACGGTACTGGAGTACAGCAAGACGATGAAGGCGTTGGTGGACAGCGCCAAGCAACCCGACTTCTCCGTCGAGAGCTGGGCGCCGCTGGCGGAACTGATCGCCACCGACGACTTCGTGCGGATCGGCCCGTTCAAAGAGGTGATGAACTGGACCGAGTACACCGCGTTCCTGACCAATTGGGCGAAGTCCTCGGACTGGGACTGCTCGTTCAAGCGCGTCTCCGAGGCGGGTGAGGTGGCGTTCCTCGAACTCGAAGAGCGCAGCCGGGTAGGCGATTTCAGCAGTGTCGTGAACACCGCCTCGGTCTACGAGTTCAACGCGGACAACAAGATCACCTACATCGCGGTGTATCTGCAGATGGAGTTGCCGGATCCGGCGACCATGCCCGCCTTCGAAAGCGCCGGGGAGGCGGAGTGACCGACCAGCGGACCGCGCTCGACGTCGACGCGGTCGACTTCTTCACCGACAACAAGCTGCTGCATGACCCGTACGACTACCTCGCCGCACTCCGCGAGCTGTGCCCCGTGCGCCGCGAACCCCACCACGACGTCGTGATGATCACCGGCTACGAGGAGGCCGTGGGGGTCTACAACGACAACGTGCGGTTCTCGGCGTGCACCGCGGTCACCGGTCCGTTCCCCGGTTTTCCGGTGCCGCTAGAGGGTGACGACATCTCGGACCTGATCGCCGAGCACCGCGACAAGCTGCCGTTCAACGATCAGCTGCCGACGCTGGATCCGCCGGTGCACACCGATCACCGCGCACTGCTGTCGCGGATGATCACCCCCAAGCGCCTCAAGGAGAACGAGGAGTTCATGTGGCGGCTGGCCGACCGTCAGTACGACGAGGCGCTGGCCGGTGGAAGTTGTGAATTCGTCGCCGATTTCGGCAACCCGTTCGCGATGCTGGTGATCGCCGACCTGCTGGGTGTGCCGGAATCCGACCACGACGACTTCCGCGCCCAACTGCTGACCGCGACCGGCACGATCGGCAGCAGCGGCGGGGACGCGATGCACCACTCGCCGCTGGAGTACCTCTACGGGAAGTTCACCGACTACATCACCGACCGCCGGGAGAACCCGCGCGACGACGTGCTGACCGGACTGGCCGCCGCGCTCTTTCCCGACGGCAGCACGCCGCCGGTGATCGACGTGGTGTGCGTGGCGGCCAACCTGTTCGCGGCCGGGCAGGAGACCACGGTGCGGCTGCTGAGCACCGCGGTGATGATGATCGCCGAAGACGCTGAGCTGCAGGCGAATCTGCGCGCCGATCGCAGCCTGATCCCCGGTTTCGTCGAGGAGGCGCTGCGGTTCGAAAGCCCCATCCGGGGTGACTTCCGCCTGTCGAAGGTGCCCGTCACCGTCGGTGGGGTGGACCTGCCGGCCGGCACCACGGTGATGCTCAACAACGCCGCCGCCAACCGGGATCCGCGACGTTTCACCGACCCCGACACCTTCGACCCGAAGCGGGCCAACGCGCGTCAACACATCGCCTTTGGCCGCGGCCCGCACAGCTGCCCGGGCGCACCGCTGGCCCGCGCGGAGGCCATGGTGAGCCTCAACCGGCTCCTCGACCGGACCGGCGACATCTGGATCGACGAGGACAAACACGGTCCGCCCGGGGACCGCCGCTACCGGTATCTGCCGACGTTCATCCTGCGCGGCCTCACCAAGCTGCACATCGGGTTCACCCCGGGGAGTCACTGAGACATGCCGTTCGAAGGAACCACCGCCATCGTCACCGGCGGTGCACAGGGCCTTGGCCTCGCGATCGCCGAGGCGCTCGCCGGCCGCGGCACCAAGGTCGCCGTCTTCGACCTCGACACCGCCCAACTCGACGCCGAGGTCGCGCGACTACGGGAACAGGGTGGCACCGTCACCGGCTACACCGTCGACGTATCCGACCGCGGGCAGGTCCGGGCGGCCGTCGAGCGGGTCCGCTCGGAGCTCGGGCCGGTGCTGATCCTGGTCAACAACGCTGGGGTCGAGCAGTTCGGCAAGTTCGCCGAGATCACCGACGAGCAGTGGGACCGGGTGATGGCGATCAACCTGCGCGGGCCGTTCATCTGCACCCAGGAGGTGCTGCCGGACATGCTGGAGGCGGCCTGGGGACGCATCGTCAACATCTCCTCATCGAGCGCGCAGGGCGGTCAGTCGCAGATGGCGGCATACGTCAGCTCGAAGTCCGGCGTGATCGGTTTCACCAAGGCGCTGGCACTCGAACTGGGGCCCAAGGGCATCACCGTCAACACCATCCCACCCGGAATGGTGGTGACACCGATGCTCGAGAAGGCGATCGCCGAGGGCCGGTTCACCGCGTCGTTGGAGCATTTCGCACAGATCACTCCGGTGCGCCGCGCGGGCCGACCCGAAGACATCGCCAACGCCGCGATCTTCCTGTGCCAAGATGAGTCGTCCTATGTGACCGGACAGGTCATCGGTGTCAACGGAGGGCGGCGCACGTGACCGAATCCAGTGCGGCAGAGCAGGGTCCGCGGCCACCGGAGGGCGACTGGCTGGGCACGAAGTTCCTGCGCTTCGACCGCGAGGGACCGTTCGGGATCTGCACGCTGGACCGGCCCGAGGCCCGCAACGCGATGACGCCGGCGATGTACTTCGGCATCAAGTACGCGGTCAACCACGTGGGCTCCGACCCGGATCTGGCCGGGTTGCTGATCACCGGGGCCGGCGACGTGTTCGCCCCCGGTGGTGACATGGGCGGTGGCGGCGAGGACAACTGGCTGACCTTCGGCAGCGCGCTCGGCATGGATGCCCTGCCCTTCGACACGCTGCGGCAGTCGGCCAAACCGGTGGTGGCCGCCGTCAACGGGCTGTGCCAGGGCGGCGGTCTGCAGATCGCGCTGTGCGCCGACATGGCGGTCGTCAGCGATCGGGCCACCTTCCGGGTGCCCGAGCTCTACCGCGGCATCGCCGACACCTACTACAGCCAGATGCTTGCGCGGCTCATCGGACCGGTCCGAACCCGCGACCTGATGTTCACCGGCCGCACCCTGACCGCGCAGGAGGCGCTGGACTGGGGCATGGTCGCGCGCGTCGTCGGTCACGACGACCTGCCCGACGCGGCCCGCGAGGTCCTCGCGCAGTGCTGCCGAACTGCGCCCGGGGCCCGCACGGTAGTCAAGTCCAGCCTGGACAACTACCTCGGTCTCTACGACCGGGTCGGGATGCAGGCCAGCCTGGGGGCGCCGGAGTCCATCGAGGGCTTCATGGCGTTCAAGGAGCGCCGCTCACCGAACTGGGTGCATCCGGAGCTGCGCATCGACGGGCGGCTCTGAGGCCAAAGCCACGGTTTCGGCGGCCCCACCTCGGGAATAGTGGAGGGGTGCCGCACGACGACGATCACCCGTCGAACCCCTCCTTCGGCGTGGTCTACGACGCCGACGGCGTCCTGCCCGTCGTGCACCTGCGCCGCCAACTGGGCCGGGCGCGGGCCCTGTTCGCCCGGACCCCGCGCGACCGGCGCACCCCGTTGGGCATGCCGAAGCTGCTGCGGACGCTGGTCGAGTCCGAACTCGACGCGCCTGTGTTCTACCTGACCGCGGTGCCCGGGGCGTTCGCCCGGTTCTTCACCGAGTTCCTCCAGCGCGACGGCTACCCGGCCGGCCGACCGCTGATGTCCGGGCGCCTGCTCGCGCCGTGGGGACTGCTGGGTGTGGGCCTGAAAGGCAAACGCGCGACGCTGGACCGGCTCGCCGAGCAGCATCCGCAGCGGCGGTGGGTGCTCATCGGCGACGATGCCGGGCACGACTGGCGGTTGTTTGTCGACTTTGCGCGGCGCCACCCCGGCCGGGTCGCGGTGATCGCGATGCGCGAAGTGGTCACGCGCTCGCTGACCGAACGCACCTCGCAGGAACAGCACCGGTTCAGCGTGGTGGCCGCCCCCAACGGCGAGGAGATGGTGCCGCAGTTGCGGGCCTGCCTGGGCCTCGCACCGCCCCGCGGATCCGCCGTCGAGGACTGGTTGCTCACCGAGTCCGAACGCGGCAACGACGCGACCCGGCTGCGGGCCTGGACCGCGGGGAACAAGGTCGAACCCCTGATCCACGGGCGTACCTACTTCGACGCCCTCGCCGCGGCCGTAACCGACACCGGCGCAGGAGATCTGGTGCTCTTCGCAGGTTGGCGCGCCGATTCCGAGGAGCGGCTCGCCGACCAAGGGCCCACCGTGGCCGACGCGCTGGGCAGCGCCGCGCGGCGCGGGGCGCTGGTCCGCGGACTGCTGTGGCGCTCGCACCTCGCCCAACTCGGCTACCACGCCGCGGAAAACCGCAACTTCGCGAAAGACGTTGCCGCCGCGGGCGTCGAGGTGCTGCTCGACCAACGTATTCGGCCCCTCGGCAGCCATCACCAGAAGCTGGTCGTGGTGCGCCGGCCCGGGCGACCCGGCGAGGATGTCGCGTTTGTCGGCGGCATCGACACGGACCTCGGCAGCCGCGACGACGCCGCACACCGCGGTGACCCGCAGCCGGTGTCACCCGACGAGGTGTACGGGCCCACCCCGGCCCGCCACGACCTCCAGGTGGCGGTGCGGGGACCGGCGGTCCGCGACGTGGAGGATGCGTTCCGCGAGCGGTGGGAGGACCCCGCCGCGCTGGTGCGACTGCCCTGGCAGGTACTCGCCGACCGGGTACACGGGCTGCCCCGCACGGCGACGCCGCTGCCGCCGCCGGCCGCCGATCCACCCGAGGCCGGGTCGTGCGCGGTGCAGATCCTGCGGACCTACCCGCGGCGCCGCCCGGCGCATCCTTTCGCGCCGCTCGGGGAGCGCAGCATCGCCCGGGGCTACGTCAAGGCGCTCAGCCGCGCCCGCCGGCTGGTCTACGTCGAGGACCAGTACCTGTGGTCGGTCGACGTCGCGCGCATCTTCGCCGCGGCGCTGCGGCGTTCACCGGAACTGCACCTGATCGCGGTGGTGCCGCGCCGCGTCGATCAGCAGGTGGCCACCCGCGCGGCCCAACTGGGCCAGGCCGAGGCCATGGCGATGGTGCGCGCCGCCGGCGGCCCGCGGGTGCAGATCTTCGACATCGAAAACGCCGCGGGCAGACCAATTTACGTGCACGCCAAGGTCTGCATCATCGATGACGTGTGGGCCGCCGTCGGCAGCAACAACCTCAACAACCGCTCCTGGACCCACGATTCGGAGCTGACGGCGGCGATCCTCGACGACGAACGCGACCCGCGTGACCCGCTCGATCCCGCCGGCCTCGGCGACGGCGCCCGGAGCTTCGCCCGTCGGCTGCGGCTGGACCTGATGCGCGAACACCTCGACCTCGTCGACGACGCCGAACTGCTCGATCCCGACCGCGCCCCCGAAGCGGTGCGCCGACAGGTCGCCGAACTCGACGCCTGGTACGACGACGGGTGCCGCGGGCCGCGCCCACTCGGGCGGTTGCGGCGGCACAGCGGGGGCCGGCCCGCGAGGGCGCCGCGGCGGCATCGGTGGCTGACCATCCCGCTGTACCGCCTGGTGCTCGATCCCGACGGGCGTCCGCTGGGCATGCGGTTGCGGCGCGCGTACTGACGCGCAGGCCTCCTCACGGCGACGGCTTGCCGCCGTTGACGTGGATTGTGGCGTCTTGGAAAACTGCAGTTCAGCGCGGTACAGAGGTCTACTGTCGCGCCATGGACCGAATCTGCCAATGGGCGTGGGATCGGCATGCAGCGAGGTACTCGTGGGCGATCTACACGCTCGTCGTCGCATTCACGTTGCCGATTTATCTGTTCTGGTCGTTCCTCATCGTCGCGGTCGACGGATCTGGTGGCTACGGATGGGCGGCCCTGGTCACCATCGTCGCCTTGCCGGTGTTGGGGTACGTGAACATGCTGCCCGGTCTGGGCCCTGCCCGAGTGTTGTCGCGATGGGTGACTGGAGATGAAGTCGACGGAGCGAAGGCCCTTGCTGCGACTTACGAGTTGACCCGCGCAGCGGTTAGCCGCGTCGTGTTGTACGACGGTGTCTGCGTTGGCCTGTTGTCCGTCGTCGTAGCGTGGCTCGGCGGGGCGACTTCGTTGCAGTTGGCCCAGTATGCGGTTCTGGGTGTCGCAGTCGGAACGGCATTCGGGCTCAGTGCCATGCACAACTTCGCTGAGGCGGCGATTCGGCCGGCCCGGGTCGCCATTGCCGGCAACACCGGCATCGGTGAGGCTCTGCCGCAGTCCCGTCCGACGTTTGCGGCGTGGTCGAACATCTTTCTGCTTGCTGTCGTGTTCACATTCGCCGTCAACGGTGCGATGCTCGCGGCGGCGGTCGAGCAGACTCGTGAACATCCAATCCTCTTCGCCGCCATCGCGTGTGCGTTGACCCTTGCGCTGGGGTTGCCATTTACCGTTGGGGGCGGCTTCTCGGCTTCATTACAACCGATTCGCGACCTCGCCAAAGGCACCGAACGTGTGGCGGCCGGACACTACGGCCGGCGGCTACCGGTGGTGCAGGACGACGATCTGGGCGTCCTAACCGCGTCGTTCAATCGGATGCAGGCGGGTTTGGCTGAGCGACAACGACTTCAGGAGGCATTCGGTACCTACGTCGACCCCGCGCTGGCGGCCCGGTTACTCGAACAGGTCGGCGACGTGTTCAGTGGTGACCGTCGGGTGGTGACAGTGATCTTCATCGACATACGTGATTTCACCCCCTTCGCGGAAGCGCACAGTGCTGAGGACACGGTGGCCCGACTGAATGCCTTGTTCGAGATCGTGGTTCCGGCCGTCGTCGATGCCGGCGGGCATGTAAACAAATTCCTCGGGGATGGCGCGTTGGCCGTTTTCGGAGCCCCGAACGATCTCGAGAATCATGCCGGCGCAGCGCTGAGTTCCGCAGTCCGGATTCAGGACCTGGTCGAACAGTGCTTCGGGGGCGGGCTTCGAATCGGCATCGGAATCAACACCGGCCTGGTGATCGCCGGGACCATCGGCGCAGCAGGAAAACTCGAGTTCACGCTAATCGGCGACACCGTGAACATCGCGGCTCGCGTCGAGCAGCTCACCAAGGAGACCGGAGACTCGATCTTGCTGACCGAGCACACCGTGAATGCCCTGGAATCGCCGCGGGGCTTGATCGAACGCGGCTCGCACGGACTGAAGGGGAAGTCGGCCGCAGTGAAGATCTTCGGTGTCGACCCAGCGTTCGCTCAGCTGGGCGAATCAGGTGGAAGTCACGACTAGGGTCTGCGACGAACCGCTCGACCCCGACGGGCGACCGCTGGGCATGCGGTTGCGGCGCGCGTACTGACGGCTACGAGGTCTGACAACTACGAAGTCTGACAACTACGAAGTCTGACAGCTACGACGTCCACCCGGTTGCCTGCGGCCATGACTCCACGTGGCGACCGTCGCACCGCAGCTTCACGTAATGGTGGCCGTGTTCGGCGGCCTCACCGGTGCGGTCCGAATAGACCCTGCGCGCTTCGTCCTCGGACCCCCGTACGAGGAGCGTTTCCCGCGCGCCCTGGCTCGGGTCGCCGCGATCGTACAAATCGGCGACAACCACTTCCCAGTTCTCGGTCACGGCGTCATCCTCACGGCGAAGGCTTGCCGCCGTTGACGTGGATCGTGGACCCCAGCACGTAACTGGACTCCGGGGAGGCGAGGAACACGTAGGCCGGCGCGAGTTCGGTGGGTTGACCGGCGCGCCCCAGCGCGGTGTCCTTGCCGAACTCCGGCAACTCCTCGATGGGTTGACCCTTGCTGGGTTGCAGTGGCGTCCAGATGGGCCCGGGTGCCACGGCGTTGACCCGGATTCCCTTGTCCGCCAGTTGCATTGCCATGCCCTTGGTGAAGGCGTTGATGGCCGCCTTGGTAGAGGCGTAATCGATCAGGTCCGGTGAGGGCTGATAGGCCTGGATCGAGGTCGAGTTGATGATGGTGGCCCCGGCCGGCAGGTGCGGCAGCGCCGCACGGGTGGTGCGGAACATCGCCAGGATGTTCGCCTGGTAGGTCTGCTCGACCTGCTCGTCGGGGAGTTCTTCGAGACTCTCCGCGACGATCTGCTTGCCGGCGTTGTTGACCAGGATGTCCAGGCCGCCGAGCTGCTCGACGGCCTGCTCGACCACCTCCCGGCAGAACGCCGCGTCGGTGAGATCCCCGGGCAGGGTGACCGCTTGGCGCCCGGAGTCGCGGATGATCCGCGCGACGTTCTGCGCGTCCTCCTCCTCTTGCGGCAGATAGGTGATCGCGACGTCGGCGCCCTCCCGGGCGAACGCCACCGCCACCGCGGCCCCGATGCCGGAGTCGCCGCCGGAGACCAGCGCCTTGCGGCCCTCCAGCCGTCCGGTGCCGCGATAGGAGAACTCGCCGATGTCGGCCTTCGGCATCATCTCGGCGTCCAGACCCGGCTCGGGCTGCGTCTGCTCCGGCGGTTCGATCGACGGGTACCGGGTCTTCGGGTTCTGGAACTGCAGCTGATCGGTGCGGGTGGCGTCTGCGTCCTGGGAAGCCATCGTGAGTCCTTCGAGGTTGCCGGGGGAACTCTCGGCATACCCGGCCGCTGCCTCGATAAACCGCGGGCGCACTCGAGCTGGGTGCAGCTGGCGAGGGCCCCTTGCGTGGAATGCCGCACGGATGCGCAGGCCACCTTTACCAATTGGGTGGTAACGTCATGCCATGTACGTGACAATCGACCGGGTGGGGCGGGTCGTGATCCCAAAAGCGCTGCGTGTCGCGTTGGGGATCACGCCGGAAACTCCGCTCGAACTGATTCTTGACGGATCCGGTCTGAGGATCGAGCCGGTTGGACGACGGGAACGGTCGATCGACACCAGCGATGACGGGCTGCCGATACTCGGCGACGTCGAGGGTGCCGTGCTCACGGATGGCGACGTGCGCCGACTCCGCGATGACATCCAACGCTGACCGTTGGGCGTGCGACACCAGCGTGGCCGTCGCCGCTCTCGATCCGACCCACGCAGCCCATTCGGCCTGCCGCCGTGCCTTGGTTGAGCTTCGTCCTGCGCTCGCGGGCCACGCCGCATTTGAGACGTACTCGGTGTTGACTCGGCTGCCGATTCCACTGCGCCTGAGTGCCGGCCAGGCGGCCTCGGTACTGGCTGCAGCTTTTCCGGGAGACTGCTGGCTCGACACCACTGGGACCCGCGCCCTTCGCGAACGACTTGCCGGGCTCGACATCGTCGGCGGATCGGTCTACGACGCCCTCGTTGGTCAAGCCGCCGTCGCCAACAACCACACCCTGCTCACCCGAGATCGGCGCGCCGAGCGTACGTATCGCTCACTCGGGACCCAGTACCGAGTCGTGGACTAGCCACCCGCGCAAATTCGGCAGGAAAACCCCGGGATCCAGCGGGTCGGTGTGATCCGGATCAGGAAGACTACGGCAGCTACGGCATCCAGACGTTGACGCCCTGCATGCAGCATGTCAATATCTCCGGCATGCCCCTCTTCGACATGCTGCATGCAGCACACACCTCGGCGCGGTCGATGTAGTTGAAAGACCGTCTGCTGCGGAGCAAGGCAAGTCGCCTGATCCCGGGTGGGATGTACGGCCACCAACGAGCCGGCCTGTTCCCGTCGAACTTCCCCCAGTTCCTCGCCAGCGCCGACGGCGCGCTGATCCGGGACGTCGACGGCCGGGAGTTCGTCGATTTCCTGCTGGGCTACGGACCGATGGTGCTGGGCTATCAGAACCGGGTGGTCGAGGAGGCGGCGCAGCGACAGCGCGCGCTGGCCGATTGCCAGAACGCCCCGTCCGAGCGCATGGTCGAGCTCGCCGAACTGTTGGTGGACATGGTCGATCATGCGCAGTGGGCCTACTTCGCCAAGAACGGTACCGACGCCACCACGACCGCGTTGACGATCGCCAGGGCCGCCACCGGCCGCGCCAAGATCTTGGTCGAGCGGGCCAGCTATCACGGCGCCGCCCCATGGTGCACTCCGGGCACCGCGGGGGTATCGGCCGCGGACCGCACCAACATCCGATACTTCGACTACAACGACCTCCCCAGTCTCCGTGCCGCTTTCGACGAAGCGGGTGACGACCTCGCCGGCGTCATCATCACCCCGTTCAAGCACAACGACGGTGTCGACCAGGAACTCATCGACCCGGAGTTCGCGCGCGAACTCCGCGCCACCTGCGACAGCAAGGGCGCCGTCCTGATCCTGGACGACGTCCGCTGCGGCATGCGCCTCGAAATGGGCAGCAGCTGGGCGAACCTCGACGTTCAACCGGACCTCAGCGTCTGGGGCAAGGCGATCAGCAACGGCTACCCGGTCTCGGCCATCCTTGGTAGGGACTCCCTGAGAGACGCCGCCGCCACGATTTTCAGCACCGGGACGTTCTGGTTTGCGGCCGTGCCGATGGCAGCGGCAATCGCGACCATCCAAGAGCTCCGCGCCATCGACGGTGTCCGCCTGCAGCGCCGTGCCGGAGATCGGTTGCGTGCCGGTCTGGTGGCGCAAGCCCAAGCGCACGGATTCGACGTGTCCTACACAGGGCCGAGTCAGATGCCGTACCTGCGCTTCCACGACGATCCCGAGCACCAGCTGAGCTTCGCGTTCTCAGCCGCCGCGCTGGACAACGGTGTGTATCTGCACCCGCGCCACAACTGGTTCGTCAGCACCGCGCACACCGACGCCGTGATCGACCGCGCGCTCGAGGGCACCGACAGGGCGTTCGCCACGCTCGCCGCCGAACCTTGATGGATTGATGCCATCGCCTGTGTCTCGACCTGCCTCAGGCCACGACGATGAGGACCGTCGCGGCCAGCGCCCCCGCCAGTCCTAGTGCCTGGGAGGTGCGGAGACGTTCGCCGAGGAACGCGAGGCCAATGATCACCGGGACCACCGGGTAGAGCGAGGCCAAAACCACTGTGACCGTGACGAATTCCGATCGCAAGGCGTAGAGGTAGGCGGTCAACGCGGCGGCGGCCAGCACTCCGGCGACGACGCTGAACGCGACCGGGCGCGAAGTTCCTTGCGCCGTCGGGACGGGCGCCGTCGGGGTGCGCGGACCGCGGCGCCGCATGAACGTCACGGCCGCCACCAGGACCGCCGCGATCGCCGCGGCGCGTCCGGTGAGAATGGGCCACAGTCCCGCCGAGGTATCGGCCTGCGCCAGGCACAGGTACTGCACGGCGATGCCGCCGCTGGCCCCGAGTCCGTCGTACACAGCGGCACGCGAGGTGGTGCCGGACTGTTCGGAGCCACCGCTGATGAACCACAACGCCGGCAGCGCGATCAGTACCCCGACCCAGGCCAGTCCCGGTGGTCGTTCGCCGAGAAAGGCGGCCGTGACCAGCACTGGCAGCGCAACACCCCCGACGGCGCTGACCGGCACCACCACCGACATCGCGCCGCGGCTCAGACCGCGGAACAGGAAGACCATCGCCAGGCCGGTCCCGACACCTGAGAACGCGCCCCACACCAGATCGGCCGCCGCCGGCGACGCGGAGGCAAGGACCAGCAGCGCGACGGCGGCCGCGCAGAACCCGGCGACCTGCCCGAGGAGGGCCACCCGCACCGGCGAGATGCGCCGCGACGCCAGCCCACCGAAGACATCGGAGATTCCGTAGCCCAGGGCGGACAGCAGAGCGAGGACGATACCCATGAGTCAGTCCGGTTCAGGCCGGCCTTCCTTGTGGTCGTTGTGGTGGACGGGTGCCGAAACCATACTGGCCGTTGACCTCCCCCCCCCCGGGGGGGAGACCACCGTGGAGGCATGTCGTCGCTGGCGGCGCTGCGTGGGATGCTCGGCCTCATGACCCCCACTGATGACCGGCCCGCACTGCAACCGATTCGGGAGGACTGGGACAGCGCGCTCTGCGTGGTCGCCCACCCCGACGACATGGAGTTCGGGGCCGCGGCCGCCGTCGCCCGCTGGACGCGGCAGGGCAAGAAGATCGTCTACTGCATGGTGACCAGCGGGGAGGCCGGCATCGACGGCATGCACCCCGAGCAGTGCGCTGCCACGCGGGAAGCCGAGCAGGTGGAGTCCGCCCGCATCGTCGGCGTGGACGTCGTGGATTTCCTGCGGCTGCCCGACGGCATCCTGGAGTACGGGGTGCCGCTGCGCCGCGTCATCGCCGCCGAGGTGCGCCGGCATCGCCCGGATATCGTCGTCACCAACAACTTTCGGGATGGTTGGGGCGGGCGAGCGCTGAACCAGGCCGATCACATCGCGACGGGGAAGGCGACGTTGGACGCGGTCCGCGACGCCGGCAACCGGTGGATCTTCGCCGAGCAACTCGACGACGGCACCGAACCGTGGGGCGGGGTGCAGGAGGTCTGGGCCGCGGGCTCCCCGGGTTCCGAACACGGCGTCGACATCACCGCCACCTTCGACCTGGGCGTGGAGTCGCTGCGGACCCACCGCGCCTACATCGAGGGCCTGGGTTGGGAGCACTTCGATCCGGCGGAGTTCCTCGGCGAGGCGTCCCGGCAGGCCGGGGCGCGGATGGGCGTGACCCACGCGACGATGTTCGAGGTCTTCTCCATGGGCTGGGGCGACTGAGCGGGCGGTCGCCCCGAGGCTTGTCATCATACAGTCAGACGCCCTAGTGTCTGGTTGTATGTTGATAACCGTTGCCGTGGGCAACGCACGATGAGGGGTCGGCCATGACGGATCTGATCGTCCGCAAGATGCGCTTCGCGTTCGCGAGCTACCCGGTGCCCTTCCTGTGGAACGAGGCCAACCCGGCGTTCTCGGGGATGGCCAACGCAGTGTCCTTCCTGGCCATCGGCTTCGAAAAGATGATCGGCCGGATGATCACCGAGGCCATGCCGCTGATCAAGGACTCCGCCATCGCCGAGGAGGCCGACGCGTTCGTGCGTCAGGAGGGCCAGCACTCGATGGCGCACCGCCAGCACGCCAAGGGCCTGATCAAGTCCTACCCGCAACTGCAGGACACCTACGACAAGGTCATCGCGGCCTTCGACGACATGACCGCCAACACCCCGTTGAAGTACCGGTTGGCCTACACCGCCGACCTCGAGGCCACCTTCACTCCGGTCTTCAAGCTGATGCTCGACCACGACGACACCCTGTTCGCCGCCGGCGACGACCGGGTCGCATCGCTGTTCCTGTGGCACTTCGTCGAGGAGGTCGAGCACCGCAGTTCGGCACTGCTGATCTACGACGAGGTCGTCGACGACCCGTGGTACCGGATGCGGGTGGCGCCGTCGATCTTCAAGCACGTCTGGGCCGTCATCCAGATGGCCTGCGACGACTTCAACTCCTACATCCCCGTCGAGGACCGCAAGGTCGACGCGATCTCCACCTTCGGGATGCAGCGTCGCAAAAAGGCGGTGCTGCAGAAGCTTCCGTTCCTCAACGTCCGCGACGACGGGCCGTTCGGCAACGCCTTCGGACACCTGCCGATCAAGGACCAGCTCGCGGCGGCGATCGGCGTCGTCCGCAGCCAGATCCCCGGCCACGACCCCGCGCACGAAAAGCTGCCGGCGCTGGCCCAGGTCTGGTTCGATCGTTACGACGCCGGCTACGACGTCACCCGGTGGTACACCGCCGACGCCAACGACAAGGTCGAGTGGAAGCAGGCCGCCGATGTCTGATCTGTGTGCGCCCACTTTCGAGGGCCTGGCCGAGCGCCTGGGCTTCACCTGCGCGGAGGCCGGCGGCCTGTTCGAACTGCGTAACCCGCTGGCGCTGGAGAACTGGACGCTGCCGGTCCTCGAACTGCTGATCGTGGTCGGCGCGGTGCTGGCGCTGGTGTACGCGATCGTGCGCCTGCGCCGCCACAACGACCCGACCAACCTCGTGCTGTGGATCGGCGCGATCGCCTACCTGCTGATCATCGAGCCGCCGCTGTACTTCCCGGCCGCGTTCGGCATCAGCGAGTACGTCGACACGATGTTCGCCCACAACGTGTTCACGGTCGAGTTCCTCTGGGGCAGACTGCCGCTCTACATCATCGCCATCTATCCGATGATGGCCACCATCGCCTTCGAGATCGTCCGCGCGCTGGGCATTTTCCGTCGCTACGGCACCCTGCTCGGCGCCATCTGCGTCGGTTTCGTCCACCACGCGTTCTACGAGATCTTCGACCACCTCGGCCCGCAGCTGCGCTGGTGGGAATGGACGCTGGATCATCCGATGAACCAGCCGTTCCTCGCGGCGGTGCCGCTGCCCAGCGTCGTGGTGTTCGCCACCCTGTGGCCCATGTCGCTGGCGCTGTGCGTGCAGTTCTTCGTCGGCCGCCACGTCGACGCGGGCCGCAGCTTCACCGCCGGTCAGCTGGTGTGGCGCACCATCGTGATCGGGCTGCTCGCCTCGATCGGCACGGCGCTGCTGCCGCTGCCGGCCACCATCTCCGGCGGCATCACCGGGAGCACCACCGTGATCGGCGTGGCGTACGCGGCCGAACTCGTCGTCGTCTCAGCCGTCGCGATCGTCGTCTTCGCGCTGCAGTGGCGCCGGTTGCGCAGCGGGGTCAACGAGGACCTGCTGGCCAACCAACCCCATTCGCCCGGAATCATTTTCGGTTTCGCCGCGGTGTACCTCGCGGTCCTGGCGGTGCTGTGGATCGCCGCGCTGCCGGCCTACTTCGGTGCGGTCGACGGCATGACCGCCAACGGCGACCCGACCGGCAGCCTCTGGTACACCCTGGGGTGCTTCGTGATCGCCGCGACGACGCTGGCGATGGCGACCAAAGCGCATCGTTCCGTGAGCGCGACGGTGGTGGCTCCGCCTACGCCGGCCGCGGAGCCCGACCGGGTCTGACCCGCCGAAACCGCTATCCTGCAGGTTCGGTTTCGGCTCGAGGAGTTGTCAGGTGGCGCGCAGACGCGGTTGGGTCGGCGATCCGCCGAGCACCGACGAGGAGGCCGCCGAGCGGATCATCGCCGCCGCGGTCAAGCTGATGGCCCAGCGCGGTACCGCCGTCAGCATCGCCGAGGTGGCCGCCGAGATCGGGGTCATCCGCCAGACCGTCTACCGCTACTTTCCGACCGCCGACGCGCTGATGAAGGCCGCGGCGTTCGCGTCCGTCGACGACTTCTTCGATCAGCTCGCCGTCGCCGTGCGGGGCATCACCGACCCGGCCGACGCGATGGTCGAGGGGGTGCTGTTCACCCTGGAGGAGGTGGCGCGCACCCCGCATCTGGGCACGCTGCTCTCGGAGTCCTACGGCGCGGCCCGTGATGTCGCCTCGGAGACCGCGCAGGGCTTCGGGCTGCGGATGATGACGCGCTTCGACGTGGACTGGGCGCAGTACGGCTACGACGAGTCCGCCCAGCGTGACCTGGTCGAATTCACCCTGCGGGTGATGCTGTCGTTCTTCGTCGCGCCCAACGACGCGTCCCGCAGCCGCGAGGAACTGCGCCGCTTTCTGCGGGACTGGCTGGGCAGCGCCATCCTGGCCCAACAGCAGCGCCGGGCCCCGACCGAGTAACACCGACCACCCCGGCCACGACTTACGGGGTAGCGCGGCGCCGGGATGCCGCTGGGTTCGGAAGGAAAATCGCTGTGCTTCGTCACCTGGGAATGGCCGTCGTGGCGGCCGCACTGCCGCTGACCGGCCTGGCTGGGTTGATGTTGGGGACCGCGTCGGCCGCCCCCGCCTGCGCTGACGTGCACTGGATCGGCGCCGCGGGATCCGGCCAGCGCGACGGTGCGGGTCTGACCGCCAACGGCGGCATGGGTGACGTCGTCTACCAGTCGTATCAGCAGCTGCGGTCCGAACTGGCTGTCGACGGGAAGACCCTCACCGCCGAGGCCGTGCAGTACCCGGCGGCGCCCGTGCCGGTCGAGGGCGGCCTGGGCGGCTGGATGGACTTCATGGACAGCGTCGAGGACGGCGCCGACGCGACCGCCGAGCAACTTGAGGCCTACAGCGAGAAGTGCCCGGACACCAAGGTGGTGCTCGCTGGGTATTCGCAGGGCGCCATGGTGATTCACCGCAACCTGCACGACCTGGGCGACGACCCGCGCATCGCCGCGGCCCTGCTGGTGGCCGACGGTGACCGGTTGCCCGCCGACACCACCATCAAGATGGGGTCGACGGCGGTGCTGCCGAGCGTGGGTAAGGGCGTGGCGCAAGAACATTCGTTCCTGGCCTCGACGGACACCTCGCCGCTGCCGGCCTCGATCGGCGCCCGCACCGTCAGCGTCTGCGACGTCGGCGACCCGGTGTGCGATTACGACCCGGATCAGGATGACGCGCTGTCGCCTTCTGCGATCGCGATCCACACCGCGTACTCGCCGGCCGGCAGTGGCGTGCACGCCTGGGGGACGCCGCTGTATCAGCTGGTCGCCGGGGCCGTCGCTGCGCCGGAGTCGGGGACGGTGGTCACCGCCCACGGGGTGTGACGACCGACAGCGCGTGGCACCGGCTGTCAGTAGCATTCGGACTTATGGGTGAGAACACCTCGGTCAGCCTCGATGCGCACTACAGCGAAACGCGCCTACGTGCCTTGCGCCAAGCGTTGGGTGCAGGTGAGCAAAGCGGCGAATCAATTGAGTTCGACTTCGACGAGTTCATTGCGCGAAAGGGGACTGAAAAGTCCCACGGGGTGTGACGAGATTCGCGCCCCACATCGAGTCGGCCGTCAGGCAGACGTCCACTCGCACAATGCCTGCGTGAGTTCTGCCTCGGCGCCGCCCGACCTCAGCTGAAGCGCACGCCCAACGTCGCCAGGCCGAAGATCTTGCGGCCCCCGGACTTCGCGCCGACGATGACGACCCCGCTACGGGTCTCGGGGTCCAGCGACTTGACCCGCCCGCTGAACTCGATGTCCGCGCCCTCGGCGGCCGGCACGACCGCCGGCGCCGACAGCCGCACCGCGAAGCGGGTGACCGCGCCCGGGTCGCCCGACCAGGTCGAGGCGAATCCGGCGCCCAGCCCCATGGTGAGCATGCCGTGCGCGATCACATCCGGCAGCCCGGCGAACTTGGCGATGCCCTCGTCCCAGTGGATCGGGTTGGCGTCGCCGGCGACCCCGGCGTAGTTCACCAGGTCGCCGCGGGACAGCCGGGTGTGGTGGACCGGCAACTCGTCGCCCACCTGCACCGCGTCGAAGGACGGGGTCGCGGGGGTGCGATCACCGGGGGAGGCGATGCGGACCTCGCCCTCGGGGCGCACCGTCTTGTGGTAGGCGCCGTCGGACTCCCCGATGTCGAGGATGTTCATGTCGTGCATCATGGCCTTCTGCACGGCGCCCTTGATGGCCGGATCGACGTCCTCGGCGGTGACGCCGACGACGGTGGTGTGCAGCGTGTGCACCCGCTCGCCGGCGGTGTCAGTGAACGTATTGGTCACCGTGATCAGGTCCCGGCCGGCGATCTTGCGCACCGACGTCAGCTCGACGTCGATCTCCAACTCATCGCCGGCGACGATCGGGCGGTGCTGCTCGAAGACCTCCTCGGTCTGCATGTAGGTGTCGTAGCCGACGACGACCTCTTCGAACATGCGACGGTTGCACGCCATGGCCGGGGTGGAGGTGAAGGTCAACGGCGCGACCAGGCCCGAATAGCCCAGCTCGGCGGCAGCGTCGACATCCCAGTGGACCGGGTGATAGTCCTGCACGGCGCGGGCGTACTCGCGCACCTTCTCACGCCCGACCAGGTACGGCTGGTCCATCTTGTAGTAGTGGCCGACCCGGGCTTCGAGCGCCGACATTTCTGCTGCTGCGGTCATGATCCGTCCAACTCTTCTACCGGCCTGTTCGCGGAGGCCGACCAGAGCACACTAACGTGCCGACACCCGGGCCCGAAAATTCGCGCAGAGCGGTCATCCGTTCGAGACGTCGATCCGATGCACCCGGACGCTGACCTCCAACTGGAAGCGATCCGCGGGATCCTTCAGGGACAGCCCGGTGAGTTCCTCGATGAGCTTGATCCGGTAGAGCAGGGAGTGCCGGTTCAGGTAGAGCGCGCGGGCGGCCGCGCTGATGTTGGCCGCCTCGTTGAGCAGGATCTCCAGGGTGTGGACGAGTTGTCCGCGGCGCGTGCGGTCGTAGTCGACCAGCGGCTGCAACGTCCGCAGGACGGCCGCCATGCTCTGCGGGTGCTGTCGCAGCACCTCGGCGAACTGGCGTGGCCCGTCCGCGTCTTGGCCGCCGCCCAGTGCCTCGGCAAACGCGTCGGCCACGTCGTTCCAGCCCTCGTCGTCGCGCCCGCGTCGGCCGATCACCATCTGCACCCGCGCGTCCACCGAATTGATCAGCGGCAGAAGGCTTTTCTGGACCGCGGCGAACGCGATCTCCCAGGGCAGGCTCACCACCGGGAAGTCTCGGTCGTCGGCCAACGGCACCAGCGACGACAGCAGCTCGTCGGTGGGGATCTCCGGCGGCGGGCTCAGCACCAGTCCGGCCGCCTCCGAGGTGGCGACGACATAGGTGAGGAACTCGCGGACCCCGGGCTGGCGGGTGTCGGCGCCGGTGGTGAGTACCAGGTCGCCGGCGCGGACGAACGCCTCGGCGGGCGCGTGCATGATGTCGACCCACAGCACGTCGCGCTGCAGTCCGCGTTGCCCCGCGATCACCGATCCCTGATCGAGCGGCGGAACGGTCAAGGCCATCGCCACAGTCAGTGGCGATTCCCGAGCCATATCGCCCCTACTCCCGATCGGCCGCGCGACTCACTGCTGTGGCGCGGTCGGCGGAGCCGCGGCACATCTCCGAAACCGCAGGATTCACGGTAGCAGTGCCCCGGCTGGTTCCTGGGGGGGAGGAAACCAGCCGGGGCTGTCTACTGGCGGGTCGGATCTACAGACCCGCAGGGGTGGAGGTCAGATCGGCGTTGGACCGGCGGCCCAGCAGCATGCCGATGCCGAAGAAGACCAGGGGCATCAAACCGAAGATGGCCGCGGTGGTCGGGGTGCCGCCGACCACCAGGGTCAGGTTGGACACGACCAACACCAGCGCCGCGGCCAGGCCCAGCGTCGCCGCCGACGCGAGCACCACGGTGCCCGTCGAGTTGCCGCGGCGGCTGAAGAAGATCACCACGGAGATGGTGGTCAGCAGCCACAGGATGGCCAGCGCCAGGATGCCCAGGCCGCCCAGCGGTCCGAAGATCCCCAGCACCGGGTCGAGCTGCAGCGCGGCCAGCACACCCATGATCACGAAGGTCAGCACGCTGATCAGCAGCGAGGCGTTCGACGGAGATCCGTGCTGCGCGTGTACCTGACCGAAGCGCTTGGAGAACACGCTGTTCTGGCCCAGCACGAACGCGTAGCGGGTGGCGATGTTGTGGAAGGCCAACGCGCAGGCGAACACGCTGATGAACCACAGGCCGGTGGTGAGGTCGCGGCCGAGCATGCCCAGGTACTGCTGCGCGGTGTTCACCATGAAGTTGTCGGGGTCGGCCTCGGCCACCGCGATTGCCTTGTTGCCGCCGTTGCCCTCGATCAGGGCCCAGCTGGAGAAGGCGTAGAAGGTGGCGACGATGGCGACGGCCCAGTAGGTCGCGCGGGGGACGGTGCGGTCGGGGTCCTTGGCCTCGTCGCGGAAGACCGCGGTGGCCTCGACGCCGACGAATCCCCACAGCGCGTAGAGCAGGGCGATCCCGACGCCGCCCGCGAGGCCCTCCGGCGTGAACGAATCGCCGGTGATGCCCTCCTGGCCGCCCTGGATGACGATGACGAGGTCGAGAACCACCAGGATGGCAACCTCGGAGACCAGGAAGATGCCCAGCACCTTGGCGCTCAGGCTGATGTGGCGGTAGCCCATCCACGCGATGATCGCGAGCACCAGCGCGGTCAGCAGCCACCACGGGATCGACGGTCCGTTGAAGCGCTCGATGAACCCAGCGAGGATCACGCCGTCGTAGGCGGCCACGCCCAGCAGCGTCGCCATGTAGGCCGGCAGTGCCAGGACAGCCGCGCCGGTGCCGGCGGCCTTGCCGAGGCCCTGCTGGATGTAGGCGTAGAACGCGCCGGCCTCTTTGACGTACTTCGACATCGCCACGAAGCTGGCCGCGAACAGCAGGAAGATCACGCCGGCCACCAGGAACGCGACGGGAATGCCCGCGGTCTGGCCCAGCACCATCGCGATCGGCACGTTGCCACCGATCGTCGACAGCGGTGCGGCCGCGGCGACCACCATCAAGACGATGGCGGCGACGCCCAGGTTGCCGCGCAAGTGGGTGCGACCGTCGTTGGGCGCATCCTTGGCACGCGTGTCGTCGGTGTTGACAACCTCGGACATTGATCCTCCTCACCAGCGGAGCCGCAAAGTACCTGCTCCCGTCAGAGGCAAAGTGTGCGAGATGAGGGCGCCATTGTCATTGGGTAGCGCCGCTTTTCCAACATTGTGTTGTAGATCGCGTCGGCGTCGGTCCGGTGGACACCGCACAGCGTCACACAGGTTGTTGGAACATCGGCCGAGAACGTTGTCCGGTCCGCGAACTCGGCCGATGATGGGGGCCTCGAAGACCTCGAGACGAGAGAGGTACGGCGAAAGTCATGCACCCAGAGGGCACAGACACCGAGCAGGACCACCGGCTGGGGCGTATCCGCATGCTGGATCAGCAGGCGGTGAATCTCGACGGATTCGCCGAGCCCGACCCCGAACTGGGCATGATCTCGCACGGTTCGCCCTACGACCCGGAGCCGTCGTGGGTGGTCGGCGAGGACGGCACCGTGCTCGAGATGGACTCGGTGGCCGCCGCGGACTTCGACACCATCGACGAATTCGTGGTGCGCTACGCCATCGATCATGATCAGGCGCCGCGGTCGATGGCGATGGCGGATCTGGAACTGGCCCGCATGATCGTCGACTCCAGCGTGCCGCGCGCGAAGGTGCTGCGGATCTGCGCGGGGCTGACCCCGGCCAAGATGGCGCGGGTGGTCGCGACGCTGAATCCCGTCGAGATCCAGATGGCGATGATGAAGATGCGGGCCCGCCGCAGCCCCGCCAACCAGGCGCACGTGACCAACCGGCTCGACGATCCGCTGCTGATCGCCGCCGACGCCGCCACCGCCGTGGTCTACGGCTTCCGGGAGTTGGAGGCCACCGTCCCGGTACTCGACGACGCGCCCGCAGTCGCCGTCGGCCTGCTGATCGGCTCGCAGGTGCCGGCGCCGGGCGCGTTGACCCAGTGCGCCGTCGAGGAGGCCCGCGAACTGAAGATGGGTGTGCGGGGCCTGGTTTCGTACGCCGAGACGGTGTCGGTGTACGGCACCGAGCAGGTATTCACCGACGGCGACGACACCCCCTGGTCCAAGGCGTTCCTCACCTCCGCCTACGCCTCGCGTGGCATCAAGATGCGGCTGTCCAGCGGCGCGGGTTCCGAGGTACTCATGGGACAGGCCGAACGCAAGTCGATGAACTACCTCGAGGCCCGCTGCGTGGCGCTGGCCAAGGGGATCGGCGCCCAGGGCGTGCAGAACGGCGGTATCGACGGCGCCGGCATCACCGCCTCGGTACCCGGCGGTGTGCGGGAACTGATCGCCGAAAACCTCATGGTGATGCTGCGCGGACTCGAATCCTGCAGCGGCAACGACAGTTTGATGTCGGAGTCCACCATGCGCCGGACCAGCCGCACCCTGCCGGTGCTGCTGTCCGGGTCGGACTTCATCTTCTCCGGGTTCGGCTCGGTGGTGGCCTACGACAACATGTTCGGGCCGTCGAACTTCAACGCCGCCGACCTGGACGACTACCTGGTGATGCAGCGGGACTGGGGCGTCGACGGCGGGCTGCGCTCGGTGGAGCCCACGACGTTAGAGTCCATGCGCCGCCAGGCCGCCGAGGCCACCCGCGCGGTCTTCGAGTACCTCGGCCTTGCCGACTTCGACGACGACCACGTCGAGGCCGTCGTCGGCGCCGAGGGCTCCAAGGATCTGCCCGCCACCGACGGGGTGAAGGTGCTGCACGCCGCCACCGCCATCGACCAGCAGGGCCTCACGGTGCTCGACGTGGTCGCCGCACTCGATGAGACGGGCTTCCCGGAGTTGGCCGAGCGGGTGCTGGGCATGGCCAAGGCGCGCATCACCGGGGACTATCTGCAGACCGCCGCGATCTTCGATGAACAGATGAACGTGCTGTCGGCGCTGCAGGATCCGAACGACTATGCCGGTCCCGGAACGGGTTACCGCCCGACGACGGAGCGCCAGGAGCAGATCGACACGGTGCGCCAGGCACGTTCGGTGGCCGACCTGGTCAAGGAACAGGCACAGTACGCCCAGCCAGCGCGGTTGACCACGCGCGGGCCGGCCGCCGTCGGCGACGATCCGCGCGAGGTCGTCATCGGCGTCTCGCCGGCGTTGGGCACCAAGCTGTTTCGCAGCCTGTCCGGGTTGACGGTCTACGACGCGCTCGAGGAGATCCTGGCCGGATTGGAAGAGGAACAGTGCGTGCCGCGGCTGGTGCGCATCAGCGGCAACATCGATCTCGGCTACATCGGCAAGGCCGCCGCGCGGCTGTCCGGCTCCGGGGTCGGCGTGGGACTGCAGGCCAAGGGCACCACGCTGATCCACCGCCGAGACCTGCCGCCGCTGGCCAACCTCGAATTGCTCAGCGTCGCACCGTTGATCACCCGCGACATGTACCGGCTGATCGGGATCAACGCCGGCCGGCACGCCAAGGGCACGCCACCGGCACCGATGCGCAACGCCTACACCGAGGAGGCGATCACCGCGCGGTATCACACCCAGGTGGTCTCGATGGTGGCCATCGAACGCGCGGAGTCCCGGCACCAGGACAGCACCAACGTCGAATTGGAGTTCCAACGATGACCATCTCCGCGCACTCGGGTCGCGGCCTCGAGCAGGTGACCGTCGAGGCCGCCCGCAACGGCGACCTGACCCTCGACGACATCCGGATCAGCCGGGAGACGCTGCTGGTGCAGGCCGAGGCCGCCGAGGGGACCGGGTCGGCCCAGTTGGGCACCAACCTGCGTCGGGCCGCGGAGTTAACCGCGCTGAGCACCGACGACATGCTCGCGGCGTACGAGGCGTTGCGTCCCGGCCGTTCCACGTTCGAGGAGCTCGAGGAGTTGGCGCAGCGCCTGGTGGCCCAGGAGGCGCACGCCTGCGCCGAGTTGGTCCGCGAGGCCGCCGCCGCCTACCGCCGGCGCGGCCTGCTGCGGTGACCATCTGGGCCGGCATCGACATCGGCAACGCCACCACCGAGATCGTCCTGTGTGGCGGGCCCGCCGGCCGCGAGGTGCTGGCCAGCGCGCGCACCCCGACCCGCGGCGGCAAGGGTTCGCTGCGCGCGGTGCAGGGCGCGGCGCAGTTGGCCCGCCGGCAGGCCGAGGCGCACGGCTTGGTGATCGACCGGGCCGTGTTCGCACCCACGCCGCCCGTGCGGCTGGCCCTCGAAAGTGTGCAGCTGCAAACGCAATCCACCGGTCGGCTGGTCATCGCGACCCGCTCGGCGGCCACCACGGCCGGCGACGCCGTCGGGGTCGGCGCCCCGGTGCCGGTCCAGCGGCTCGACGAGGTCGCGGCGGATCGTCCGGTGGTGGCG